>JAUCQC010000030.1 GCA_030372965.1 bacterium
TCTCGTGGGCTCGGAGATGTGTATAAGAGACAGCCTCAGAGGTGCCGGGCACTTTTCATCCAATCTTCCGGAGCGTCCGTTTGACCGCGGGGGTGACGCGCCGCCCTCCCGATGCCCTGACGCGTCCGCCGGTGTCGGAATACGCGAAGAATCAGGCGCTTTTACGCCTCAGCTTCCCCATCGCGCGCACGTAACATCCGTCCGGATCCGCGACGGCCTTCAGGCAGTACAGGCTCCGGTATTTGCGCTCCTCGGGTTCGGAGCGGTCCGAGACGTCGGCCAGCGCGCCCCATGGGCAGGCCAGGCACTGCTCGGGCTGGCGGTCCAGATGCGACGCCGTGTGCACCGCGACGAGCGCCTTCTCGTCGGTCCACCGCCATCCCCAGCCGCGGCCCCGCGTTTCCACCTGTTTCGGATGCGAGACCACGATGCGCCCCCTGTCCTCCCGGATCTCGCCGGTCATCTCCACCTTCATTTTCGCCGTAAAACCGAAAGACGCCATCAGTCCGGGGGACACCCGGACGTAGACCGGCCCGTCCACGGGCTCGACGCCGATGAAGGCGTTCCGCAGAACCAGCAGATACCCCCTCAGCCGGAGCCGCGACCCGTCCGGAAGAACGGTTCTCTCGAACCAGGGCTTGACCGTTGCAACGCGGCCCGCGACCTGCGGCCGGCCCCGCGCCGCCTTCTCGATCCACGCCTCGTAAACCTCCAGGTCCTCGAGAAAGGCGTCGTACGCCGCCTCTTCGATCAGGCGTTCGGGCTGGAAATGGAGCTTGTCCTCGACATAGTGGGTGCAGCCCCCGCATTTCCGCCCCGGAACGGTGAAGCCCTGCGGACAGCGTCCGCCCTTCTCGAGCTTCACGCAATGCCAGACGAAATAGAGACAGCCCGCGGGCCAGCACTTTTTCTCGCGCAGAACGTGATAGGCCGACACGGCGCCGCCGAACCGGCGGTGCGCCTCCTGGCGGCACCGGAACACGTCGGTGCGTTTCAGGGGATTGATCACGCGTTTCCCCCGCCTGAAAAGTCGAGTTCTCCGGCCGCCGCGCCGTGTTCCAGGTTGTAGAGCGACTTCCGCCTCGATTCCAGGTCCAGGATTTCCTCCCCCCGGTATTCCGCGGCGGTCTGCAGCACCGCGGCCTGCTCCAGCGCCGCCTGGAACAGGGGTTCGGCCTTGCGCCGCCACTCCGGATCCCGAAGGGGGTGGTGGTCGTAGAGGATGCGGCGGCTTCCGGATTCGGAAATCAGGCGGCGCATCCGGCGGATGAGCGGCGCGGTCGGGGGCCGACGGACGCCGCGCTCGGCCGGATTCGAATCCGGGCCGTCGAGGTACAGCACCGACGGTTTCGCGGACGCGAGAAACAGGGCGGTCGGCTCCGGATACACGCCCTTCGCGGCCGAGGAGAACGCGAACGTTTCCTCGCCCTCGGTGACGACCAGCGGAATGGACGCTTCGCGGGGATCGGCCGGGCCGGCCGGGATGAAATCGCCGAAAGAGACGCGGCAGGCGCCGGCGGTGAAGGCGGTTCCGTCGGCGAAAACGATCTCCTCGCACAGGTTCCGCACGGCCTTCAGAAAAGCGAACGCGCGGGTGCGGCTCTCAGAGGAGAGACAGAGATTGGGGTTTTTCACGAGGAGCCGCTTGCCCTTCATCCACTCGGGCGACTCGAACCGGACGTGCTCGGGGTCCCACCGGGTGACGGCGACGATCCGGGCGGTCTTGACGTACAGGGAGATGCGGCCGAGCGCCTTGGCCAGGCGGTCGGTCTCGAGGGGGTGCGGCAAAAGGCCGCGGCGGCGTTCCGCCAGAACGGCGCCGGGGTCGATCAGGACGCCGGCGCCGCGGCATTCCACGTAAGTCGCCATCGAGCGGACGCCCATGGAGTCCGCGGCGAGCGGGATGATCTGCATGTCTAGCGCCCCTGCAAAATCTGTCTCTTATACACATCTGACGCTGCCGACGAGTTCCGAA
>JAUCQC010000031.1 GCA_030372965.1 bacterium
GGGCTCGGAGATGTGTATAAGAGACAGGGGGGAAACGTTCAGTAAATTAGAAACACTGACACAGACACCAAAGGCTATGCATCCGCACTGAATCCCCGACCGAAGGGGAATGCATGCCCGATTCGAAGCAAACACCAGACGCAGCCGCACAACGGCTGCGTTTTTATTATGGATTTCAGGCTTTAGCCTTTCATTCTTTAAAAAAAATGAAATCCTGAAGGATTAACTCCAATATAAGGAGGGAGATCAAAATGGAGTACAGGAGGCCCAGACGCCACCACCCGCTTCACCTGTGCGTGGACAACTCAATCTACTTCCTCACGGCTCGGATCCGGGGGGACGGACCGAGACTGGAAAAATCCGAAACCCGGCTTCTGTTCCTGAATCATCTTAAAAAGAAGCTGTCGGACGCCTCCTGCGTCCTGTACGCCTGGGCCGTTCTCCCGGATCATTACCACATCCTGTTCCAGGGCGGTTCCGGGGGATTCCTCGGCCCGCTGATGCAGGCCGTGCACGGTGGATTCTCGCGGGAATTCAACAGGCTGGAGGGAAAGCCCGGCAGGCGTGTGTTTCAGAACTACTGGGACCGGTGCGTGCGGGACCGGAGGGATTTTTACAGCCATTTCAATTATATCCACCAGAATCCCGTCAAGCACGGGCTTGTTTGCGGGTTGGCCGATTATGACTGTTCTAGTTACCTGTACTGGCGGGAGAAAAAAGGGGAGCGCTGGATGGATTCGTGCTTCGAGCTTTTTCCGATCGTGGATTTCACGGTTCGGGGATGAAACCCTGAAGGGTGAAATCCATGTTGTCGGCTTTGTCTGCCACACGGAATTAAGGCTTCAGCCTTTCATGAATGAAACGCTAAAGGGTGAATTCCCAGCAGACAACAAACCCGCATCCCAATCGCGGAAAAATTCCGCGTTTCCCCGTTTCCGCACTCGTTTTAACCTGCCTAGTCATCCATCCAAACAAAATCAAAACAACAACTTAAGCGACCTCTTGCGAGGCGGCACCGCTATTGCCTTTACTGGCTGAGAGGCGAACAGGAATATCCCGTCATTCTCATCAGGAGGGCAAAGCGTCATGCAGTTTTCAGTTACGAGAATATCTTTCCTCATTCAATCCGCCGGGCGCAGGAAGGTCCACGAATGCGTCTTCCTGCCCCTGTTCCTCATGCTCTCCGCGTCCGGCCTGGCCGCGGAAGAGCCCGGAACCGGTTCTCCGTCTCCGCAGTCAACGAAACCCGGCATTCTGTCCGGCCGGGTCATGGACGAATCCACGGAATCGCCCCTGGCCGGAGCCATGGTCCTCATCCAGGGCACGGAACTCGGGGCCTCCGCGGACGAAGAGGGCCGGTTCACGGTCGAACCGGTCCCGCCCGGCATCTACAATGTCCGGTTCGTCATGATGGGATACGAGTCGCGCGTGGTGAACACGGTGGTCGTCAATCCGGGACGGACCACGATCCGCGTCATCCCCATGAAACCGACGGTGTTGCGGCACGAGGGCGTGGAGGTGACGGCCGGCCACTTTCACGGAGCGAAGGACGCCGTGGTCTCGAACCGGAGCATGGATCAGGAGGAGATCCGGACCGACGCGGGCAGCGCCGAGGACATCCAGCGCGTGGTCCAGGCCCTGCCGGCCGTGGTGTCGGGCGGCGACCAGGAGAACGAGATCATCGTGCGCGGCGGCATGTACGGCGAGAACCTGTTCGTGATGGACGGCATCGAGATTCCGAACCCGAACCACTTCGGCATGCAGGGCGCGGGCGGCGGGCCGGTGAACATGATCAACAACGAGTTCGTGCGCCAGGCCGATTTCTACGCCGGCGCGTTTCCCGCCCGGTACGGGGACAAGGCCTCGTCCGTTCTGGACATCTCGCTCCGGGAGGGGAACCGGCGGAGGCGGACCGGCCACGCGACCCTGGGCATGAGCGGCGCCGGGCTGACGGTGGAGGGTCCCCTGGCGGGCGGAAAAGGCTCCTACATGCTCAGCGGCCGCAAGAGCTTTCTCGATCTCATCATTTCGTCCACGGGCATGACGTCCGTTCCGCATTACTACAATCTTCAGGGAAAGGCGGTCTACGACCTGGACGGCAACGACCAGATACTCGTCAACGGCATTTTCGGGGACGACCGGATCCACATCCGGGAAGAGGACGATTCCGCGTACAATCAGGGCACGGACGACGTGGTGTCGCGGAGCCGCCAGTACGCGGCGGGCGCGGCCTGGCGGCACCTGTTCTCGGAGCGCGGGTATTCGAAGGTGACCCTGTCCCGGACACTCAATCACTGGGATCAGACCGCGAAATATGACGTCCACAAGCGGTTCACCAATCTCTCCACGGAAATCGAGCACACCCTGCGGGCCGAGGCCGTGTTTCAGCCGTCCGAAAGCCTGGAGCTGGCCTTCGGCGGCGCGGTGAAATCCATCCCCCTCGATCTGGCAGTGACCTGGTCCGCGGACACGCTTTTCGAATGGGACAACAGCCGCACGCCTCCGAAGATCACAGGCATTCACGAGACCTATCCCGAGTACGACCGGGCGCGTCATGTCACCGCGTCCAAGGCTTCTGGCTTCGGGCAGGTGAAGTTCCATCCGGTGAGGCGTCTGACGGCCCTGTTCGGCCTGCGGGCGGATTATTTCGACTACACCGGCAAGCGTGCCGTGGATCCCCGGCTCGGATTTTCCTACGCGCTGACTCCGCGTTCAAGCGTCAACCTGGCGTTCGGCCGCCACTCCCAGTCGCCGGCCTACGTCCAGCTGGCCTCCCATCCGGACAACCGGAGCCTGGGGTACAAGGAAACGCGCCAGGCCGTGGCCGGGATCGAGCGCCTGTTCCGGGACGACCTCCGCGGCACGGTCGAAGCGTTCTACAAGGACTATCGCGGCGTGCCCGTGGATCCGTCCGAAATCACGGAAAATCCCTACGATTCCTGGGACGGCCGTCTGGTCGCCCGGGGAAGGGGAAACGCCCGCGGGGTCGAATGCTTCCTTCAAAAGAAGATGTCGGGACCGTTTCACGCCACCGTGAGCTACTCCTATTCCGTGTCCCGCGGCGTGGACCCGCGCAACGGAAGGGAATTCGACTGGGATTTCGACTTCCGGCACGTGTTCACCGCGATCGCAGGCGCCCGCTGGGATCTCCGCGGCAGGGGATGGTACCGGAGCCTGAACCGGCAGTCCTGGTACAAGTGGGTCGACTGGATGCTGCCATTCGCGGATCAGGTCGAGGCGGCGGTGAAGTGGCGGTATCTCGGAGGCCGGCCCCACACCGCGCCGACGTACAAACCCGAGTACCACACCTGGATCGTGGATCCGGCCACGCCCCTGAACGCGGAACGGTATCCGGTCTACCACCGGCTCGATTTCCGGCTCGACCGCAGGTACATGTTCGACGGGTGGAACCTCGTCACCTACATCGACATCATGAACGTGTACGGCCGGGAGAATGTCTGGGATTATTCGTACAACAGCGACGGCTCGAAACAGAGAATTCTGCAGTACCAGGTGTTCCCGGTGGGCGGATTGACGGTCGAGTTCTGATCCGGCCGGAAAAGCTTGGAAACAGACGAAATGTTGTTAAATTAAAGGAGGTTGTCATGAAGAAAGCGGTTTTTCTGCTGGTGTGCGCGGCGCTGTTCGTCTCGGGGCCGGCCGCGGCCGGGTCCATCTGGACGGACCGCGCGGGAATCGGACTGCGGGGCTCGTACTGGTCCCCGGGAAGCCACGAGGTCTACGTGCGCACCGGTTCCTTCGGACTGGACGAGGACCGGGTGGACGCCGGGGGCGGGGGGTGGATCAGCTTCATGTCGGGCGTCGGCGACAGGGGCGCGGTGGAATTCTCCTGGGGCGGCCTGGGACGGGTGAAGACCGCGGAAACCGGACTGTTCCGGGACGACGTGGAGATCGAGGCCGTCGTGCCCGTCACGGTCGGATATCAGTGGTCCCTTTTCCCGGACCGGAACATCAGCTCGTTTCAGCCGTATCTTTCAGCGGGCGGCGGTCCGTACATCGTGAGCCACATCCGCGTGATCGACGAGGCCTTCTCCCGGGAGGAGGTGACCGTGCGCAACCGGCTGATGGCCGGCCTGTACGCGGGCGGGGGCGGATATTTCTCGGTCAGCCGCTGGTTCGCGTTTCAGGGTGAAATGAAGTATCATCTCGTGAATCTGGACCCGGATCGTCCGTCGAGCGGATTCGAACTGGGTTTCGGAGCGGTTTTTACCTGGAAACGGTAGGGATTCGACGGATGAAGGGAAACAGGAAATCGGAGCCGGGTCGGCCGACGTCCGGCATGCGGTGCCAGAGAGCCGTCGCGGCGCTGCTGTTCGCTGCGGCCGCGGCGGCCGCCCACGGACAGGGGATCAGCCGGACCACGGGGCTCGGCCTGCGGGGCTCGTTCTGGAAGATCGGCGACCGGGCCATGGGCGTGCGCGTGAGCCCCCTGGACCAGGGAACTTCGGTGCTCGTCGAGGGTGCCGGAGGGGACATCGTCTTCTTCTCCCGCCTCGCGGACCGCTGGTTCCTGGAGAGCAGCGTGGGCACGGTCAGCCGGGTCTCCGTCCAATCCTCCGACTGGTCCGGGGACGACGTGGACGTTTCCGCCGTGATCCCCGTCCTGCTCGGCTGCCGGTTCGACATCCTGAGCAGCCGCATCCGGAGCGCGCTCCAGCCCTATGTCTGCGCCGGCGCCGGCACCTACTGGGCCAGCCGGACGAGCGTGGACGCGGAGGAGGCGGAAGTGGCCGCGGAGTCGGACTTCCAGATGGGGGGCTACGCCGGTCTCGGCAGCCACCTGCTCCTGGCCGACTGGTTCGCCCTGTCCGCGGACTCGCGGTACCACTTCGTCGACTTCTCCGCCGGGAATTCCCGGAGCGGTTATCAGTTCAGCCTGGGATTCGCCTTCATCTGGGGCCAGAAAAAGGAGCTGTTCAAGGTCCTCGGCGTGCGGGTGAACGTGCAGGACATCTACCCCGCTTATTACAGGTTCTACAATCTGGTGCCCATCGCCACGGCCACGGTCCGGAACACGTCGGGCCATGAGATCGAGGTCAATCTGCGCTCCTGGATAGACGGCGTCACGGACGGGCAGCGCCAGAGCGGGTTCGTGTCCATCCCGCGGGGCGAGACGCGGGACCTTCCGGTCCACCTGATTTTCGGGCCGACGCTGCTCCGCGCGGAGACGCGTGAGCCCGCGGTGATCCGGCTGGAAATCGAGGCCCGCTCCGGCATCACGCTGACCAAATCGTTCAACGCGCAGGTGGTCGTGCACGGCCGGAACGCCTGGAACGGCGACATCGACAAGCTTCCCGTGTTCGTCACGCCCGACGATCCGGAGGTGCTGGCGCTGAGCCGTTCGGTTCTGAAAGGCGACACGGCCGGCGCGGTCGCCGCGCCGGACCGCCTGCGGCAGGCCCGTCTGCTGTTCGAAGCCCTGGCCGGTAAGAATATCCGGTACCAGAGCGATCCCAACATCCCCTTCGACCGGGACGACCGAGTGCAGTCGGCCGTCGAGACGCTGTCCCTCGGAGCGGGGGACTGCGACGACCTGGCCGTGCTGGCCGCCTCGCTGCTCGAAAGCGCGGGCATCGCCACCGCTTTCGTGGACGTGAGAAACCCCGAGGAGAAGACGGGCCATGTGTACCTGTTGTTCGACACGGGCCTGCCGCCGGACCGGTGGTCTGAAATTTCGGCCAACGAGAAACGGTCGGTTGTCCGGGACGACGGATCCGGGCGGGCCACGCTCTGGATCCCGCTCGAAACCACGCTGATCCAGTCCGGTTTCGAAAACAGCTGGACGGAGGGCGCAACCCGGTACGCCGGGGAAGCCGTCCTCCGGGACGGCCTGACCGAAGGCTGGGTCAAAATCATCGACGTTCCCTGACGGAGATGCCCCATGAACAGAATGATTGCCTGGATATTCGCGGGCCTGTCGGTTGTTTCGTGCCCGACGGCCGGATCCGCGGTGCGAATCGAAACCGTGTCCGGCGACGTCCGGGTCCGCCGCGGGCTCGAAGAAAACTGGTCCAAGGCGCGGCCCGGACTGCCGCTCGAGGCGCTCGACACCGTCTGGTCCGGAGAGGCGTCGGGGACGGTCCTGCTGCTGGAGGACGGGACCCGGTTCACGCTGGGCGGCAACGCCATACTGGACATCGGCGACCTGCGGCGCGTCACCGAACGGCAGATGTTCCTCTTTCTGATGTCGCGCAAGGTGGAGGGACTGGCCGCTTCGGATTCGTCGCGGCCGATCCGGATCGCCAACGTCAGCGTCGTCCGCGGCGCGAACCGGGGAGAGCGGACGGACGCGGACGCCGGGGGCCGGGCCGGCAGGGCGGAATGGGTACGCGAGAAGAACGGGGCGCAGGCCCTGAGCGACGCCGGCCTGACGCCGAACGCCGTGATCCGGCTCTGCAGGATACTGGAACGCTATCCGGGCCTGCAGGACGGGGGCGAGATCCACTGGATGCTCGGCCGCGCGTTCGAGACCCTGAATCAGCCGGGCCGCGCGATGGACGCGTACCGGACGGCGCTGGAGCGGATCGATTCGCTGAATGAAGACGACCGGCCGCGGGCCGGCGAGCGCCGGGCCCGGATCGAAGCCGCGATGGGCCGGCTCAAGACCCGATCCACATCAACCACTCACGAATAGGAGACACTTCATGCGGTTATACAGACTGACACGAACCGGTCTGGCTCTGGCGGCGGCCCTCGTTCCGGCGCTCGCCGGACTGTCCTGCTGCTGCATCACCGATCCCTGCGACGACAGTCGCGGCGGGGACGAGGAGGCCCGCGCCTCCTTCCGGTACGCCGCGGCCGCGGAGGGGATCACGATGTTTTCTCTCGAGGGAATCAACGGAAAGGTCGAGATCACGGGCTCCCCGTCCGCGGATTCGGTGATTGTCCGCGGCGAACGCGAGGTCCGTTCCGAAGACGAGGAGGACGCGCGGGAGCACCTGGCCCTTCTGACCGTGGAATTCGGGGTTTCGCCCGCGGCCGTTTCGGTCCGCACGCGCCAGCCGAACCGGAACGAGGGCCGGACCTACACGGTGAACTACCGCGTGGCGCTTCCGGAACGCCTGCGTACGTCCGTCGTCGGCGTCAACGGGGACGCCGGAATCATGGGCATGGCCGCGCCGGTGTCCGTGGACTGGACCAACGGGGACCTGCTCTGCACGGACGTGCACGGCGGCTGCGAGGCGTCCCTCGTGAACGGGAGGATCGTCTGCGACGGAACGCTTCCCGCCTCCGGGTCCATCGTGCTCACGGGCGTGAACGGGAACGTGACCCTCTCCGTGCCGGACTCGACGTCGGCGCAGATCGACGCGAGGACCACGAACGGGACCGTGACCGTCAGCGGCCTGTCCGTGCGCGACCTGAACTCCTCCCGCACGGCCGTGTCCGGCGTCATCGGAGGCGGCAGGGGCACGATACGCCTGACCACGGTGAACGGGAACGTGTCGCTGGCGGGTAACTGAAAGAAATGGAACACGGATTGGGAAGATGGAACGGATTTACACGGATCATGAAATGAAATAGGGTTATTCGTTCATTCGCGGGAGCGGTAAAATTATCGGCCCGGGGCGTCTTGGCTCCGGGCCGATAAATTTTATCGGTAAATCATGTTTTCGGAATTTACCCTTCAGGGTTTCATTTTGGGATGAAAGGCCGAAGCCTGAATTCCACTGCTTGCGGGTGAAGTTGAAGCCAAGGAATTTACCCTTTAGGGTTTTGTAATGAAAGGCTGAAGCCTAAAATCCAACTCTTGTACCCCGGGACCGTTATTTATCTCCGAGGACTTCCCCTAACTTCTGCGCGACGAAGTCGAGGTCTTCCGTCGGAATGGTGAGCGGCGGCAGGAGCCGGATCACGGTCATGCCCGAGGGAAGCGTCAGCACGCCCTTTTCGGTCAGGGCCTGGATGAACGGCTTCGCCTTTTCCTTCAGTTCGATGCCGATCATCAGGCCGAGGCCGCGGATCTCCCGGATCAGGCCCGAATGGATGGAGTTCAGCTTCTTCATCAAATAGGCGCCCTTGGCCGCGGCCTGTTCCTCGAGCCGCTCGCGTTTCATGAAGTCAATGGCCGCGTTCGCCGCCGCGCAGGCGAGCGGGTTGGCGCCGAACGTGGTGCCGTGCCGGCCCACGGGCGGCTGTATTTTCTCCGAGCACAGCACCGCGCCCATGGGCACGCCGCCGGCAATGGCCTTGGCCACGACCATCATGTCGGGCTTCACGCCGAAGTGCTCGCAGGCGAACCACCTGCCCGTGCGGCAGAACCCCGACTGGATTTCGTCCAGGACCATCAGTATGCCGCGCTCGTCGCAGAGGGCCCGGATCCGCTCGAAATATTCCTTCTTCCCGACATGGATGCCGCCTTCGCCCTGCACCGGCTCGAGCAGGATGGCCGCGGTTTTTTCGTTCACCCGGGCCAGGAGCGCGTCGAAGTCGTTGTACGGCACGTGGTGGAACCCGGGCACCAGGGGCTCGAAATCCTCCTTGTACTTCGGGTTGTGCGTCGCGGACAGCGCCCCGAACGTGCGGCCGTGAAAGCTCCGCATGGCGCAGACGAACTCCGTTTTCTTCGTCGTGAAACGGGCGAACTTGAGGGCCGCCTCGACCGCTTCCGCTCCGGAATTGCACAGAAAGGACCGGTTCAGGCCCTCGGGCGCGACGGACGCGAGCCTCTCGAAGAGACGGGCGCGCTGGTCGTTGTAGAAGATGCCCGAACAGGTGATCAGGGTCTTCGCCTGGCCGGCCAGTGCCGCGGCCACGTCCGGATTCGCGTGCCCCACGCTGGCCACGCCGTGGCCCGCGATGCAGTCCACGTACATGTTCCCCCGGTCGTCCCACAGCCGGGCGTTCTCCCCGCGGACGATACAGACGTCCCGCTTGGTGAACACGTCGAATTCGTGGCGCCGCTCCAGATCGATCGATTCGCTCATCGGATCAAAGTCCCTTTCCCTTCGAGCGCGTCCGACACCGGGTTTTCCGTCCGGCCGTCCGCGATGTGCACGCACGCCGCCCCGGCCTCGAACAGGTTCCGCAGGGCGAGCATCTTGCGTTTCATCCGGCCCTCCACCTGGGCCTCGCGGACGGCCAGTTCGGCTTTCTCGATCACCGGGACGAGGGAGGAGGGGTCGTTCTTGTCCGCCAGGAATCCCGGCGCCTCGATGAACTGGAATATCCGCTCCGGCCGGAAGGCCGCCGCGAGAACGGTGAGGATGTCGTCGTTCTCCGAATTGATCGCGAAGCCGTTTTCGTCCGCGATGGGCACGCAGAGCACGGGCGTGTACCCGTGGTCGAGGAGCAGGCGGAGCAGGCCCTCGTTGACGGACTGCGGCTTGCCCGAGAGATCCCGGCGCATCAGGGTCTTGCCGCCCTCGCACACGCGGATGCCCGCGTTCCGCTTTCCCTGCACGGCACGGCCGTCCAGACCGGACAGGCCCACGGCGTTCAGCCCGTGGCGCTGGGCCGTCTCGACGATGCGCTTGTTCCGCAGGCCCGCGTAGGCCATCATCTGCAGGTCGATGACGGCCTCATCGGAGAACACGCTCGAATAGCCCGACACCGACGTGACGGTTTCCTTCTTGACGCCCAGGGAGGCGGCGAGACGGTCGCGGGCCGCGTTCGCGCCGTGGAGCAGAATCACAGGCTCCTTCCGTACGGCCAGATCCCGGATGATCCCCTCGGCGTTGACGCCGTCGCCGCCGCCGATCTTCACGATCCACATTCAGACTTCCCCTATGAAACGGTTGCCCACGGGTTCCCATCCCGCTTCGCCCGGGAACGGTTCAGAGCAGAGCAGATTAACCCCGTCCGAAGTTCTTCGGCGCAGGGTGAAGTAATCCGGGTTCTCGGAGAACAGGGACGAGGCCCAGGCGCGCTCCCCGTCCAGCCAGACGATGTTCATGGCCCGGATGTACCGTGATCTTTTTTCAATCACGTCCACGGCGCGGCGGAGCGCTTCGAGCCGGTCGCCCCGGTCAAAGCCCCGGATCAGGTTGTATATTTTCTCCGCCCCGATGCGGCCCTCGGCGCGGAGCCGGACGCCGTGGAGCTCGCCGTTGAAGGCGAAAACGGTGCGGCCGTCCGAGAACGGCATGTTGTTCTCCACGGCGATGCCCTCGTCCCGGAAAGCCGATCGCGCGTGTGCCAGCAGGCGCGTGGTCTTCGTGAATTGCGACAGGCCGTCCTCCCAGACAGGCCTGATGTTCCGGTACAGGGCCCAGCCCGAACCGTCCCACGAGGCGCAGCCCCATCCGTGGCCCTGGTATTCCCTGCTGTTCCTCGCGACTTCGGCGAAGGACCGCAGGTACGGAGCCGGGTCGAACGGCCGGGCGGAAGTGACGAGCAGAAGGCGGCACATGTCGATGTCCTGGGATGAAGGGATGACCGGCGGCGGGACGCGGCCTCAGGCCCGGTCCGGCGCCTGAGGCTTCGCCCTGAAAATCGCGGACC
Organism: bacterium; assembly: GCA_030372965.1. Lineage (GTDB taxonomy): Bacteria > Zhuqueibacterota > QNDG01 > QNDG01 > DTFT01 > JAFGAX01. The sequence continues at coordinate 10,462 of JAUCQC010000031.1, forward strand.
GGTACAGCCCGAGCCTGTGCAGCAGGTATTTCCCCATGACGCCGACGGTCTGCACGCCGTACTTCAGCGAGCGCCGGAAATTGATCGAGGAGGCGTCGTCCGCGTAACGCGTGGGGATGGGGATGTCGCCGATGCGGAATCCCAGGACCACGGCCTGGGCCAGCAGTTCGGTGTCGAAAATGAAATCGTCCGAATTTCCCCGGTAGGGAATGGCCTCGAGCACGCGGCGGTGGTACACCCGGAAGCCCGAATGGAAATCCCCGAGGTTCTGGCCGAGCACGACGTTCTCGAATATGGTGAGGACGCGGTTCGAGATGTACTTGTACACCGGCATTCCGCCTTCCAGGGTCTCGCGGCGGGTGCGGACGCGCGACCCGATCACGATGTCGCAGATGCCGGTCTCGATGAACCCGACCGCGAAGGGAATGACCCGCGGGTCGTACTGGTAGTCCGGGTGCACCATGACCACGATGTCGGCCCCGTCCGCGAGCGCGGCGTCATAGCAGGTCTTCTGGTTTCCGCCGTATCCCTTGTTTGCCTCGTGCCGGATCACCTTTATGCCGAGCCGCTCCGCCGTGGCCACGGTGTTGTCGCGGCTCGCGTCGTCCACCAGAAGCACGCTGTCCACGCTTCCGGCAGGGATGTCGCGGAAAGTCTTCTCCACGGTCCGCTCGGCGTTGTACGCCGGCATGACAACCATGACTCTCGATTTTCGTCTGATCTCGACCGGCATAAACCCTTCGTTGTTTCAGTGAAAAGTGATTAAATATAATGTCTGGGAGGCCGATATGCAAGGAAAGTTTGAAAAATACAACATTTAGGAGGCGAAAACGGGTTCAACCGGCGCGTTCGGCCGGCCCGAGGCGGGCGGGCGCGGGGTCAGCGGACGCGCAGAACCTGCCGCAGCGTCGGAAGGGTGAGAATCGCGGCCGCTCCGCCCGCGATCGCGGTGAACAGCTGGGGCAGGGCGAGGGCCGCGGCGGCCTGTGCAGGAAGGGTTCGTCCGAGAAGGAGCGGCATCCACAACGTGACCGCGGCCCAGAGCCAGGCGAATTTCAGCGCGGCCGCGGGCAGAACCGCGAACGCGTCCCGCGGCCGGCTGACCGGTTTACGCGGATTGAGCTGCAATCTCCGGAATCCGTGGAAAACCAGAACCAGGAGAATATTGCCGGTTGCGATGACAGGCAGGAAAGGCCACAGCGGGGGCGGGAGCTGGCCCAGCAGAAGGGCCGGAAAAGGCGTGAGGCACCCGACCGCGGCCGCGGTCCAGGGACCGAACAGCGCCGCGGACAGGAACAGGACGCAGTTGACAAAGGTTCCGGTGACCGGCTGGGGCAGGCCCATGGCCTGGAAGGCCAGGGTTAATCCCAGCAATACGCCGATTCTTGTGATGAATTTTGAATTCATATTTCTCGTTTCATCTGTGATTCAAGTTTAAAGTTCAAGGTTCAAAGTTCAAAGTCGGGAGAGGATTCCGTCGGATGACCGGTCGGTTTTTTTCGATTGACGGAATTTGCTTTATCAACTTTGAACCTTGAACTTTGAACTCAAGATTCACCACTCCGTCCGCATACCGACCACGACATCCCTCCCGGGCCCGTCCCACCACGTCACGCCCGACAGCGGGTCGCGGACGCTCCGGTCGAGGACGTTCCGCGCGCTGAGTGACACGCGAAGCGGCATGCCCGCCGTGAACCCGCCCCGGAAAACGCATCCGAAATGCAGGTCCAGCAGACCGGCGCCCCCGGTTTTCAGCTCGTTCTCGGCCGCGTCCTTCCGGTCCGCGGACAGGCGGAGATCCGCTCCCGCGGTCCACCCGAACGGTTCGCCGTTCAGCCGGCCGGACAGCGTCCCTCGCAGCGGCGGAATGCCGGGCAGCGGCCTGTCCTCAGTCTCATCCCTGCCTTCGACGGACGAAGCCGTCAGGCCGAGCCGGACGTGATCGGACGCGGTCCAGGACACGCTGATTTCGCCGCCGGTCAGGAGGCCGCGGCCCACGTTGGCGTACGCGAACGTGTCCCGGGCCGCGGTGAGCGTGCGCAGAACAATGAGCCGGTCGATGCGGTTCCGGAAGAGGGCCAATTCTCCTTCAACGACGTCCGACTTCCATTTCAGGCCCGCGTCCAGATTCAGGCTGGTTTCCGAACGGAGTTCCGGATCGCCGATCACGAATCCGGCCTGGCCCGGTCCGCGGAAATACCGCTCCTGCGGATCCGGAGAGCGGAACGCGCGGCCGATATTGGCGAACAACCGGAGCGGCCCCGCCGGACGGCAGAGAACACCGGCATTTCCGGACCAGTTCGATTCCGATTCCCAGCGGTCCGATTCGACCAGAGTGCCGGCCGTTCCTTCGGCCCGGCTTTGAAATAATTCGACCCGGCTGCCGGCCTGCACGGACAGAAGACGCGAAGCCGCGAACTCGGCGTTCACGAAAGCGGCCGCACCGGACTGCGTGAGACGGGGCAGGGGAGGCGTCCGGTCCGGAGGCGGGTCCTTCAGCACAACGCCGGAGGCGCTGCGGAGCAGGAGATCGGCGATCCGTTCGGAGACGACCCGGTGCTTGAACGCCTCGCCGCCGGCGATCAGGACATGCGGCCCCAGCACCCAGTCGGACTGGCCGCTGAACCCCGCGGCCCTCAGGCTCCGGTCCGCGTTCTGGGCCTGTTCGACGAAAGCGGCGCCCTTCGGTTTTCCGGAAATCCACGCCTCAAAACTCCGGTATTCCTTCTGGCCGTAGGCCTGGACGCGGACGCCTTTCCACGCGCCCTTCGGCCGGCGCACGTCGAATTCCGCGGTGATCCGATCGCGGTCGTAGGCGTTGAAGCGGGCCTTTTCGGCGTAGCGGTCGGCGGGCACGCCGACCCTGTCCATCCGGTCCGTGTGCCCCCGGAATGTCAGGCGCGCGTTCCGGCCCGGTCTCAGGACCGCCTCGGCCTGAAACGCGTTGCCACGGAAGGCCGTGTTGGCCAGCCGGCCCATGGGCGTTCGGAGATCCCCGGCCGTGCGGCGGACCGCGTTGACGGAGAAAGACGCTTTGCGGCCGTCCGCGCGCACGGAAGCCGTCCCGTTCCACTGGTTGTTCGCGGACAGGTATTGGACGCCCGTCCGGCCCGAAAGGCCGGAGGGCCGCGGCCCGTGAGCCGGCGCCGGTCCGGTGATGAGGTTCACGACTCCGGCCACGGCGTCCGATCCGTACAGGACCGAGGCCGGACCCCGGATGACTTCGATGCGTACGATCTGGTCCGCGTCCACGAGAAAGGGGTGCTCGCCGTATCCGCGCAGGATGTCGAGCCTGAGCCCGTCCACGAGCAGGAGCACGCGCGAACCCGAGAGACCGCGTATCGACCACCGGCCCGTCCAGGGGCCGACGGAGGGCGACGCGGCGCCGGGCAGAATCGCGGCCGCTTCCGACGCGGTCGCGACACCGGCCGACCACAGGCGGTCCGCCGGAATGGCGGACAGGGGCCGGTTGGTCTCCATGGCGTCCGTCTCCCGGCGGTTCGCGGTGACAAAGACCTCGGGCATTTGGTAACGGACGGAGTCGACCGGCGCCGGGCGGTCCGACTGCCCGAACAAAGACGCGGCCGCGCTCAGGAGGAGAATGAGCGAACAGTGGCGGTTAAGCATCACTCTTATGTTTGCGGAGCCTGCCGCTTCAGCGGCGGGGTTGGAACCCACGGTTTCAAACGTTGGGATACTGGAGCCCACCGCTTCAGCGGCGGGTCTTCCGCGTCGGTTCATCCGTCCGGAGCCCAAGGCTCCAGCCGCGGGTCTTCGCGATCGGTTCACTCCGCCGGCAGCGGGTTCAGCACGACGGTGAAGGCGCTCCCCCGGTCCGGTTCGCTCTCGACGGAGACGTCGCCGCCGTACATCAGCGCGAGTTTCTTCACGATGGCCAGGCCGAGGCCCGAGCCCAGGATGCTCCGGGTCTTCTCGTTCTTGATGCGGACGAATTCCCGGAACAGCATGGCGGTCTCCTCTGGGGTCATGCCGATGCCGGTGTCCCGGACCGTCAGCCGGGCGGTTCCGTTCTCGTCCGAGAGGAGGATGTCCACGCGGCCGCCGTCGCGGTTGTATTTCACCGCGTTGGTGATCAGGTTGTTGAGGATCATCTCGATCTCGCCCGCGTCGCACCGGAACCGGAATTCCGCGGGCGCGTTCACGGCGATCGAGACGCCCTTTTCCCCGGCCTGGGGCTGGACGGTTTCGACGGCGGTTCTCAGGACGGACGTCAGGTCCTGTTCGGCGGCTTCGCGGCGCTTCGCGCCCGACTCGATGCGGGTCAGGTCGAGCAGGTCGTGGATGATCTTGCGCATTCCCGTGAGTCGGAGGAGGCTGCGGTTCAGGGGCTCGTCGTAGTCGGACAGCGAGTCGCCCAGGGTCCGGTCGCGGATCATGTGGAGATAGCCCTCCACCGCGTTCAGCGGCGCCTTCAGCTCGTGCCCGAGCACGGAGATGAACTGGAACCGCACCCTGCGCTGCTCCGCGGCGAGCTTCTTCACCTGCCGCGCGAGGAGCAGGTTCTGCGCGGCCTTGGTCAGCGTCTTCCGGAGTTCGTCCGGGGTGAAGGGCTTGGCGAGAAAGTCGAAGGCGCCGCCCTTGATCGCGCTCACCGCGGTGTCGAGCGACGCGTAGGCGGTGATCATCAGCGTGACCGATTCGGACAGTTCCGGCCGGAACCGCTCCAGGATCTCCAGCCCGGTCGTGTCCGGCAGCTTGTAGTCGAGCAGGAGCACGTCGGGCGCCGCGGACCGTATCTTTTCCCCGGCCTCGGCGCCGTTCTCCGCGGTGTCCACCTCGAAGCCGTACGTCTCGTCCACGTCGGGGATCCGGAACTCGAACCGGTCCAGCGCGCGGCGGATGCCCTCGCGCATGCCGAGCTCATCGTCGACGACCAGCGTGCGGAGCCGTTCCACGGTCAGGCCCCGCCGAGCAGGCGGCGCATTTCGCGCTCCAGCTGTTCGAAACGCACCGGTTTCGAGAGCAGGGCGTCCGCCTTGACCCACGACCGTTCCTCGTCCGTGGCCGCGTCGAACTCCATTCCCGTTTCGGCCGTCACGGCCGTCACGAGGATGACCGGAATCGAGGGGTCCTTCTTCTTGATGTGGTAGGAGAGCGCGAACCCGCCGTCCGTGTGCTCCATCATGAGGTCCACGACGGCGAGGTCGGGTCTCAGCCCGCGGAGTTTCTCCTCGGCCTCCCGCTGGCCGCCCGCGGTGACCACGTTGTACCCGGCCCGCTTCAGCATGGTCTCCATCTGAAACAGGAAGTCCGTGTCGTCGTCCACCACGAGAATGGTCTGTTTGTCGCTCATGCGGTTCCCTTCGTTTTTCATGTGTTGCGCGGCCGGGCCCGGCCGTGAGGATCACGCGGCCTGGATTCCTTCGTCCGGGAGGGCCGAGACGGTGCGGTCCACGGTTTCGGCCTCCGGCGCCCGGGCCGGCAGGTCGATGATGAAGGTCGATCCCGTCGGCCCCTGGGACGGATCGGCGTTGGACTCCACCCGGATGTCTCCCCGGTGCATCTTCACGATGCCGTAGGCGATGGCCAGCCCGAGTCCCGTGCCGCGGCCGATCTGGCGCGTCGTGAAGAACGGCTCGAAGATCTTCTGGAGGTTCTCCCGGGGGATGCCCACGCCGGTGTCGGATATCCGGAACCGGACGCGGTCGCCCGACCGCTCCGTCCGCACGGCCAGCACGCCTCCGGCGGGCATGGCCGCGACCGCGTTGTGGACCAGGTTGTTCAGCACCTGGAGAATCTGGTCCCGGTCCAGATCGGCGACGGGATCCTCCCCCCGGTGCTCGGTCTCCGCCCGCACGTTTCCGGGCAGGCGCAGGGGTTTCAGGCATTCTTCGACGAGGGTCCGGACGTCGACCGGCTTGAGGAACACCTTGTTCTGGCGCGCGAAGTGAAGCAGGCCGGACACGATTTTCTTGGCCCGGTCCGCGTGGTCCACGATCATCTTCAGGTCGTCGGTCATCTGCGAGGGCCGGTCGGCCGCGTCCTTCAGCAGATGCGCGTACATCAGCACCACGCCGAGCGGGTTGTTGACCTCGTGCGCGATGCCCGCGGCGAGCTGCCCCATGCTCGCCATCTTCTCGGACTGGATCAGCGCCTCGCGGGTCTCGTCCAGCCGCCGGTTCGAAACGTTCAGCTCACGGATGGTGCTGTGCAGCTGCTCGATGGAGTAGGGCAGGCACATCTCCTCCTCGGCGTGGCCGCGGATGATGGCGGCGGCGTGCTCGCGGCAGGTGTCGTACCCGCAGGCGCCGCAGTTCAGCTCGTCCTCCCGGCGGAACTTCCCGATGGTTCCGAGCACCTCCCGGATCTTCTCCTCGGGCGGCGGGGGCACGCGCTGGTCGAACGGGATGAAGCGGCGGTTCAGGTTGATGTCCGCGAACCGTTTCATCGCGTCCGCCCAGGCGGCTTCGTCCCGGCGGCCGATGATGTCGCGCGCGTAGCGGCTGATCAGGCTTCGGCGCCGGAACGGGGGCGCACCGGTCGTCATGCCGGGCCCCATGATGCATCCGTCGCAGCAGAGCACGTCGAGAAAACGGGCCTCCACGTCCCCGGTGGAGAACTCCATCACCGCGTCGATGAAGGTGGCCTTTCCGTTGGCCGAGACGACCTTGCCGTCGACCAGGTCCTCCTCGATGCCGGCCGCCTCCAGGAGCCCGCGGCCGACCGGGAAGAGGGATCCCCTGCCCGCGTGCGGCGGGTTGAAGTCGCGCGGCGTGACAGCGCCGGGGGCGATGCCGTGGCTCTCGAACATGCCCCGGAGCTCCGAAAAGGTCAGCACTTCGTCCACCTCGCCGTCGACCTCTTCGCTTTCGGCCTCGATTTTCTTGGAGATGCAGGGGCCGATGAAGATGATGCGGATATCCGGCCCGTGCATCTCGCGCAGCACCCGGGCCGTGGCGATCATGGGGGAGACCACGGGCGCCAGGTCGTCCAGGAGCTCGGGGTGGTACCGCTTGACATAGCCGAACACGGCCGGGCAGGCGGTGGAAATGTACCGCTCCCCCCCGGGCGCGTCCAGGAGCTGACGCATGCGGCGCGCCACCAGGTCGGCCCCGAACCCGACCTCGTGGACGAAGGAGAAGCCGAGCGCCCGGATCATGCCGACGAGCCGGGTGTGCGCCATGTCCGGAAACTCCGCCGCGAAGCTGGGCGCGACAATGGCCGCGACGAGGTCGTCCGATTCGAGCAGGCGTTCGATCTCGGGGATGTTGTTCCGGACCCGCTTGGCGTTCTGGCTGCAGACGCGCACGCAGTTGCCGCACCCGATGCAGCTGTCGGGTATGACCTGGGCCTGCCCGCCCGCGATCCGGATCGCCTTGGCGGGGCACTCCCGCACGCAGGTGTAGCAGACCCGGCAACGGTCGTAAATCGTGCTGACCAGCGGTTCCGTTTTTCTCAGCGGCAAATCCGTTCACCCTTTCCCCGGGCCGGCCGGGTTCGAACGCGCGGCCGGCGGCGGGTCATTGCAGGACGTCCCGCGCGTGGTAGCGCGTGTGCAGCAGGCGGTGGCTCTTCTCGCCGAGCGGCTCGCCGAGGAATTCCCCGTACAGCCGGACGATGGAGGGGTTCCCGTGCGAGGTCCGGACGCGGGAGGTTTCGTCGATCTCGTACAGGGCCTTCATGCGGGCCCGGACGGCCGCCAGGTTGGCGCTCAGCGGCTGGCCGCCGCCGGCGATGCATCCGCCGGGGCAGGTCATGACCTCGATGAAGTGCAGGTCGTTCCGGCCGGCCTTGACCTCCTCGAGGATCCGGCGCGCGTTGCCCAGGCCGGAGACCACGGCGAACCCCATGCGGATGCCGCCGACCTCGAGGTGGACCTGCTTGATCCCGTCCAGCCCGCGGAGCTCCTGGATTTTGGGACGGTCGAGCTCCTTTCCGGTCAGCATGAAATGCGCCGTCCGGATGGCGGCCTCCATCACGCCGCCCGACACGCCGAAGAGCTTGCCGGCGCTGCTGCGTTCGCCGAAGGGCGAGTCGTTGGGCTCGGGCTCCAGGGCCTTCAGGTCGAGGCCGCGCATGCGGATCACCCGCGACAGCTCGCGCGTGGTCAGCACGGCGTCGACGTCGGGCGCATCGCCGCCCGTCATCTCTGGGCGCTCGCACTCGAATTTCTTGGCGGTGCAGGGCATGACGGACACGCTGAAGATGTCCTCCGGCGGCACGCCCTCGCGCTCGGCGAAGGCGCTCTTGATCAGCGCGCCCATCATCTGCTGGGGGCTCTTGCAGGTGGAGAGGTTCTCGCGGAACTCCGGATAGAACTGCTCCACGAACTTGATCCAGCCGGGCGAGCAGCTGGTGAACATGGGCAGGCGGCCGCCCGTTTGAACGCGACGGATGAATTCCGCGGCCTCTTCCATGATGGTCACGTCGGCCGAAAACGAGGTGTCGAAGACGCGGTCGAACCCGAGCCGGCGGAACGCGGCGGCCATGATGCCCATCACGTCCGCGCCGGGCTTGAGGCCGAATTCCTCGCCGAGCGTGACCGACACCGCCGGCGCGTGCTGGACCACCACGAGTTTTTTCGGGTTCTGGATGGCGCTGATGACGCGCTTCAGGCCGCTCTGCTCCCGCAGGGCGCCGGTCGGGCAGACGACGACGCACTGGCCGCAGTTGACGCAGCTCGAGACGTTCATGCCCTCGTCGAACGCGGGCCCCACGACCGTCCGGCTGCCCCGGCCGATGAAGTCGATGGCGGACACGCCCTGCACCTCCTCGCAGACCCGGACGCACTTGCCGCAGAGGATGCACTTGTCGGGGTCGCGTTCGATGGCCGGGCTTGAGATGTCCATCTTGTGCGAGGACCTGGCGCCCTGAAAGCGGCGCTGGCGGACGCCCAGCTCCTGGGCCAGGTCCTGCAGGTCGCATTCGCCGTTCCGCACGCAGTAGAGGCAGTCGTCCGGGTGGTTGGCGAGCAGCAGCTCGATGATGGTCTTGCGCGAGCGGACCGCCTTGGGCGAATGGGTCCGGATTTTCATGCCCTCCCGGACGGGGTACGCGCAGGAGGGGACCAGTCCCGGGACGCCCTCGATTTCGACGACGCACATGCGGCAGGCGCCGCTGGGGAAGAGCCCCTCCAGGTGGCAGAGCGTGGGCACCTTGATGCCCTCGCGCTTGAGGGCCGTCAGGAGGGTTTCGCCCTCGTTGGCCTGAATCGGACGGTTGTTGACTTCGATCTGTATCACGCAAGGCTCCTTTGTCAACGATAGAACACGGATTTAACGGATTGGACGGATTTGCACGGATCTGGATGAATAGGGTAATTTATTCATTCTCGTTCACGTGTCATCCCGCCCGATCTCCAGTCTGCATGTTCATCCTGAGTTTTCGGCGCATCTCATTTCATTATGAATGAGTACGGTTTAATACCATCCTGAAATCAACGAATTACCCTGTTCCTCCCGCTGTATCCGTGGTAATCCGCGCCGCCAGCGGCGTCCGTGTCATCCGTGTTCCATTCCTTCATTGCGCCGAGACCGCCCCGAACCGGCAGACGGTCACGCAGTTGCCGCATCCCACGCACTTGTCCGGGATGATGTAGTGGGGCGTCTTGGGATTGCCCAGAATGGCCTCGGCCGGGCAGTTCTTCGCGCACAGCGTGCATCCCGTGCATTTGTCCTTCTCGATCGCGTACTGCAGCAGCTCCGTGCACGCGCCCGCCGGGCAGCGGCGCTCATAGATGTGGGCCTCGTATTCGTCCTTGAACCATCTCAGGGTCGAGAGCACGGGGTTCGGCGCCGACCGGCCGAGCCCGCACAGGCTCGTGTCGCGGATGACGCCGGCGAGCCGGTTCAGGTACATGACGCCCTGGAACCGCTCGAGCGCGTCGTTCTCCGTCTCGTTCCGGCGGCTCCGGGTGATCCGCTGGAGGATCTCCAGCATCCGGCGCGTGCCCTCGCGGCAGGGGATGCACTTGCCGCAGCTCTCCCTCTGGATGAAATCCATGAAGAACTTGGCCAGGTCGACCATGCAGGTGTCCTCGTCCATGACCACGAGGCCGCCGGAGCCCATCATGGCGCCGACCCGGATCAGCGATTCGTAATCGATGGCGATGTCCAGGTTCTGTTCCGAAATGCAGCCGCCCGAGGGCCCTCCGATCTGCACGGCCTTGAACTTCTTGCCGTTCGGGATTCCGCCGCCGATGTCCTCGACGATGCGCCGGAGCGTGACCCCCATGGCGACCTCGACGAGCCCGGTGCGCGCGATCTTGCCGGAGAGGGCGAAGACCTTGGTCCCCTTGCTGGTCTCCGTGCCCACGGACGCGAACGCCCCGGCGCCGAGCGTGAGAACGTCCGGCACGTTGGCGAGGGTTTCGACGTTGTTGATCACCGTGGGCTTGCCGAACAGGCCGCTGGTCGTCGGGAACGGCGGACGGGGACGGGGCATGCCGCGCTTGCCCTCGATGGAGTGGATGAGGGCCGTTTCCTCGCCGCACACGAAGGCGCCGGCGCCCTTCTTGATGAGCACCTCGAGCCTGAACCCGCTGTCCAGCACGTTGCCGCCGAGCAGTCCGAACCGCTTCGCCTCGGCGATGGCGTGCTCCAGCCGCCGGATCGCCAGGGGATACTCGGCGCGGATGTAGACATAGGCCTTGGAGGCGCCGATGGCGTACGAGGCGATCGCCAGGCCCTCCAGGAGACGGTACGGGTCGCCCTCGATCACGGCCCGGTCCATGAAGGCGCCCGGGTCGCCCTCGTCCGCGTTGCAGATGAAGTACTTCTGGTCCGAGGCCTGGTCCAGGGCCAGTTTCCATTTCTGGCCCGTGGAGAAACCTCCGCCGCCCCGGCCGCGGAGACCGCTTTTCTGAACGGTGTCGCACACTTCCTTCGGCGTCATGTCGTGCAGGGCCGTTGCGAGCGCGCGGTATCCGCCCGCGGCGACGTAGGCCTCGAGGTGTGACGGATCCAGGACGCCGCAATTGGCCAGCACCCTCCGTGTCTGGGGCGCGAAAAACGGGTGCTCGTCGATGAAGGGAACGCCATCCCACGGCTGAAGCGACGCGTGCCGGTGCTGGCCGATGCGTCCCTCGGCCGGAATCACGCCCCCGAACACGCCGGTCAGAATCGACTCGATCCGGTCCTCCGTCGCCTTACCGAAGGACAGCCGGCAGCGGCCGGGCATCTGAATGTCGACGATGGGCTCCTCGACGCACAGGCCGATGCAGCCCACCTCCACCACATCCGCCTTCAGGCCGCCGGACGCGAGCCAGGCGCGCACGCGGGCGAGTGTCCTGCCGGCGCCGGCGCCGAGCCCGCAGGTGCCGGTGCCGACGGTGATGACGGGAATGTCGAGGCCGGTTCGGGAGGCGGCCGCGGAACGGCCGCGCCTGAATGCCGCGCAGGCCGGGTCGTCATGGCAGGCCCTGCCGTCCTGCAGGCAGGCGACGAGATCGGGACACGGCTTCGCGGCCTCGTGGGTGCAGCGGTCGCAGCATTTCCAGGGATCAGTCTGCGGCATGGCTCTTCTCTTCCTCCCGCCGGATCGCGCGCAGGAGTTTACGGGTCGCGTCCGGCGTCATGTTCGCGTGAAACTCGCCGTTGATCGAGATGACGGGCGCCAGGCCGCACGCCCCGATGCAGGCGACGACTTCCAGGCTGAAGAGCCCGTCCCTGGTGGTGGCGCCGGCATCGATTTTGAGTTCGCGCTTCAGCGCGTCCAGCACCTTGGCCGATCCCTTCACGTGGCAGGCCGTGCCCCGGCAGACCTGGATGTGGTGCTTGCCGTTCGACTGAAAGCGGAACTGGTTGTAGAAGGTGGCCACGCCGTAGATCTTGCTCGCGGGAAGCCGCAGATGCCGGCCGATGCGGGCCACGGCCTCCCGGGACAGGTAACCCTCGCTCTCCTGGATTTCCTGGAGCAGGGGGATCAGCTGGTCCCGTTTCGCGTTCCTGTATTTTTCGAGAATGGTCTCGACCGCTGGGCTCATCCGTTTTCCTTTCGCTGTCCGGTTTTGAGGCCGGAGAAGTAAACCACTTTTTCGACGGCCATGATCATGTCCCGGTTTTCCACGTACACGTCGGGCGGCACGATCAGGCGGGTGGGGGCGTAGTTCAGAATGCCGCGGATGCCGCCTTCGACAAGGGCGTCCGTCACGGACTGGGCCGCTCCGGCGGGCACGCACAGGATGCCCGTGCGGATGCCCCGTTCGCGGACGATGTCGGCCAGCCGGTCGACGGGGTGACACCGGCATCCGTGGATGACCCGGCCCGTTTTCTCCGGGTCCGTGTCGAACGCGGCCGTGATCTCCAACAGAGACGACCGGCCGTGAAAGTAGGCGAGTATGGCGCGGCCGATGGAGCCGATGCCCGCGAGAGCGATTTCCCGTTTTTCCGCCGGGTCCACGAGCGCGCTGATGCTCTGAATCAGTTTGGCTTTGTCGTAACCGCGCGCGGGTGAGCCGGTGTACCCGACCTGCATCAGATCGCGGCGGACCTGGGCCGGCGTGAAGCCGGCCATGCGGGCAAGCTGATGGGAGTAGATGCCGGATTCGTTTTCGTGGTTTGCCTGTAAAAGCAATCCTCTGTATAGGATCAGGCGTTCAATTGTTTTTTCAGAAATTAAGTTCATTTTGGCTGTTTGTTTATTGTTACTCGATTAACATTGCGAAAATTTTCACAGCAAATATAGGTAATTGGTTTAGCAAAAGCAAGTGAATTTTCATTCATTTTTCATTTATATCGTAAATACTTCGCCTCCAGATACGGCGCAGATCGAACCTGTTTCCGAAATCGCGGGGGTACGGAACAATTCCCGATTCCAATCCTTCATTCCTGTGCCGCTGCGCCCGCAGTATTATCCGCATTCATTTCAGGCGTGTCCGTCTGATCCGACACTCATTCGGTTTCCGCACGGCGGACCGATGTTGCCTTTCCCTGTCCGATTGAAGCCGGCCGGTGTCCGGGGCTTGTTCGGATTCTCCGCGACCTGCCGGGATGTCCGGTCTTCCGGCCGGTTCCAAACCGGCGGAGACGGGGACACCATTCCGCATTCCCGTATCCGCCGGCCGGCGCGTTCACGCGAAATGCCGGGTCGAGGGGAGAGTGAAGCCCCCGCCGTCCCGCAAAGTCTTCAACGGCCGACATCTGTTGCCTGATCCCGCGCAGCGGGACGGGACTGGGGAAGGCAGTCGCCGGAAGACTCCATCGGATCACCGCCCGGGTCCGGGGTCTTTCGGCGGGCCGGATCGGGACGACGGCGGAAGGCCGCGATGCCGCGGCCTGATCAATCGGGGACCGCGGATGTCCGGCGCTCGGAACGCCCGTGTTCAATTTACTGGACTTTCTTTTTTTAATAACGTAAATTGATCCGAAGACGTTGACCGCAATCCCAAAGGTTCCGGAGGACCGACATGCCCAAACGCATTCTGCTGATCGATGACGACCAGGATTTCGTGAGTATGAACCGGATGGCGCTTGAAAAGGCCGGATATCAGGTGCTGACCGCGTATGACGGAAAGGAAGGTCTCGAGAAAGCGGTCCGCGAGAAGCCCGACTGCATCGTTCTGGACGTAATGATGACCGAGGAAACCGAGGGTTTCCACACCGCCAAGGCGATACGGGAACACGAGGCCCTCGGCCGGACGCCGATTCTCATGCTGACCTCGATCCGGGAAGCCATGGATCTGCCCTTCAAGTACGAACCGGACGAACAGTTTCTGCCGGTCACGGAATTCGTCGAAAAGCCTCTGCCGCCCGCCGAGCTGGTGGCCAGGGTGGCGAAGCTGACGGAGAAGCAGTAGGCCGGCCAACAGAGGGGAGGAAACGAAACATGAAAAAGGCGCGATTCATTCCGCTCCTTGCCCTGGCACCGGCGCTCCTCTTCGGCCAGGCCGCGAATGAGAAAGGCAAAGTCTTCACCGTCAAATTGGGGCCGAATCATCAGGCCTCACAGATCGGGCTGGCGGGAAAACGGCTTCAACCGTACGCCGGCCTGGACTATCTTTCGGCTTCCTTCACGGCGGACATGGGCCTGCTCATGTGGGCCGAGAATCCCTCGACCCTCGAGCTCGTGAAGGCCCTCAAAATCGGCGCGGTGGTGGACGGTTCGGTCTCATTCTGGATGCCCCATGCGGGCGCGAAGTACTATCTGGCGGACGGCGAATCGCGGCCGTACGTGTTCGGGGGCGTGTACAGGAACTTCTCCTCGATCGACGCCGCGCTTGACCTGAAACTCCAGGGCTACGACGAGAACGGGGAGGAAGCGGGCGACCCGATGTCCTCGGACACGGACCTGCTGGAGGACGATCTGAAGGAATTCGTCGAGAGCCTGCTCAATCACTGGGGCGTGCAGGCCGGGTTCGGGGTCGAGTGGCGCGTCAACAGGCATTTCGGCCTCGGCGGGGAGTACGGGGTCAAATTGAACTTCAATTCGGCCGAACAGAAGTTCAATGACACCCGCGCGCTCGAATTGCTGGGGCTGCTCCTCGGCGACACGGGGACGGAGCCGGACGCGGGCCTGGATGACCTGCTCGGGGCCGGGCGGACCGATCTCGACCTGAAACTCTCAGGGAAATACGTGTCGAGTCAGGCGTCGGTGGTGTTCAACTTCTACTTCTGATTTCTTCCGGCATTTCGGGTTTTTATTCCGGCCGGCTCCTGTTGGGGGGCCGGCTTTTTATTTGTTCCGGGTTCCAAGTTCCGGGCGGCACAGCGCATCGCGCATGGCGCAGAGCGCAAAGCGTAAAAAGAAGAGGCCCGGGGAGTGATTATCCGCAATGCTCAAGCATTGTGCCCTTTGCGCCATGCGCTCTGCCTTTGAATGGTTTCAACGGTCACTGGATTGTCCTGGATCCTCTTTCCCGACCCGGAACCCGGAACTTGAAACCCGGAACCGGACTTTTGACCAAATGTTTACAAGATAATACTTGACATTCCCGAAAAATCCGGTTATTTTATCCAGCCTGACGTTAACGTTAACGCAAATTCCGCCCCCGGGAGGGTCCGCCGTCCCATGGTCACCATCCGCGAAATCGCCCGGAAAGCCGGCGTCTCCATCGGCACCGTGGACCGGGCCCTGCACAACCGGGGCCGCGTGTCCAAGGCGACGCAGGAGAGGATCGCGCGGATCATCGCCGAGTGCCGGTACAAGCCCAACGTGTTCGCGAGCCATCTGTCCCTGGCCAAACAGTACACGTTCGCGGTCCTGACCCCGGAGCCCGAGCAGGACGGCCGCTACTGGGAGCTTCCGATGCGGGGCATCCGCAAGGCCGCGGAGGAACTGAAACCCTACCCGATCCGCATCTGGCCCGTCCATTACGACAAGTATTCCGAAGCGTCCTTTTTCAAGGCGGGGGAAAAGATCCTGAAATCCAGGTCGGAGGCGGACGGCCTCGTCATCGCGCCAGTGCTTTCCGCCGCCTCGGAAACCTTCATCCGCAGAATCCCCCCGGCCCTGCCGTACGTCTTCATCGATTCCTATGTGCCGGACACGTCCTGCCTATCCCGCATCGCCCAGAATCCCTACCGGAGCGGCGCGCTCGGGGCCCGGCTGATGGACCTGCTCATCGGCGGAAAGGGCACGGTCGCGGTGTGCCGCATGGTTCCGCGCGATTACCACATCGACGACCGGGTCAACGGATTCACCGAGGCGCTCCGGTTCCGGAAGGACGTGGAAATCGTGTCCTTCGAAGCCGACCGCAAGACGGACGAGGCGGTTTTCTACCATCTGGCGGAGCGCATTCTCGCCGAACGGCCCTCGTGCAACGGCATATTCGTGCCCAACTCCCTGGGCCACCAGGTGGCGCAGCTGCTCAAGGAGCGGGTGCCGCCGGGCCGCATCCATCTCATCGGGTACGACCTGGTCGAGCCGAACCTTCCGTTCCTGAAGGACGGCTGGATCCGCTTCCTGATCAGCCAGCGGCCGGACGTGCAGGGCTATCAGGGCATTCAGCTCCTGGTTCAGCATCTCCTGCTGAAGAATCCCGTGCCGGCGGAGATGAATCTTCCGATCGACATCGTCACGGCCGAAAACCTGGACGAGCACGCCGGAACCGACCCGCAGGAACGCGCGGGCCGGTCCGCCGAGGCGGTTGAAGCGCGCGGAGCGCGTCCGGCGGGCCGCAGGGCTGTCAGAAAATAAACCCATCACGTTTCACCCCATCACGGGAGGCCGTATGGCTTATCAGTTGAAGGACCTGCAGTATCAGAAGGCTGCGAACGACCCCAAGAAGATGCTCGAGAACCTGAAGAAGGATCTGAAGATCCGGACCTCGGTGGGCATCTGGTATTTCACGCCGGGCGGCGGACGTTTCCACGACCGTTTCGTCAAGGAGGCGTCGGTTCCGGAGCGCCTGAAGATGGCCGAGGATCTGGCCAAGTTCGGCGTCACCGGAATCGAGGCGCATTACCCGGACGAAGTGAACGAGGACAACCTGCACCTGTTCCAGCAGCTCGAGAAGAACGCGGGCATCAAGCTCATCGGCGTCCCCTTCTCCCATTTCTTCCACAAGCGGTTCGAGTTCGGCAGCCTGTCCAGCCCCGATCCGGCCGTGCGCAAGGAGGCGAAGGCCATCGCGGTGAAGGGGCTCCAGCTGGTCCAGGCCGCGGGCGCGGGCGCCGCGATCTCCTGGCCGGGCATGGACGGGTACCGTTACATCCACGGCAAGCCCTACATGCAGATGTGGGACTGGTTTGAATCCTCCATGGCCGAGGCCATGGACGAGGTGCCGGGCGTGCGCGTGGCCATCGAGCCCAAGGGCTATGAGCCCGCGCCGAACAACATCTACCGCACGACCGCGGAGGGCGTTCTCGCCTGCCAGCGCATCGAGGCCAAGCTGAAAAACCCGAAGAACGTCGAGCTGCTCAAGAAGGGCGTGACCCTCATGGGCCTGAACCCCGAGATCGGGCACGTCAAGATGAGCTTCGAGATGCTGCCCGCCGCCTATGCCCTGTGCATGATGGAAGGCCGGCTGGCGCACACCCACTGGAACAGCCAGCCCGACGGAAACTACGACCAGGACAACAACGTCGGCGTGGTCAACTTCCCCGAAACCGAGGCCCTGCTCTACACGCTGTGGGCGCACGGGTACGACGAGTACTTCGGCATCGACATCAATCCCGAGAACATGCCGTTCCAGAAGGCGGTCGAGATCAACGTCATGGCGATTCAGCGCCTCAAGGAGCGCGTCGCGCGCCTGCCGCACGAGAAGCTGATGGCCTGCCATCTCGATCCCGCCAATCACCGCGGAGAGCTCGAGGAAATTCTCATCAAAAACTGGTAGGAGCGGGCCATGTCCGAATCGCTTTTCGCGGGCCTGGACGTCTCCACCCAGGGCACCAAGCTCGTGGTGATCGACCCCGCCGGCGCCGATGTCGTGTACGTCGGCGGGGTGAACTACGACGCCGACCTGCCGCAGTACGGCACGAAGGACGGCGTCATGCGCGACCGGGGGGAGGGCGCTTCCGAGTCCGACCCCCGCATGTGGATCGAGGCGGTGCGCCGCGTGTTCGCGGCCGCGAAATCCGCGGGCGTCGACTTCGGCCGGATCCGCTGCGTGTCCGTGAGCGGGCAGCAGCACGGCCTCGTGTCGCTCGACGCCGCGGGCGAACTCACCCGCCCGGCCAGCAAGCTGTGGAACGACTTCTCCACGTCGGAGGAGTGCCGCATTCTGACGGAAAAACTCGGCGGTTTGAAGGCCGTGATCCGCGAGACCGGCAACAGCCAGCGGACCGGCTACACCGCGGCCAAGATTTTCCACATGAAGCGGCACGAACCGCAGGCGTTCCGGAAAACCGCCACTTTCTTTCTGGTGCACAATTACATCAACTGGGTGCTGACCGGGGGCAAGGACGGCGGCGTGCGCGTCATGGAGCCCGGCGACACCTCGGGCATGGCGCTCTGGAACCCGAAAACCGGGCGCTGGTCCAAGAAGGCGCTCGCCGCGATCGATCCCTCACTGGCGAAGCGGATCCCGCCGGTGAAGCCCTCGGACGCGAGCATCGGCCGCATCGGCGCCGCGTTCGTCCGCGAATTCGGGTTCCCGGCGGACTGCCGGATCGACGCGGGGTGCGGCGACAACATGTACGGCGCGGTCGGCACGGGCAATGTCGTGCCGGGCATCGTGACCGTCAGCCTCGGGACCAGCGGCACGGCGTACACGTTCATGAAGACGCCGTACGTGGACCCGACCGGCGAGATCGCCGCGTTCTGCGACAGCACGGGGCATTACCTCCCCCTGCTCTGCGTGTCCAACCTGGCGAACGGGTACAACGAGATCCTCCGCCTGCACGGCATCTCTCACGAGGGCTTCAACACGCTTGTGAAGAAAACGAAGCCGGGCAACGGCGGCCGCCTGCTTCTGCCCTGGTACATGGGCGAACGCACGCCGGACCTGCCCTGGGCCACGCCGCTGTATTTCGGATTCGGGCTCGATGACTTCACGCCCGAAATCCTCAGCCGCGCCGTCCTGGAGGGCCACGTCCTCAACCTGTTCGAGGGGTTCTGCCGCATGCCGGTGAAGCCGAAGGAAATCCGGCTCACGGGCGGCATGTCCAAGTCCGAGGCCTGGTGCCAGACCATCGCCGACGTGTTCGAGGCGGAGACGGTGCCGGTCGAGGGCGAGGGCGCGGCGCTCGGCGCCGCCCTGCACGCGGCATGGGTGTGGAAGAAGGAGTATGGGAAGGGCGGCAAGTCCGCCAAGCTGGCCGATGTGGTGAAGCCGTTTGTGAAGCTCGACGAGTCGCGCAGGAAGAAGCCGGTGGCGGAGAACGTCGCCGTGTATCGCGCGATGAAGAAGGCCTACTTCGCGCTCTCCGGCCGCGTCCGCGGCAAGGGCGGGGACGATCCGTTCGAGCTGAGAACGAAGATAACAAATTCATAGTGAATGGTTCGCACACCGGATTTCAGGCTTCAGCCTTTCAATGAAATCCTGAAGGATTAATTCCATGTATTCGGGTATCCTCCCTCCGGAGGATACCCGACTCTTTTTTTTACCGGCCGGCCGGAACCGGCCCTTCGGGAAGACGTAAAACATCCAAGTCAACGATCGGATCGGATATGAAATACAGGCCATTCGGCAAAACGGGCTGGAACGTCTCGGCGCTGGGATTCGGCGCCATGCGCCTGCCGGTCACGGACGGCCGTGACGGCGGTCCGGCAGTGGACGAGAAGGAATCGATCCGGATGATACGGGCCGCGATCGACGGCGGCGTGAACTACGTGGACACGGCGTATCCCTATCACGGGGGCGTGAGCGAAACCGTCGTCGGCAAGGCGCTCGCCGACGGGTACAGGTCCCGGGTGCGGCTTGCGACCAAGAGCCCGGTGTGGCTGATTCAGAAATCCGGGGATTTCGATCGGTTTCTGAACGAACAATTGTCCCGCCTGGGTACGGACCGGATCGATTATTACCTGCTTCACGCGCTTGATCAGACCCGGTGGGAGAAAACCGTGCTCCGGCACGGGCTTCTCGACAAAGGTGAAAAAGCCGTGGCCGACGGAAGAATCGGGGCGCTCGGTTTCTCCTTTCATGACGGGTTCGAAACGTTCATGCGGATACTGGACGGGTATGACCGATGGGGGATGTGCCAGATCCAATACAATTACCTCGATATCGAAAACCAGGCCGGGACACGCGGTCTCAGGGAAGCGGCCAAGCGCGGTCTTCCCGTGGTCGTCATGGAACCCCTTCTGGGCGGAAGGCTGGCGCGGCCGCCCGTGAAAATCCGAACAATGATGGATGCCCGCCCGGTCCGCAGGTCCCCGGCGGAATGGGCCCTGACCTGGCTGTGGGACCAGCCCGAGGTGTCCACGGTGCTCAGCGGCATGAGCGCGATGCCGGAGGTGATCGATAATCTCGCGGTCGCGGGGCGGTGCGAACCGGGCATGCTCGGGGGGGCGGAACGCGATTGGATCGGATCGGTGCGGCAGGCCTACAGGGAATGCGCGCCCATCCCGTGCACGAACTGCGGTTACTGCATGCCCTGTCCGCACGGCGTCCTGATACCGGCCAATTTCGGATTATACAATGACATGTTCATGCATGAGAATCCCGGGGCGCCCCGTTTCAGCTACGCGAATTTCTTCCCGGACGCCGGCAAAGCTTCGGTCTGCGCGCAATGCGGCGAATGCCTGGACAAATGCCCGCAGAAGATCGACATTCCCGGGTGGATGCCGAAGGTGCATGAGGGGCTGGCGGGGAAATGAGATGACCCGGTTCCGGATTCGGAGTTCCGAGTTCCGGGTTGAAAACCGCGGAGCGCTTCTGGATGGAAAACAGTTCTTTAACTCGGAACCAGGAACTCGGAACGCGGAACTCTCCCCGTGACAAATCCAGTAAAAAGAAAAGGATGGGTTGTCCCGTGATGGTGAAATCGCCCGCAAAGCCCTGATCAAAAAGAATTTGACTTTTGGAATTCCGGTGCCTATATTAAGTGCTCAATCCCGAAAAGGGAAGGTCCGCCACTGGGGAGTCGTCCAACGGTAGGACATGCGGCTCTGGACCGTAGTATCGGGGTTCGAATCCCTGCTCCCCAGCCAAGCGTTGCGCCCGTAGCTCAATTGGATAGAGCATCTGACTTCGGATCAGAGGGTTGTGGGTTCGATTCCCTCCGGGCGTACGGCTGAAAAAAGTTCCGAGTTCAGGGTTCCGTGTTCCGAGTTGTTGAATCGAGTGGTCTTTTTTCTGAACTCGAAACCCGGAACTCGGAACTGATCTCCAAATGGCGCGTTCGTCTAGAGGCCTAGGACGCCGGCCTCTCACGTCGGCAACACGGGTTCGAATCCCGTACGCGCTACAACATCAAGTTCAAAGTTCATAGTTCATAGTTCAAAGCAAAAGAGGTCTTAGTCTGGGCTTCTTCCGACTTTGAACTTTGAACGTTGAACTTTGAACAGTTTCATGCGCCCGTAGCTCAATTGGATAGAGCGTCTGACTACGGATCAGAAGGTTGTGGGTTCGATTCCCTCCGGGCGTACGGTTTTACAGACAGTTCCGAGTTAAGGGTTCCGAGTTCCGAGTCGAAAACGGGTGATCCCATCTTTAATATCGCATCGATGAGAAAAGGTTCATGAACCCGGAACCCGGAACCCGGAACTCGGAACTCTCGACGGATTCCGACAGCATCTGGATGCGCTGGGCCCTGCGTGAGGCGGAGAAGGCCTTCGATGAGGGCGAGGTTCCGGTCGGCGCGGTGATCGTGTCCGAAAACCGGATCATCGGACGGGCGCACAACCAGACGGAAACCCTGCAGGATCCGACGGCGCACGCCGAGATGATCGCCATATCGGCCGCGGCGAACACGCTCGGATCCTGGCGGCTCGAGGGATGCACGCTGTACGTCACGCTCGAGCCGTGCGCGATGTGCGCGGGCGCGGTGGTACTGTCGCGCATCCGGCGCGTGGTGTTCGGGGCGCTGGATCCGAAAGCCGGAGCGTGCGGATCCCTGCGCAACCTGGTGCAGGACGCAAGGCTGAACCACCGGGTCGAGCTCGCTTCCGGCGTTCTGGACGCGGAAGTCTCGGGCCTGATGAAGGCGTTCTTTCACAATCTGCGCGATGTCAAACGAAGCCGCAGGCAGGCCGACGGGGAAGCGCGTTAGTCCATCCCGGCTGGATGGAAGGGCCATCCGTCCGGTTCGTATTCCGGAGAGGTGCGAGAGTGGTTGAATCGGACGGTCTCGAAAACCGTTGTCCCTATAAACGGGACCGTGGGTTCGAATCCCACCCTCTCCGCTAGAGCGGTTACGAGTTCCGTGTTCCGAGTTTCGGGCTGATTCAACGGTGCGTTTCAGGCGGGCCCGCAATCGGAAATCATCAATCGTTCAGCTTTAATCGTCAATGAACGGGTTGTCATCCCCGTGCAAACGGGGATCCAGGGGAACGGGCGGGGAGGAGGACGTCAAACGGATTTGGGTCAAACCCGGAGAGGTGTCCGAGCGGTTGAAGGAGCACGCTTGGAAAGCGTGTGTAGCCAAAACTACCGTGGGTTCGAATCCCACCCTCTCCGCCAGAAAGGTTCCGAGTTCCGTATTTCCGGTTCCGGGTTGAAGTAACCCGATCGGAAATCGGAATTCATCGATCGTCAATGTCCGATTTCGCGCGGAATGAAACCCTGAAGGGTGAATTCCTGAAAGCGGTAAATCCTGATACGCGATCAAATGGGGCAGTAGCTCAGCTGGGAGAGCGGTACGTTCGCAACGTACAGGCCGGCGGTTCGATCCCGCTCTGCTCCACAACCATGAGGCCGTGCCGGACGGGGACCAGGCGGCGCCCTGCGACCCGCAATCCACTCCCGCAGGGTCGGTTTCCCTTCCAGAGATCGCGCAAGACCCACTCCCTGATGGCGCGCCGGCGTTGATGGTGCGAGCTCCGCGCAATGGGAGGCCGCCGAACCCCGTCAGGACCGGAAGGTAGCAGCGGTAAGCGGTTTGAACATGTGCCGCGGAACCGCTTGGCCGGAGCCGGCCGCCACTGGGGATTGGCGCTTCAGGAATCGAGGGCGGCCAGCCTCTTTCACCTCACCCGAAGGCGTGATCCCATGGGATACCTCGTTCTCGCACGAAAATGGCGGCCTCAGACGTGGGACGAGCTGGTGGCCCAGCAGCACGTCACCGCGACGCTCCGCAACGCCATCCGCCAGAAACGGATCGCGCACGCCTACCTCCTGACCGGCCCCCGGGGCGTCGGCAAAACCAGCGCGGCCCGCATCCTGGCCAAATCCCTCAACTGCGAAAAAGGCCCGACCCCGGATCCGTGCAACGCCTGTTCCAGCTGTCTCGAAGTGACCGCCGGACGCGCCATGGACGTCGTGGAGATCGACGGCGCCTCGAACCGGAATATCGACGACATCCGGAACCTCCGCGAAACCGTCCGGTACGCCCCGACGCGGGGGGCCTACAAGATCTACATCATCGACGAAGTGCACATGCTCACCAACGAGTCCTTCAACGCGCTGCTCAAGACGCTGGAGGAGCCGCCGGAGCATGTCGTGTTTCTGTTCGCCACGACGGAGCCGCACAAGGTCCCGGCCACCATCCTTTCCCGCTGCCAGCGGTTCGATTTTCACCGGGTGGGCGCCGCGGACACGGCCGCGCTTTTGAAGAAGATCTGCGCGGGAGAGGGCATCGACATCGAGGACGAGGCCGTCCACCTGATCGCGCGCAAGGCCGACGGGAGCCTGCGCGACAGCCAGTCCATCCTCGATCAGATGGTGTCCTTCTGCGAGGGGCGCATCGGGGTCGACGATGTGGTGCGGGCGCTCGGCCGGATCGACCAGCAGTGCTACTTCGACCTGACGGACCGCATCGTGGCCCGCGACGCCGAAGGCGCGCTCGCCGTGGTGGACCGGCTCGTCGAGTCGGGCGCCGGCATCGAGGAATTTCTCGACGGTCTGGCCGAGCATTTCCGCAACCTGCTCGTCGCGGCCGCCACGGGGCGGACGTCCTCCATCGATCTGTCCGACGCGGCGCGGGAGCGGATCGGGGAGCAGGCCCGGTCGATCCGGGAAGAGGAAATTCTGCGCATGCACCGGATCGTGTCCGAAACCGGCCAGCAGATCCGGTTCAGCGCGGATCCCCGCATCCCGCTCGAGCTGGCGGTCGTGAAGACTGTCTCTTATACACATCTCCGAGCCCACGAGACAGCG
>JAUCQC010000032.1 GCA_030372965.1 bacterium
TGTGCTGTTTCAGGGTCTTGCGGTTCCTGGGCCTGCGGCCCTTGTCGATCTTCTTCAGGTTGGCCAGCACCCTGGTGTAGTGGTCATCCGTGTCCCTGTGCTTCCGGCCGGACTCGGCCTTGGGTTCCCGGGATTCCCTGGATTCCCTCGGTTCCCGCGTCTCCCGGGATTCCCTCGGAAGCCGGGGCTCCCGCGCTTCCCGGACCTCCTTCGCGTCCCGGACCCTCTTCACGGGTCCGATCTCCGACACGCTCGCGATGCGCTTGCAGTAGGTCTTTCCCTTCAGGATGTGGCGGATCAGGGGATCGAAACCCCGGTCCCGTGAGAGGATGTAATATTCATCCCCCGGATCTTCGGAAATCATCGACCCCAGCACGTAGGCGATGTGGAAATCGAGGGCGTTGGGCCCGGTTCCGTCGATGCGTATCCACTCCAGCCGGCCGCCCAGGCGCTGGGCCGAGGTCACCAGGTCGATGGGCACCTTGCTCTGCAGGCTTCCGGTGAACACGGCCACCTTGCAGTCCATTTTCTCGATCTGGGACAGGTTCACGCCCTGCACGTTCTCGAAGTCGATCAGAAGCACCTTGCTCACGCAAACATCCTTTCGTCTGGAATGACCGCGGTTCGAATCACGACGATCCGCGCCGGCCGCCCGACCGGGGACGGTCTGAACCGTAAAACATTATATCAAGTTATATGGAATATGGGAGAATGTCAAGCGGGTTTTGGACGGCAGGCAGGCGGCCTCCGCCCATCAGCCGCCGGGCCGATCCATAAATTCGCGTCTCCTCGATTCCATCGTCCTCCGCCCGATCCGCTCCAGTGCCCACGCGGGCAAATGGCCGGCCGCGATCGTGGCCGCGGAGTGGATTTTCGGGAACCGGACCAGCCGGTCGCCCCGCTCGATGGCGCTGCAGAAGCGGTCCGCGGCCCGGTCCGCGTCGACGATCAGGGGCGTGTGTTTCGCGGCCGCCGTCATCTCGCTCCGCACGAAACCGGGCTCCACGAGCGTGACCTTCACGCCCGTGCCCCGCATGTCCACACGCATGGAGCGCACGAACATTGAAAGAAAGGCCTTGGACGCGGCGTACGCGCCGTTCACGCCGAGCGGCACGTGGCACGCGGCCGAGGATACGCCCGCGAGATGACCGCGTCGCCTCGCGGCCATCCGAGGGGCGATCGCGGAGAGGGTCGCGGCCGCGCCCAGCACGTTGACCCGCAGAACCTGGGCTACGGGCTCCCACTCCGCCAGGTCCGCGGGCGCGTGAACGCTGACTCCCGCGTTCGCGACCACGGCGTCCAGCCCCCCGCACGCGCCGTCCATGGCCCGGACGCGGTCCACGACAGCCGCCGCGTCGGACACGTCAAGGATCACGGGCTCGACAAGGCCAGGAAATTCCGCGGCCAGCGCGTCGAGCCTGTCCCGTCTGCGGGCCGCGGCGTAAACGCGGCAGCCTTTCCGCGCCCACCAGACCGCCATTTCGCGGCCGATGCCGGACGAGGCGCCCGTGATCAGAACGTTGCGTATCGAAGCCACGGAGTCACCCTCCCGGATGGAATGGAATCGAATCGGGCCCGGTAGCCGGCCGTTCAGGCCCGCCGGATTCCGGGCCCCGGTCCTCCGCGGGGACCGCCGCGGCCGTGTGCCGGATCAACGCGGGTCCTTCTTCTCGAAACGCTTCAGCAGGGAGTAGCTGATGAGACCCAACACGACCATCGCCAGCAGGAAAACCGGGTACGCGATTTTCCAGTTATGCGGGCCGGTCATCATGGACCACTCCGACATGCCGCCGATCCCGGTCAGGAGCGTCAGCGGCATGAAGATGGTGGTGATGAAGGTCAGCCGGCGCACCGTCGCGTTGGTGGCGTTGGCGCTGGCCGCCATCCGGTTGTTGAGCACGGACATGTGCATCTCCATGAGGTTGTTTACCGTGTCGCGCAGTGTTTCGGTCAGCTCCAGGAACTTGGCCAGGTGGTCGTACACATCCTTGAAAAGCGGCAGGCTCTTTTCGGGGATGTACGGGCAGTCGCCGCGCACGATTTTCATGAGTATTTCCCGCTCGTGAAACAGGCTCCTCCGCACCGCGATCAGGTCGCGCCGCAGGTGCAGGAGCGACTCCGGCCTGAACTTCGGGGGGTCGGACAGGATGGACTCCTCCGCGCGTTCCAGCTTTTCCTCGAGCGACTCGAGGGCCTCTGATTTCCGGTCCACGAGCTGGTCGAGAACGATGTGCAGGAGCCGGGCCGGGCCGCGGCGAAGGCCCGCCGGATCGAGTTCGGCGACGCGCTCCGCGCCCTGCGCCATCCTCGTGTCGCCGTCGCCGCGGCAGTTGACCGTGACGAGAAAATTGGATCCGATGAACAGGTCCGCCTCGCGTATCGACAGCTTGCCCCGGTTGTGGCTGAACGCGTTGAAGAGGATGAACGCGTACTTCGGGTAGAAGTCGATCTTGGGAATCTGGTTCTCGTCCAGGCAGTCCTCGATGGAGAGAAAATTGAGGCCCAGCGGAAGCACGAGGTGCGTGAGATCCTCCAGCGTCGGGGAGGAGAAATCGAGCCAGGCGAAACCGCTTCTCCTGGCGAGGGAGAGGGCCTTTGAAAGCGTCGGAACCGGAACGAGCTCCCCGGCTGAGGTGACGTGGATGAATCGATGGTCCGGCATGACGATTCCTTTTCTTTCAATGGGTTCAACCGGCCGCGCCGCAACACGGATTCCGGCCTAATGCTGCCACACCCCGTGACCCGCGGCCCGGAGATCGTCGGCCAGATCCGACTCCATTTCGGCCGCGGCCTCATAGGGCATGGGGTTCAGGTATTCATAAAGTTCGGGAAGAAGACGGATGCCGTATTTTTTGACGAACCAGGAGCATTGGATTCCGGCCTTGTGCCGTCCGAAACGCTCCTCAGGCGTGAGGCCGGTCACACCGACGTAGAGGCAGGGTTTGTCCGCCTCGCAATCCGGATTCGCCGCCTTGAATCTGCGGTTCTCGCGCACGGACGGATCGAGCTCCACGACGTAGACGTTATGGTGGCAGAACGCCCCGTTCCTTTCGGTTTTCCTCCCCGTTTTCATCCGGCGGTCCGGCGCTCTGCGGCTGATTCCTGACTCATACGTCATTCACTTCAGCAGAAACTCCCGCATGAACAGGATGGTCGAATAGAACTGAAAGTCCTGGTTCTTTTTCTTCGCGAACCCGTGGCCCTCGTCTTTCGCGACAAGCGACCATGCGGGTATGCCCCTGCCCTTCAGGGTGGACATCATCTGTTCCGCCTCGCTCGCGGGCACGCGAGGGTCGTTCGCGCCCTGGATGATGAACAGCGGCTTGCCGATGCGGTCCGCGTTGTTCATCGGCGCGATCCTCTGTAGGAACGCGCGCATCTTCGGGTCGCGCTCGTCCCCGTATTCCGCCCGGCGCAGGTCCTGCCGGTAGCCGGACGTGTTCTCGAGGAACGTGACCAGGTTGGAGATGCCGACCACGGACACCGAACATCGGATCCGGTCGCTGTACAGCGAGGCGACCGCCAATGTCATGTGCCCGCCGTAGCTGCCGCCCGTGACCAGAACGCGGTCCGGGTCCAGGTCGGGCCGTTCGCGGATCCAGTCGAGCAGGGTCCCGATGTCCTTGTACGAATCCTCGCGCAGGAATCCGTTGTCCAGTTTCAGAAACGTCTTGCCATATCCCGAGGACCCGCGGACATTGGGCTGGAGGATCGCGATGCCCATTTCATTGACCCAGTAGTTCTTCCTGCCCTGGAACCCGGGCCTCGCCTGGCCCTCGGGCCCGCCGTGTATTTCCACGATCACAGGCCGTTTCCCGGTGAAAGCCGGGCCCGGGCTGTACAGGAATCCGGATATCATTCTGCCGTCGAACGATTTCCACCGCACCAGCTCG
>JAUCQC010000033.1 GCA_030372965.1 bacterium
TTCGGAACTCGTCGGCAGCGTCAGATGTGTATAAGAGACAGGAACCCACCGTTTCCGCGGGTTCCGCGGCCACGCGTTCGCCTGACAGCGCTTCGAGCGCTCCGCGGGCCTGCTCCCAATCGCCGAGCACGACGGATGTCTCCAGCAAAGCCAGCCGGCAGGCGCGCTCCGCGGCCTCCAGATCGTCGGCCGCGGTGTCGCCAGCGAACCGGTCGCGGTACACGCGGATCAATTCGAGCGCTTCCAGCAGGAATCCGGGAGGCCGGTTCGCGAGCGCCGCGGCCGCGGCTGTTTTCAGAAAGGGGGTGGAGAATTCCAGATGGTACGATCGCAGTGCGTCCGCGCTGAAATGCGGGGAGACGGTCTTGAAAAAACGGACGATGCGTGTCAGTTTTTCATGGCCGGAAGCGGGACCGGCCAGGAGTTCCGCGAGGCGGCAGCGCGCCTGTTCGAGTTCGACAGTTTTCATGCGTTCGGGATTTCCCCCGGCGCCGGTTCCGGAGGCCGGCCGGCCGGAACCGTTCAGTAAATCCGGATCTTCAGGATCCGCTCCGGGTCCAGCTCTTCGAACACGGCCGCGCCCCGCACCACGGGCGAAGTCAGCGGAGAGTCGCCGCGCCTCGAGACGCTCACGCCCACGACGGCCGTCGCCCCGGCTCCATGTATCTTTTCGACGCGGATGCGCGTCAGCATGCGGCCCTCCGCCTCCTCGGTCTCGATGCGGATTTCGTCGAATTCCGCGTTCCGCAGCGCGTAATGGCCTTCGAAACGGATGCGCTCGCGAAGATCCTGCACCGGGGCCAGATCGAAAACCGCGATGGAGGTCCGGATGCGGAGGGTCCGTCCCTTCAGCTTTTCTTCGGTCAGACCCTGAAGTTCCACGCGGCCGGTATCGTCCGCCGCGTATTGTTCCTCCTGGCCCTCGATCTCGAGAACGCGGTCCGTGGCCGGCTCCCCGCCGGATTCGACCAGATAGAGCGACAGCACCCGGGACGCGTTGTCCCGGAGGAGCCTGGCGACGAGGTCGGCCTCGACATTGGCATAGGTTTGAACCGGCTCGAATCGGCCGGCCGTGCCGTGATCCGCCGCGAGGAGCGTTCGGCCCGAGGAATATCCCGGCAGGCTGACCGGTTCGAGCTCGAGCACGCGGCCCCCGACGGCCGTCCCGACCGCGGTTCCGGAGAGAACCCGCCGGACCACCCGGTCTACTTGTTCGGAAGGGATGGATCCGGCCAACGCGTGAAAGGCCCCGGCCTCTTCCGCGGCCGGCCCGCAGAATGGACACTCGGCAAGGTGCGAGCGAATCCGGACGACCTCGGCCGCGTCGGTCACTCCGCCGAGCACGAAGAGCTCGATCAGGAATTTATCTGGACAGCTGGACATTTTTCACAAGTTCATGGTTCATTGTTAAGTTCAAAGTTCAAAGTTCAAGGTTCAAAGAATTAATATGGATTGAAAAGGTGAATTTCATGTACCCGGTTTCCCCGTAACTCTTTTCTTTGAACTTTGAACCCTGAACTTTGAACTCCCATCTCTTGAAACCCTGAAGGGTAAATTCCTTGGTTTCGGATTTCCCGCAATTCTTTTTCTTTGAACTTTGAACCTTGAACTTTGAACTCCTATCTCTTGAAACCCTGAAGGGTAAATTCCTTGGTTTCGGATTTCCCGCAATTCTTTTTCTTTGAACTTTGAACCTTGAACTTTAAACTCCTATCTTATTTATACCCCCATTCCCCGAATCCTCAGAAAACAGAAACCGCCCTTTCGATCTTGCGCTTCAGCAATTTGGCCATATATTCAAATTTTGTGCGAAGTTGGGTCCGGTAGCGCTCTTCATCCAAACCCTGTAAGCGGACACGGAGATATTCGAAGTAAGGTCCCAACGGGTCGCCCGCGAGCACATCCTCCACCATGTCCGAAAGGGCCAGCCGGAACGCCTCGGCCTCTCTCCCGTCGAGTTTGCCCTTGTCCCTGTAATCCCTCTCTATCTTCAGGAACAGACTGTCGCGTCCGGACTCGATCGCATGAATCAGGTCCGAGGAGAGGGCCGGTTCGGAAGGCTGGGGGCCGTCGTTCCGTTCCGAGCCCTTCCGAAAACCGCGCACGAGACGCACCGCGTCGTTCAATTCGATGCTGGCCGACAGTTCGGGATGGTCGATCAGGAAATCGGAGAGCTTGTCGAGAATCACGGGCAGCGTGTCGCGGGGATTGAACCGGCCGCAGGCCAGGGCGGAGAGGTGTCCGTCCTGCGAAAGGGAAAGGCCCCCGGTTCCCGGGCGGACAATGCCGTGGTCGAGACGTATCCACTGCCTGCCGAACGCGGTTTCGAGCTTCCACCGTCCGTGTTTCAGGGCCGCGATTTTCAGGCCGCGGCGGATCCGGGCGCCCTCGGGATCGCGTTCCCGGAACACGCGCGACAGGGCCTGCTGGACGCGCCGCGTCACCAGCCGCCTCAGCAGGACGAGCCACTCGGCGTTCGACGCGGTTTTGCACAGGTGCGGGCCGAAATAACGGCGGAGCCGTACGTATGCCCCGGCCGCGTCGCGCGCGAAGAGATCCGCCACCGCGTCCGCGGCCGTGTCCTCGACAGACGGGCCGCCCCCCGCCTCATCCAGGATCCGGTAGCCCCTCGACTGCAGGAACATCAGGGTCGCGATGGAAAGCCGCACGCAGACGCGGGCGAAACCGGCGGTGTCGCGCTCCGACGCCGTCCCCTCGCAAAGGGCCGGAATGACGGAGCGCAGGTCGATGTCGGTGTACGGGTGGCCGTTGAAGCTTCCCGCCGCAAGCGGCGGGGAATCTTCTATCTGTCGAGAAGAGACATCTGATATTCGCTCGCTTACCCCGCGGCTTGCCGCGGGGAATGCGCTCGCTGACAGATTCATGGCCGGACGGAAGCCTCATCCTAGGTGAACCGCGGAATGCCGCTGGAACCGGTATAAATTACGTGACTCTATGCATGGAAACAAGGGAAAAATGACGGACAGCGGCGTGAGCGTGCCGCGTCCGTCACGCTTCAACGATCCTCCTTGATTCGGTCCCGTCCCGTTCGTATCTTGTACGCATGAAACCGGCCGGGAAAAACGGATTCGCCCGCATAGCCGGCCTCGCGGCCGTTCTGCTCGCCGCCGGGCTCTCGGTCCGGCCCGCGGACGCGTCGAGACTGCTCATTCTCGGCGCTGTCTCTTATACACATCTGACGCTGCCGACG
>JAUCQC010000034.1 GCA_030372965.1 bacterium
AACTCGTCGGCAGCGTCAGATGTGTATAAGAGACAGATTCCAATCCAATATGATGTAAATATTGTCTGAGTTGAGCGTGCGTGGCTTCATGGCCCTTGAATCGGGTTAGTTTGCGTGTACGATAACGCAGTTCCGGCCGGCGCCGTGCAAACCATTCCCCGGATGTCTCCCGGGATGCGGATGCGGCCGCGATCCCTGCGCGATTCGTGCGAGAGCCGTGTTTTCAATCACGCGCACATTCATTCAGGTGCAGTCGTTCTCAACGGTACGAACCCCTAATGTGGAGTCGACGGTTATGAGAAAGAGCTCCGTCTGCAGCGCGCTTCCGGCGCGGGTTCTTCTGCTGGCCCTTTTCGGGTGGGCGGGTGTTTTCGCCGGAAACACGGGTAAGATCGCCGGCACGGTGAAGGACGCCGGCAACAAGTCCCCGCTGATCGGCGTGAACGTTCTGGTGCAGGGCACGTCGTTCGGCGCGGTCACGGACGAAAACGGGGCGTATCAGATCCTGGGTCTGCCCCCGGGATCCTACGCGCTCCGTCTGACCATGATGGGCTACCGGACGACGGTGGTCGAAAACATCCGGGTATCGATCGATTTCACGACGCCCATGGACGTGGGCATGATTTCGACGGTGATCGAGTCGGACGAAGCCGTGACCATTGTGGCGGAGAAACCGCTGGTCCGGAAGGACATGACCGGTTCGCTGTCGACGGTGGGTGCGGACGAGATCTCCAACCTTCCAGTCCGGAACGTGGAGGATGTTCTTCAGCTTCAGGCGGGTGTCATCCGCCAGGGGGGGGACATCCACATACGCGGCGGCCGGCGGGGTGAAGTCGCCTACTGGGTGGACGGCGTTTCCACGACGGACGTGTTCAACGGCGCCAACGGGGTGTCGGTGGAGACGAACTCGATCCAGGAAATGCAGGTGGTCAGCGGCACGTTCAACGCGGAGTACGGTCAGGCGATGTCGGGGATCGTGAAGTACATCACGAAGGAGGGGGGCGAGCGGTTCAGCGGTGAGATATCGGGTTATGTGGGCGATTACGTGTCCAACGATCCGATTTTCAACATATTGAAGGGATGGTCTCCGAGCACCAACGCGTACACGGGCGTGACGACGGCGGCGGGGCGTTATGAGAACCCGCTCAAGAAGTTCAACCCGGTGGCGAACGGCGAGGCGACGTTCAGCGGTCCGGTGCCGCTGACGAACAAGCGGGTGACATTTTTCACGAACGCCCGTTTTCTGACGGACGAGGGATACCTGTACGGCCGCGAATTTTACACGCCCCAGGGGCACCCGGGCGACAGCGCGCGGGTGGCCTTGAATCCCTCCGAACGGTACTCGGCTCAGGCGAAACTGGCTTTCAAGCTGAGTCCGCAGATGAATCTGAGCTACAACGTGTTTCTGAGCCGGTCGCACAACGACCGGCTGTACAGCCAGGCCAACATGTACGTTCCGGGCGCGCAGCCCCAGCAGACCTCGCGGTCTCAGACGCACATCCTGGCCTTGAACCACGTCTTGTCGTCGAAGACGTTTTACGAGCTTCGTCTGAGCCGTTTCCGGACGCAGTACGAGCAGTACCTGTATGAAAACCCGCTCGCGACGTGCAAGTACCGGGTGTCGGTGGAGGCGGACGCGAACCGGGGATTGCCGGCCTTTACGTTCGATCCCACGACGACGGAGGGCCAGGCGACGCTGGCGCAGGTCCAGAGCGACCGGCGGATCATTCATTATTACACGGATCCGGACGGACCGACGGGCTACGTGCATCCCGATTCGAACAACACGCCGACGTCCTACAGCCTGAACCGGGCGGGAAATTCGCTCTTCAACATCGACCGGACGACGTCGTACTGGGTGGCCAAGCTGGACATGACGCACCAGGCGGGGCCGATTCACCAGGTGAAGGCGGGGTTTGATTTCCGCCTGCACCAGCTGCTTCTCGATCAGTTCACGCTCCAGCCCAGGACGGAAGGGGACCAGACCGTGGTTCCGTTCGAACCGGCGATCCCGGAGTTGTCCAGCGTGGACCGCCAGAAATACGACCGTTCCCCGCGGGAACTGGCGGCGTACGTTCAGGACAAGATCGAGCTGAAGGATCTGATCGTGAACCTGGGCCTGCGGTTCGATTATTTCGACGCGAACAGCGTGATTCCTTCGGATCCGACGGATCCGAGCGTCTACTATCCCTTCAAGCCGGAGCACATTTACCGGGGGTACCGGGCTCCGGACAGCCCGTTGAGCGGGGCGGATCTGACCGCCTGGCAGAGCCAGTTCGAGAAGTACACGCCGGAGCAGCGCCGCGCGTTCATGCAGAAGAAGGTGGACGCCCAGATGGCGCTTTCGCCCCGGCTGGGCGTGTCCTATCCGATCACGGACCAGGGGGTCATCCATTTTTCGTACGGGCATTTTTTCCAGATGCCGGAGTTCCAATACCTGTACAGCAATCCCGACTTCAAGATGCCGGCGGGCGGACTGGGCGCCGGCAATCAGGACCTCATTTTCGGGAACGCGGCTCTGAAGCCGCAGAAGACGACGCAGTACGAGATCGGGCTTCAGCAGCAGATCCTCCAGGACGTGGGCATCGACGTGACGGTCTTCTACCGCGACGTGCGGGACTGGGTGTCGACGAGCAACCTGATCAGCACGGTTCAGCCGGCGGTCAGCTACGCGAAGTGGGAGAACAAGGATTACGCGAACATCCGGGGATTGACGTTCAAGCTGTCGAAGCGTTACTCGAATCATTTCGCGGCGTATGTGGATTACATGTACGAGGTGGCGGAGGGAACGTTCTCGAACCCGAACGAGGCGTTCGTGGCGACGATCAACCGGAACGAGCCGCGGATTTCCCTGATTCCGATGGCCTGGGACCAGCGGCACACGGCCAACGGCCGGGTGGAATTCCGGACGGGATCGTGGACCGCGTCGCTGATCGGCCGCTACTACACGGGCACGCCGTACACGCCGAGCTTCCGGACCGGCGAGCAGGTGGGCGGCACGGCGACGAGCGCGCTGAGGGAGAACAGCATGTACAAGCCGGCGCAGAAGAGCGTGGACCTGTACCTGAACAGGGACTTCCGGCTGTCCGGCCTCCGGCTGGGGATGTTCGTGAACGTGTACAACCTGTTCGACATCCGGGACAATCTGAACGTGTACAGCGACACGGGCACGGCCGATTACACGACCCAGGTCAATGCCGCCTCCCAGCCCTACGACGCGAAGCGCGTGGGGACGGTTTACGACTGGATGCGCCAGCCCGGCTGGTACATGGCGCCGCGCCAGATCCAGGCCGGACTGTCCGTCGGGTTCTAACCGGAAACGCTTAAAGGAGAACGCAATGAAATCCATCCGCATATTCGGCGTGTGGGCGGCGGTCCTGGCCGTGCTGGCGGCGGGCCGCCTCTCCGGCCAGTCCCAGCTCAAGAGCCTGTACGGCGACCAGAACATCATCGTGAACGGGGAGCACAGCGGCAACCAGTTCCGCCTGACCTTCTACAATGACGGCACGTGGGGACTCAACCGGAACAGCACCGGCGACGGCGCCGGGGAATGGCCGATCGGTTCGGGTCACATCTATCTCATCGACGGCAACCCCTTCGTGCTTTCCGAGGTCATCGACGCCAACGGCCAGCTCCAGTACGGCATGAGCACCGTGCGCAGCGCCGCCTCGGCGCCACGGTCGGAGAACTCCTCAGGTCCCGGGAGCGCGGACAAGCAGTTCTGGTGGACGTTTCTTCCGCTCCGGGGCTTCTACAACGAGGCGCCCCCCTCGGAATTCAGCCGGACGCCCCGGATCGCCATGAACAAGTGGCCGTGGTCGTGGCCCGCGTTCTGGCCGGACAAGTCGGACGACCCGGTCGACGCGGGCTGGGCCAACGACGCGGCGGACAACAATCCGGAGCGGGCGGCGTGGAACGGGTACTTCGGCAAGGACCAGATGAACGCGGACCAGGAGAGTTACTACGTCGCGGACGATTCCCAGAACAAGCTGATCGAATTGTACCCGGATCCGTTCGACGAAACCCGGCGCGGGCTCGGACTCCGGATGTACGTCCGCGGTCTTCAGTGGTCGAACGCCCTGATCGAAAACGCGCTGTTCATCCTGTTCGACTTCGAGAATTACTGCCAGTATCACCACGACAAGATGGTGTTCGGGTTCAAGGTGGGGAACAACCTCGGGGACACCATGTCCGGACAGGGCGACGGCGCGGACGACTGCGGCGCGTATGAGCTGGACACGGACCTGGCGTACATGTACGACTATGACAACATCGGCGGCGGCGGTTTCACGCCGGTGGGCCTGATCGGCGGCGCCTTCCTGGAGAGCCCGGGCAACCCCCACGACGGCATCGACAACGACGGGGACGCGTCAAACGGATCGGGCGGGGTCATCACGGAGGCGATGTTCGCGGAGCGCGAGCTCCGCGCGGGGGAGCAGATTGTGGTGGTCGATTACCTGACCTTCGGGCGCACGGTGACCACCCTTCCGAACGACACGCTGCGGATCATGTACCAGAACGTGGAACACAAGTTCTGGCCGGGCAAGGTCGTGGTGGAATATCCGAACAATCTTTTCGACGACAACCTGAACGGGATCATCGACGAGAACGACGGATCCGTGTTCGGCTCGGGCGCCACGCAGATCACCCGGTACCTGTACACGAACCCGGGCGCGAAGTACAAGAACTACCTGACGGGCGAGGGGCTGGACAACCTGATGATCGACGAGCGCCGGGACGACGGCATCGACAACGACGGCAACTATAACGTGGCCAAGGACGACGTCGGCCAGGACGGCGCACCCGGGACGTTCGACCCCGGGGAGCTGGACGGCATGCCCACGAACGGGGAGCCGCATTTCGACTCGAAGGACATCCACGAGACGGACATGATCGGTCTCACGAGCTTCAGCCTTTACGAGTGGTCCGAGTTCGCGCAGTACGACAACAACGCGGAGTGGGATCACCTGCGGCCCGGTTTTCTCGACGACCGGCTGCAGCAGAAAAACACCGAAATCATGTGGGGTTCCGGCTATTTCCCGATGGAGCCGGGAACGATTCAGCGGTTTTCGATGGCGTTCGTGATGGCGGACGGACCGACGCTTCAGGAGGGCCGCGACAATCTGGCTTTCAACGTGGGCTGGGTGACCAAGGCCTACGAGGAGAACTACAATTTCTCGAAGGCGCCCGCCATCCCGACGGTGTGGGCGTCGGCCGGCGACCGGAAGGTGGTTCTGTGCTGGGACGATTTGGCCGAACACACGGTGGACCCGATTCTGGGCGAGGATTTCGAGGGATACCGCATCTACCGGTCCACGGATCCCGGTTGGAATGACTGCACGCCGGTGACGGACTCGTACGGAAACGTCACCTATCGCAAGGCGATCGCCCATTTCGACCTCGACAACGAGTATTCGGGCCTTTCGAAGGCGCCCCTGAAGGGCGTGTGCTTCGATCTCGGAGACAACAACGGGATTCGCCACACGTGGACGGACACCACGGTGCAGAACGGCCAGAAGTACTACTACGCGGTGACGTCCTACGACCACGGCAATCCGGACGGCGGGCTGGCGCCCACCGAATGCTCAAAATACATCTCGATCAGCGCGGCCGGCGAGATCGAGAAGGGGACGAACGTGGTGATCGTGACGCCCGAGGCGCCCTCGGCGGGCTTCCTGCCCTCGGAGGTCGCCACGCTGAAGAACCTGCCCGGCAGCACGTCGACGGGATGGCTGAGCTTCAACATCGTGGAGCCGACCAACATTCTCGACGGCCACACCTACCGGTTCACGTTCGAGGACACCACGGTCTCCTTCACCAGCAATTCAGTGACCCAAAAGGGCCCGGTGACGAAGAACTACACGCTGACGGACGTGACCGAACCGTCCTCGCCGCGCGTGATCATCGAACGGAACACGAAGCTTCTGGATACGGACGAGCCGCCCACGGTCGACGGATTCAAGTTCACGTTCCACAACGAGCCCTATTTGATTCTCGACACGGAACGGTCCGGATGGAGCCGGCCGGGTCTCCGGAACTACAGCTTCGCGCCCTACGTTCAGGGCAAGGTCGTGGTGGCGCCGGTCGCGGCGGACTACGTCGTTGAAATCGGGGCGGACAGCTCCGGCCTCTCGACGGAATGGGTCCGGGATAAGACCACGACGTACAAGTCGGTCCCCGTGAACTTCAAGGTGTATAAAGTCATTCCGTCGGACGCGGGCGAGATCCGGACGGAGATGCCGTTCGCGTTCTATGAGCAGGACGGGACCGACGGACGGTTTTCAGCCTTCGGCAATCCGAAGAAGCAGCGGTCGGACCAGATCATCCTTCTGAACGAGGAAGGCGTCCCTGGATTCATGCTCCAGTGCACGACCCCCGCGGACACGTCGCAGACGAACCCCTCGGCCGGGGATTTCATCGAACTGCGGCTGAAGAAGCCCTACCTGGCTCACGATGTGGTGGAATTCACCATGCGGCGGGAGGCGATCGACGAAGATCTGGCCAAGGAGCAGCTGAAGGCCGTCAAGGTCGTACCCAATCCGTACGTCATTTCCAACTCGTGGGAGCCGCCGAATCCCTACACGTCGGGCCGCGGACCGCGCGAACTGCACTTCATCCACCTGCCTGCGGTCTGCACGATCAAGATCTTCAACGTGCGCGGCCAGCTCGTGCAGACGCTCGAGCACAACACGCCCGCCATCTCCGACGGCACCGAGATCTGGGACATGCGGTCCAAGGACAATCTCGACATCGCCTACGGCGTGTACATCTTCCACGTCGACGCCGGGAAGACCGGGCAGAAGATCGGAAAGTTCGCGATCGTCAAATAACGGTTCCGGGTTCAGGGTTCCGTGTTCCGGGTTGAATTCAAAAGACCGACTCGGAACGCGGAACCCGGAACTCGAAACGGGATACGGAATCGGGCTCCGACAGAAGATATCAAGGAGACATGAAGATGAAAAAGCTGATACTTGTGGGATTGGCGCTTCTGGCGTCCTTCCCGGCCCAGGGCCGCGAGGTGACGAAGGCGGGTACGACGTCCGCGGCGTTTCTGAATATCGACCAGGGCGCGCGGGGCGTCGGGATGGGGAGCGCGTTCGTGTCGGTGGTGGACGACATCAGCGGTGTATACTGGAATCCGGCTGGGATCGCGCGGATGAAGGGGGGCCAGGCGTCGTTCAGCA
>JAUCQC010000035.1 GCA_030372965.1 bacterium
GGTCGTACCAGACGTAGAAAAGGCCGGCCGCCCGGCGACCCCGCAGGGAAGGCCGCGGCGGCCGTGACGGCAGGCGCAGGCGGCGCTGACTCCAGTTCAAAGTTCAAAGTTCAAAGAAAAAAAAGAAAATTTCTTCCCTTTGAACTTTAAACTTTGAACTCAGGCACACACTCCCCCACCTCTCCCGATGGAGGTTCGAGGCATGTCCCTTCCCCTGTTCAAAACGCTCGTCTCCATCCCCTGGCCGGCTCTGCTCAAGCGCGCGCCCCTGCTGGTCCAGATGGCGGAAGCCCTTCTCCTGGGCACGACGCACGGCCGGAAAGAAGGCCCGGCCGCGGACGAAACAGCCTCGCTTCGTGAACGCATTTCAGCGCTCGAGGCGCACGACCGCAGGGACGCGGAACTGGTCAAACAGCTCGCGGAACAGGTCGAGGCCCTCACACTGACGGTTCGGATCATGGCGGCGCGGCAGAAGGCCATATTCTGGATGGCCGGCCTGGGATTCGGCCTGCTCTTCGCGGCCCTGGTCGCGGGCCTCCTGCTCAGGCCTTGATGAATGTGATCATGAAAGGAATCGCGGGTCAATGGACGGCGTGCTGAAAACCGCGGACGAACTCGAGGAAATGGTCGGCCATTGGAGGCCCGCACTGCTGGGCTGGCCCGCGAGCGCCGTATCCGCGAAGGCGAGCGAGGAGCAGTGGTCGATCCGGGAAATCATCGGCCACCTCGTGGATTCCGCCGGCAACAACATTCAGCGCTTCGTGCGCCTGCAATGCGCGAAGGAGCTGGACTTTCCGGATTACACTTCGGACAATGAAGCGTGGGTCGCGATTCAGGGATACCGGGACGAGGACTGGGCGCGCCTCGTGGACCTGTGGGCCGGATTGAACCTGCACATCGCCCATCTGCTCAGGCGGGTTCGGCCGCACACGCTCAACCACGTGTGGAACAACGGCCCTGAATCCCCCGTCACGCTCCGGGAGCTGATCCCCGCCTACGTGTCGCACCAGAAGATGCACCTGGAGCAGGCCGCGGAGAGGATGGCGGGGAGGTAATAAAAAGTTCAAAGTTCAAAGTTCAAAGTTCAACGTTAAAAAAGCATAAAAAAACTCCCGAAAAATCTGTCTTTCCGGGAGTTTTTTCTTTGAACTTTAAACTTTGAACTTTGAACTTGTTTTATTCCCTCGTCTCATTGATGAGGTATTTGGCGGACACGGCCTGCAGGGTGCAGTGCGCCTCCTTGCCATCCGCGATCCTGTGCAGTGCCTCCAGATCCGACGTCCACACCGCGTCTCCGGGCGCGAGCAGGCAGACGGAGCCGGTTTCGTGCTTGCGGTACAGCCGGCCGTCCCTGAAATAAAAATGCTCCTCGCACTGGACGGACTTGTATTCGCGCATGGACGGCGGAATGTCGTTCGGCTTGAACCACAGCTTGATCTCCCGCTCGGCTTCGGTCGCCGTGGCCGACGCGTGGATCAGGTTGTCCATGCGCTCGCCGATGGTCTGTCCGTCCGGGGATTTGAGAAACACCACGGTCCCCAGCGCGCGGACGCACCCGGGTTTCTTCTCGCGCGCCACGTGCGGATTGGTCGGGCCCGCGAGGTCGCGTATTTTCTGGATGGCGCCCGGACCCTGGTACACAAAGGCGACGACGCGGCGGAGCGCGGGCGTATCCGGGTAATGGACGCATCCCGTGAGGTATTCGATGAGCGAGGGGAAGAACAGCTTGCCTCGGTGCTCGGCGTAGTGTTCCTCCGCGAGCATTTTGCTCACCTGCACGATTTTCGCGCCTGCGAAGCGCAGGCCGGTGTGGAATTCGGACAACTGCGAAAGCACGTATCCTGTCAAAGAATTCTTCAGCGCGTCGGGTTTGATGAGTACGAGTGTCTGCTCCAGGTCTTTCTCCTGCATTCCAATATCCTTTCTCGATTCCGGATGATGACAAAAAAACAACGGCCACAATGTACGAAGGAATCAAGGCCGACTCAAGGGAAATTTAATGCCCGGTAAAAGTGCCATGCACCTTGGAGGTGCCTGGCACTTCGACGCAAGCAGGTGCGTCGCACCTGGTTACAACCGATTGAGCCGCCCGTCGATTTCTTTTTTCATTCTCTCAATGCCCTCCCGCACAGCGTCCCCGGTCAGAACCTCGCCGTGGCCGGGCACCAGCACCGCCGCATGAAGCGAGGACAGAAGGTCCAGCGACTCCAGCCACGCCTGCCGGTCCAGGGTCGGATCGTCCAGATTCGGGGCATAGCCCGTCACCACGCAGTCGCCTGAAAACAGGACGGCGTCCACGGCGCAGAACACGGACAAATTCGAGGCCGTATGCCCTGGCGTGGGAATGAGACGCGCCTCGCAGCCGCCGAGATCCATGACGGTTTCCGTTTCTACGGGCCGGTTGGGATTCTCGACTGTCGTGCCCCGGAAGAACACGGCCGCCTCGCCCCTCTCCCTCCGAAAGGGCTGGGAGATGCAGCGGTTCAACTCCTCGATTTCCGCGGCGAGGTCCGCCGCGGTCCGGCGTATGGAAGAATGCCCGTATATGTCCATCCCGTTCGCGCGGAAAACACCGTTGCCGAGCATGTGGTCCGTATGGCGTTCTGTGTTGACCGCGAGGAGCGTGTTCGAGGGCCGCACCGCCCTGGCGTAACCGAGAATCGTCCGGGCGGCGTGACTGGAGGGTCCGGTATCCACCACCAAAGTCCGTTCCGCTCCCACGATGAATCCCGCGTTCACCGACCAGGGAGGAATGAAGCCCAGGCCGGTGACAGCGTGGGCGTGCGGGGAAACGCGCATGAATGGATCGTCCTTATCCGTGCATTTCGGACAGACCGGCCGCGATGAGCCGCGGATCCGGTTCCGGCTTCACCAGTTCCAGGCCGCCCGCAGGAGGAGTTCGTTCCAGGAGGCGTCGGATCCCTCCGCGAGACCGCGGTTTTGGACGCCGACTCTTCCCGCCTCGAGCCGGAACACCAGGTCGCGCACCGGTTCCGACTCCAGATGAACGGATGCCGCGGTTGTGCGCTCCACCGTTCCTCTTAAAAACCGTTTCACGTCCCCGTCCTCTTCCGTATGGGAGGTCCGGCGGTCGCCCCGCCCATGCCGCTCGATCCGTCCGGACGCTCCGCCACGCAGTCGAAGTCCGAACCAGTGGTTCCACCGGAACCGCAAACGGTCCGAATTCGGCTGGAGGTCCGAGCCCAGCCCGGAGTCGTAATTCTCGAACACATTGGACGGAAAACGATGCGTGTAGACAAAGGGATCGACGCGAGTGTATTCGAACCTGAGCTGTGCGTCGCGGATCCCGGCCGGATCCGTCCATAACGCGCCCAGCGTGAACGCGATCTTGTTCGACCAGGTGTTGGAAAACAAACCCCACGGCGAGGTGAAATCATCCACGAGCATTTCGCCGTACAGCTTCCAGTTCCGGATGCGGCTGAAGGCCGCGTCCAGGCCGAAAACCACGTTGTCCCGGTCGCCCAGGGAATGCTGGGAAAACACGAAGGGCATGACCGGATTGAGATAGGCGGGTTCAAGACCCCGGTCCGCGTACACCACGGCGTCGTGAATGCCGAATGCCGCTCCCCGGAAAGGCGAGAATTCGACGCGGTGGCCGGAAACCCATTTCCGGTCCGGCTTTCCGCGGACCTGGCCGTGGAACCACGTGAGGAACACCGGGCCCGCGTCGTAGGTGAGACGGAGCATGTCCATGGCCGGCGCCAGTCCGGAGAACATCAGGCCTCCGTCCGGGCAGGGGCCCCAGGCGGTGTTGTCCCTTCCGTATTCGAATCCGATGCCCCGGATCCCGAAGGTGAAATAGCTCTCCGATTTGTCCCAGGTCGCCCGGCTCGAATCCGCTTCCGCGTTCCTGGGATATCCGAGCGAAGCGTCGTAGTTCTGGCCGTACTTCCCGCTCCCCCATTCCGCGAAAATGCGGCTGTCGGAATAGAAAGCGACGCCCCCGATTCGTCCCCTGGCCGCGGCGCCGTAATACGGCTGATAGACCCGCCGCTCGGCCTCTTCCGCGCCATCGGACCGGAGCCACGCGCCGCCGCCGGCCAGGGCGTCGAGATGGAGCCGCGAATCGGACCATTGCCACGAAGCCAGATGCGGCTCCCGCTCGGAAGCCTCGATCGGTATGCCGGCCCCGGCGAGTTCGTCCGCCAGTTCGCCCTTCAGCCGCTCGAGATACGCCGCTTCCGTGGCCGACAACACACCGGGTTGGGCGGCCGCGGCCCGGTCGATTTCGCGGGCGATCGCAGCGGCCCGGTCGCGGCTGTACGGCCGGGTCCCTGCGTGAAATCCGGTGACCAGGCCACGGGCCTCCATGCGCTCGATGAACCCGTACGCCCAGTGGCCCAGGGGCAGGTTCGCGGAC
This sequence comes from bacterium, assembly GCA_030372965.1. Taxonomy (GTDB): domain Bacteria; phylum Zhuqueibacterota; class QNDG01; order QNDG01; family DTFT01; genus JAFGAX01. The sequence goes on from JAUCQC010000035.1 coordinate 4,382, forward strand.
TGGCCGGAGAGGAGCACGGGGAACAGGATCAGGATCAGGGATTTCTTCAAGGGACAATTCCGATCAAGGCTGTTTTCAGGGAGGAACAGGACAAGCCGTCCGAATGACAATATAATAAATGAATGGCAATTAAATCAATGAAAAATGAATCTCGCGGATGGGATGATCTTGCCCGCATGAGACGGAAAGTGCCGGGCACCTTCCTGTCTCTTATACACATCTGACGCTGCCGACGAGTTCCGAA
>JAUCQC010000036.1 GCA_030372965.1 bacterium
AGCGCTGTCTCGTGGGCTCGGAGATGTGTATAAGAGACAGACCACATCCACGCCGGAACCCGTCACCGCCACCGTGGACCCCGCGCCCCGCAGGGCGCCCCGGTGTGCGGACGTGTCCACGCCCCGGGCCAGTCCGCTGACCACGGTCAATCCCGCCGCGGAAAGCTGTTCGGAGATCCGTTCGGCCACCTCGCGTCCGGTCGAAGTCGGAAAGCGCGTGCCGACCACGGCGATGCCGTTGAACCGGGTCCAGTCGAGGGGGCCCTTGACGTACAGCAGAACCGGCGCGTCGTGCGCGGCCCGGAGCAGTTCTGGATAGTCCTCGTCCCAGAGGGTCATGAGCCGCACCCCGTGCCGGGCGGCCCGCTCGGCCTCCTGTTCCGCGAACCGGGCGTCGGTGCCGCCGAGCACGGCCCGGGCCGTGGCCTCGTCGATCCCCTCCACCCCCGCCAGGTCGGACCGGCTCGCCTTGAACACCGCGGACGCGGATCCGAAACGCGAGACGAGAAGACGCGCGCGCCTGGGCCCGACCCTGGGCGCCGACAGCAGGCGCAGAATCGAGACGACCTCGCTCACGACCGTTCTCCCGCGAGCAGGCCGGCGGCGGCTTCGACCAGCTCCGGCAGGCCCTCGCCCGTGACGCAGGAGAAACGGAGGACGCCGCGGCCGCCGATCTTTTTGGGAAGCGCCTTCCGGTCCGCCTGCGGAATCAGGTCGATTTTGGAAAGGGCCACGAGACGCGGCTTTTCCGCGACCGCCGGATCGAACGCCTTCAACTCCCGGAGCAGAATCCTGAAATCCCTGTTCGGATCGTCCGAAACCGCGTCCACGAGAAAGAGCAGCACGGCCGTGCGTTCGATGTGACGGAGGAACCGGTCGCCGAGTCCCTTGCCCGCGTGCGCGCCCTCGATCAGGCCCGGAATGTCCGCGGCCACGAACGTCCGGCCGGCCGGGCCCTGGACGATTCCGAGGTTCGGCACGAGCGTCGTGAACGGGTAATCCGCGATTTTCGGACGGGCCGAGGAGATGCGCGACAGCAGAGTGGACTTGCCCGCGTTGGGCAGTCCCACGAGGCCGACGTCCGCGAGCAGTTTGAGCTCGAGCCGGATGAAGCGCCGCTCGCCCTCGGTTCCGGCCGTCGCCTTCTCGGGCGCCTGGATGGAGGACGTCCTGAAATGCACGTTCCCCTTGCCGCCCCTTCCGCCTTTCGCGATCACGGCGGTCTGGCCTTTCCGGGTCAGGTCGGCGATGAGCTCGCCCGTTTCCCCGTCCTTCACCAGGGTTCCCGGCGGAACCGGAAGCACCACGGCTTCTCCATTGCGGCCCGCCATTTTCTTGCCCTTGCCGTTTCCGCCGTCCGCGGCCCGGTAGTGCTTCCTGTGCCTGTAGTCGAAGAGCGTGGTGTACGCCGGATCCACGCGCAGAACGACGTCTCCGCCGTGTCCGCCGTCCCCGCCGTCCGGCCCTCCCTTGGGCACGAACTTCTCCCTGCGGAAACTCATGCAGCCGTGTCCGCCGTTGCCCCCGTGGGCCCAGAATGTGACTTCGTCTATGAAATCCATGTTATCCGATCAGGGTCGGAGAAAATCGGCAAATTTTTCATTTGGTCAGCGCCCCGTCCTTGGCCAGCCAGATCTCCTCCATCCGGTACATGTGCCAGCCGTCGTGCGTCAGAACGTGGCGGATGAGGATTTCGAACGTGTACAGGTCGTATTCCGGATGCGTCCCGGTTCTGGTCCACACTTCAGGTCCGCAGGAGCGGATCAATTCGACCTGCTTGGCGCGCCAGTCCCTGAACGTGCTGACGAGTTCCTCCACGGACCGCTTCACGGATTTTTCCTTCTCCTCAGCGGCATCCGGAAGATAGGCGGCAAAAACCGGCTTCTCCTCGTTCTTGAACTTTCGGAAACGCTTGTACATCACGGGTTGGACCAAAGCCAGGTGGTGCAGGTGCTCGCGCACGGTCCAGACGCCCTCCCCCCGCTTTCTGTCCATCTTGAATTCCGGGATCTGTTTGACGAACCGCTCCAGAACGGAAGCGCTCATGTCAAGGGAATCGATCAGTTCTGCGGGGTGCATGGGACAAACCTCACGTTAGAACGTTAACATGTTTGAACGTCTGAACGTGCCAACGTGTCAACGTTCAAACGTGAAAACGTTTATTTGAAAGCCCCCACCATCCACCCGACCTCCACCCGGAACGGTTCGCCCGGCTTCAGCCGGACCATCCAGCTCCAGAGGCAGACCGTGCCCTGGTACACGCGCTCGAACCCGCCCTCGGACATGGACACGGTTTCGAGCGGAAAGCGCCACAGCCCGGCGGGCCTGTCCACGGTGGACGCGGTCATGAAACCCTGACGCCTGTCCCACATCCGGAGGACGGAGACGTTCTCGCTCTCCCCCCGGCCGTTCACGAACGGCGGCTCGGGCGCCGCGCCGTCCACGTCGCAGGCGCATTCCGGGTCGTTCGGGGAATTGAACGCGAAGGCCAGTTCCACCCCGAACCGCATGGGACCGGGCCACTCACGGTCCGTTTCCAGCGTGTACGCCGCGGTCAGGCCCGATCCTTTCGCCGGGATCACAAAACGCTTGGCGATGCGGACGGACGCGGGACCGTCGGCCAGACGGACGGTTCCGTCCGTTGTGAACAGAATTTCGGCGCCGTCCGGCCGCTTCTTCCGCTTCATGGACCGGATCCGGTCCGCGAAATCCCCCGCGTCCTCGGCTGCTCCCCGGCTGAAGGCTTCCAGGTCCGTCTCCGGACGGAGGAAAAAGTCCGTGAAGCCCGCGTGCGGAATCCGGTCCTCGACCAGGAGCCGTTCGAGCCCCTCCTCCTTGGCCTTCACCAGGTCGTGTATGCTCGCGACCTCGCCCTCATGCCGCGCCGCCTGACGGAAGTGCATTTCCCGCAGGGTGTGGTGATATCCCTCTTCCCTGCGGTTCATCACATTGAGCAGGTTGACCCCGGACCGCCTGTCGTCGAATTCGGTCACCCGGCCGCCCCTGGCGTGGAGCACCAGGGAGACGCGGGGGTTGGAGACCACGGTTTCGACCAGGCCGTCCCCGTCGAAATCCGTTTCGGACGCGTCCATCCAGTTCTTCGCGGAATGGGCCGCGGAATCGGCCAGGGCTTCGGCCCGGATCAATTCCCGGAAATTGGCGTGCCGGAGATGCGGCAGGTACAGGCCGCCGAACACGCCGTGCCAGTAGGGGCAGTTGCACTGGCCCGCCCAGAGATGATCGAGCGTCTCTTTGAATTTCTTCGGCCCGAGCTTCTTCTTAAGAGACCATACCTTCCGGCTCACGGCCAGCATTTTCTTGTGCATGGCGTTCGACTCGGGGTACTTGGCCAGAAAATTCCGCCAGAACCCGCCACGAACGAAGATGTGATACCGGTCGTACAGCCCCGCTTCCTTGACTTTGTTCTCGAAGTCCTCGTACGCCCGGTACCCGGGCGTGCGGAGCGCCCAGTGCATCATCTCGCGGTACGAGGCGGTCGGGATGTAGACGCGGCCGAGCGAGGGCAGGCGGTCCAGGGCCTCGCGGAAATGCGTGATTTCGATCCAGTCCGCGTTCTCTTCCAAAACCCGGAAGAAGGACTCGAGCCAGCCGTTCTCGTAGACGTGAGCGTGGGTTTCCGGCCAGACGCCGAACTTCTCCCCGTCGTCCGCGAACACCACCAGGCGGTTCGGGCCGCCCTCGGCCACGCGCCTGAGGTAATCGACGGTTTCATGCGGCGGCTTGAAGGGGATGAAATACCGGAGCTTCTCGTTGATGGGGAACAGCGCGACCGTGTCGCCGTCTTCCTCGCTCACGAAATGGCCGTGCAGGTCGTTCTCTTCGAAACCCGCGTACTTGAAGTGCGCGTCGTCCAGGATGGAATACCGGATGCCGGCCGCGGCCATGCTTTTCGGCAGGTGCGGCTCCCAGACCCGCTCCGCGCACCACATGCCGGAGGGTTTGTCGCCGGTGTGCTTCCGGATGAAGGCCGTCAGTTTCTCGATCTGGCCCAGCCGGTCCGCGTCCGGAATGGCCGGCAGGATGGGCTCGTAATAACCGCCCGTGATCATCTCGACGCGGCCGTCCCGCACCAGGGCCCGGATCCGCTCCACGTAGTCCGGGTGATGCTTCAGGATCCACTCGAACAGAATGCCCGAATAGTGCATGGCCAGTCGGATGCGGGGATGCCTTTCGAGAACGTCCAAAAAGGGCTTGTAGGACTTCCGGTACGAATCCTCGAACACGAAGTCGAAGTTTCCCACCGGCTGGTGGTTGTGGATGCCGAGCGCGAGATGGATTTTGTTCATGGCAAGAATCCTTTGAAGAACTGGATCCCCGTCCGCTGGCGCGGATGAAAAAGACACTTCCGCGGGGATGACATTAAAGAAAGAGATGACCGGAGACCCGTCAGCAGACGGCTGTCCGAAACACCTCACACCAGCGCCGCGACCGCCTTCGCCACGTCGAGGGTCGAGGACGACCCGCCCATGTCGTAGGTCCGGACCTTCCCGTCCGCGATGACGCGGGCCACGGCGGATTCCAGAGTCCTGGCCCGCTCCGTTTCGCCGAGCCAGTCGAGCATGAGCTTGACCGACAGCAGGGTGGCCGTGGGATTGACCTTGCGCAGGCCCGCGTACTTGGGCGCGGATCCGTGCGTGGGCTCGAACACCGCGTACTTGTCGCCGATGTTCCCCGACGACGCGAAGCCGAGTCCGCCGACGAGCTGGGCGCACAGGTCCGACAGGATGTCGCCGAACATGTTGCTGGTCACGATCACGCCGTAATCGAGCGGGTTCTTCAGCAGCCACATGCACACGGCGTCGATATTCCCCTCTTTCAGGGCGATGCCGGGGTAGTCCGCCGCCGTCTTCCGGGCCTCGCGCAGAAAGAGGCCCGAGGTCTCCCGGATCACGTTCGGTTTTTCGACCACGGTGACATGCGGGTACCCGAAACGCTTCGCGTACTCGAACGCGTCCCGGACGATGGCGCGGCTGGCGCCGGCCGTGATGATCCGGCAAGACAGGGCCGTTTCGCCCGCCGGAACTGGTTCGAAACGCTTCATCGCCGGGCTCAGGCGGACCAGGGCCGACTTGAGGTCTTCCGGAAGCGGGAAAAATTCGACTCCCGAATAGAGATCTTCCGTGTTCTCGCGGAAAACCACGAGGTCGATGCCGTCGCGGTAATTGAGCGGATTTCCGGGATAGGCCTTGCAGGGCCTGAGGTTCGTCCGGAGGTTGAATTCCTGGCGGAGCCGGACGATCGGGCTGCGGTACTGCAGTCCCTTGCCGCGGAGCTCCGGCGCGAGTTCGATTTCGGCCTCGGCCTTCGGCTTGGAGGTGACGGCCCCGAACAGACAGCAGTCGGTTTCCTTGAGCAGGCGGACGGTGCGGTCCGGCAGCGCGTTCCCCTCGCTCCGCCAGAATTCCCAGCCGATGTCGCCGGGCAGGTATTCGGCGTCGAGCCCGCAGGCGTCGAGCACGATTCTCGCGGCTTCCATCACGTCCGCGCCGATGCCGTCGCCCGGCAGCAGGGCGATTCTGTATTGCGCCATGGATTCCCTCTTTCGGATGGCCGGAACCGCGGGTTCCGGCGGTGGCGGAGTCAGAACGACCAGGCGACCGTCAGACGGTGGGAGTCGCCGAGCCCCTTCTTCAGCGGCAGGAACGCGTAGTCGAAACGCAGGCGGCCGGCCGAGACGCCCACGCCCCCGGACGGCCCCAGCGCGGACAAGCCGCTCCGGTACCCGGATCGGAGGAACAGGACGCCCTTCCACCCGTATTCAACGCCCGCGGCCAGGCCGAGATCGGAGTCGCGCTCCTTCACGGCGTCCGCCAGTACCAGCCAGTCCCCGCCCGCGGTTTCCGCGAGCTGCACGGCCGCGCCGATCCTGAAAGTCAGCGGCAGGCGAATCCGTTCGTCCGCCAGCCTGGACACGGTTCCGATGTTCTGCGCGGCCGCGGCCACGCGCACCGGAACGCGGGAGAACGCGTAGCACACGCCCAGGTCCGCCCCGGCCCCGAACGCCTCGTCCACGAGTATCTTCTGATAATACACGCGGCCGCCCAACCCGACCGACCAGGCCGGAGTCAGTTTCCGGCCGATGTCAAGGCCCGCGGTGATTTCGCTCGCAGAAAACGTTCCGAGCGGAGTCTCGGACGGGCCGGTTCGATGCTCGATGCCCGGAATGTCGGTGACCAGAATGTGCCCGCCGAACCCCGTTTTTCCGCCCGGCGCCGTGAAGCCCAGAAAACCGGACTGCACGTCGCGCATCCACCGGTGGGCCGAAAAAACGGCGCTTCCCCGGGTGCCTTCCGCCGTGAGCGCGGGATTGCGGAAACCGGCGGAACCGTCCCCGGGCCAGGCCGTTCCGGCGTTGCCCAGGGCCGCGAACCGGGCGTCCGCGCCCATCATCAGGGAAGGGAATCCGGACGCGGAGACTTCGACCGCCGCCGCAAGGACGAGAATGCCGATGAGTCGCTTCATTCCTCCCCCTAGAGAAGAAAGGACCAGGTGAACGCGTGCCGGCCGCCCGGCGCGACCGGGTCGGGGGCGTAGGCGTAGTCGAGTCCGGTGACGCGGCCGAGCAGGGACCTGCGGAAACCGAACCCGAACGGGAATCCATCCCGGTTGACACCGGCTCTCAGGAAAAGTCCGGACGCCGCCTCCGCCTCCAGTCCGGCGGAGCCTTCGGCCGGCAGCCAGCGCGGCGGATCCGCGTCCGTGACCTTCCGCTGTTCGATCTGGCAGACCGCGGTGAGGCGGTCCGCCCACCCCTTCCACGCGGCGGAGACGCGGAATCCCAGCGGAAATGGAGACACGGTCTGCGATCCCCGTTCGTACATTTTCTGCGAATCCCACGTGTAGCGCGAATGCAGGTCGTGCGCGGAAACGGCCAGCGCCAGGCTGCGGACGGGCCGGACGCGCAGGCCCGCGTCGAAACCCACGCCCGTGGCGCCCATGGATTCGTCCCGGTCGGTCAATCCCGGAAAAACGCTCCAGAGCACTTTCGCCGAGAAGCCGAACCCCAAGGCCGGGCCGGGCTGGAGGGCGAAGGACAGCTGAAAGGCGTTCTCAACGTGCGTGTAGTCCTCGGTGTGGTTCCCGTCCCAGTCCCTTCCGTCGATTCGGCCCGTGACCGCGCCGATCCAGGACAGGGCGAAACCCGCGGCCATGGGTCCGCCCCGGCGCGTGGAGTCCTGCCGTCCGTGGAAGGACTGGCCGTACTGCGCGGACATGAGCTTCCGGTCCAGGGACATGGCGTCCATGGAAACGCCGATGTGGCGGCCTTCGAGGAACACCAGCGCGGCCGGATTCCCGTACGCGGCGGTCGCGTCGTCCGCGAGCGCGGCCGTGCCTCCGCCCATGGCCAGGGACCGGGCGCCGAGCCCCATGCGGAGGAACGCGCCGGCCTGTCCCTGTCTCTTATACACATCTCCG
>JAUCQC010000037.1 GCA_030372965.1 bacterium
CACCGTTCGGAACTCGTCGGCAGCGTCAGATGTGTATAAGAGACAGGAGCCCGGGCCTGCGTCTCGCGGCGCAGCCGCAGCACGGACGGCAGGCGGCCGATCACGGCCGCGGCGGCCGCGGGCACCGCCAGGAACCGTTTCGGCTGGCCGAGGACGAGGCCGCCGAAGGCCGCGGCCGATTCGAGGAACAGGCGCGCCGGCAGGATCCAGGCCAGATGGCCGGCCGGCAGGTTTTTGATCAGCATCACCAGGCTGTTACGGTGGTTCAGGACCATCTTTCGCATCCGCTCGCTCCCGAGCGTCCCGCCCGAACGGTGCCGGACCACGGCCGAGGGCACGACGGCCACGCCGTATCCGGCCGCCTGCAGGCGCCAGGCGAGATCGATCTCCTCCATGTGCGCGAAAAAGGATTCGTCCAGCCATCCGGACCGGGCCAGCGCCGACATCCGGAGCAGGCAGGCCGCTCCGGTGGCCCAGAACACCGGCCCCCCGGAATCGTACTGGCCCTCGTCCTCCTCCACCGTGTCGAATATGCGGCCGCGGCAGAACGGAAAACCGAACCAATCCATTTCGCCGCCCGCGGCGCCGCTGTAGTCGAACCGGCCGTCCCGGTCGAGGGACAGCATTTTCGGCGCGGCCGCGGCCAGGTTCGCGTCCTGATCCAGCGCCGCGACCAGCCGCCTGAGCCAGTCCGGTTCCGCCTCCGCGTCGTTGTTCAGCAGGGCCGCGTAGGGCGTGTCCGCGTGCCTGAGCCCGAGATTGCACCCGCCCGCGAACCCGAGATTTTCCGGGCTCCGGACCAGGCCGGCTTCGGGAAAATCGCGCCGCACCATGGCCGCGCTTCCGTCCGAACACCCGTTGTCCACGACCAGGGTCCGGAATCGCACCCCCCGGGTCCGCCGGAGAGACAGAAGGCAACGGCGAAGGATGCCTTCGCCGTTCCAATGCGGAATGATGACCGTGACGCGGTTCAAATAACGTCTCCCGAGAGCACGCGGTCGCGACCGGGCGCGCCTACCGGGCCTTTTCCGCACCTCCGGCGGGGGCCAGCGACGCCTTGATGCGTTTCAGTTCGCCCGAGGCGGAGGTGTCTCCGGGATGGAACGTCAGATACTCCTCGAGCAGGGAAACCGCCTTGTCGTGCTGTCCGGACAGGCCGTACAGCCTGAGCATCTCCGAATAGGCCTGAAAATCGTTGCGGTCGGCCTGAATCATGCGCCGGAGTATGCCCTCCGCCGCGTCCCAGTCCTGCAGGTTGAACATGAAATAATTGGCCGTCATGAACAGATCCTGCCGGTTGAGCGGCTGTCCAGGGATCACGCGTTTCAGCTGTTCGTTCAGGTCGAGCGGAACGCCCGCGTCGCTCGAGAGCTTGTGGATGTACAGGGCCGCCCGCTCGTCGCTGTAGGGGATCACGGTCTCGGGCATGATTTTCGACATCTGCTCTAGGGTTCTCGCGGCGTCGGCCTTGCGCCCGCGGTCCAGGTACCACTGGGAGAGCTGGAGGAAGGCGGAACGGTAGTTCTGCAGGAGCTTCAGGATGTTGATGTCGTTGTAAACGCGCGGGTTGTTCAGGTTGCGGTACTTGTACTTCTTCAGGAGGTTCTCCTCCAGCACCCGTCCGTCCACGTCGCGCACCGGGTACGGAAGAACCTTGAAGGCGAGCCCGTCCATCCGGAAATACGGGGCCAGGCCGATGAAATTGTCCTGGGAGACAGTGACCGCGAAGTACACGGGCTTCCGCCACTGGTTCGCGTGCAGGATCTGAAGGATCATCAGGTCCTGAACGCGTATGCCCTGGGTGCCCGAGGCGTTGAACGTCGGCTTGACCTCGAACACGAGCTTGTCCCCGATCTTCACCGTGCTGGTGTCCCCGAGTTCCGCCTTCGCCTTTTTAACGGCCTCGGGCGGGATCGGAATCTCGACTTCCTGGGTCTGCCAGATCATGGGCTGGAGGCTGTCGATGGCCCGGTCGCTCAGGTTGATCGGCACCTTCGGGTGCTCATCGCGCAGCTGGCGGATGTACCAGGACGTGTTCAGCAGGGACAGGTTCACGATGCGGACGTCCTTGCGGATGCCCTCCACCTCCTGCAGGTACCACAGCGGGAACGTGTCGTTGTCGCCGTTGGTGAAGATGACCGCGTCCGGCTCGCAGGTCTGCAGGATGTTGTACGAGTAATCCCAGGCGACGTAATTGCCGGACCGGCTGTGGTCGCGGTAGTTGAAGGCGAACAGGTTCAGGGGCACGGCGGCCGTCAGCAGAAGGCCGGCCGCGGCGAACGCGGCGGTCTTCATCCGCGGTTTGCTTTTCAGGGCGTCCGTAATCCACTCGAAGACCGCGGCCATGCCGATGCCGATCCAGAGGGCGAAGGCGAAGAAGGACCCGACGTAGGAATAATCGCGCTCGCGCGGCTGGGGATCGGGCTGGTTCACGTACAGCACGATCGCGTAGCCCGTGACGAAGAAGAGCACACCCACCGCGAGGGCGCGCTTCCAGTCCCTGATGAAGTGGTACACGGCTCCCCAGAGACCCACGAGGAACGGGATGCCGTACAGGCCGCGGAAGCTGATGATCTCGGTGATCCGGTCCTGCGAATCGAGGGTGACGCCCTTGCCGATGAAGTTCCAGGCGAAATAGCGGTTGTACATGAGCTGGATCTGGTAGCCCCAGAAATCGGCCTTGCGGTGCAGAAAGGTCAGGATCATGTCCTCGTTGCCGTACTGCTTGCGGCCGAGATAGTCCTTCATGCCGGCCCAGGTCGACGGGTCGTTCTCGTTGATGGGCGGATTCATGCCGGCCCGGATGTAGATGACCAGGTACAGGGAATAGCTCAAAAGGCCGATGACCGGCAGCACCCACCACGCGGCGAAAACATGGCGGTCCTTGATGTACATATAGACCAGAGTCGCGGCGAGCCAGATCAGGCCGAAGATTTTCAGGAAGGAGACCGCGTCTTCCTGGCGCTTCATCATCTCCTCGTACCCGAGGGTGGCGGGATTGTACTGGAACAGGAGGAAGTAGAGCAGGGCCGGGACCGCCAACTGCACGGCCACGAGGTTCAGCAGGCGCCTCACCGTGACGTTCTCATGGAACCAGACGATCAGAAAAACGAAGGGAAAGGTCAGGAGATTCTCGAGATGGACGCCGTTGGCCAGGCCGAACAGGTAGAAGATCAGGAAAATCAGCACGAGACTGCTGGCCTTCGCCGACTGCTCCTCCCACTTGAGCGCCAGGTAGATCACGGACGACGTGAACAGCATGGACAGGGCGTAAACCTCGGCCTCGACGGCGTTGAACCAGAAGCTGTCGGTGAACGCGAAAGCGAGCGCGCCGAAGGCCGCGCTGCCGAAAACGATGAGCCTGTCCTCCCAGGTGCGCGGCTCCCCGCGCCAGCGCTCGATGAGCTTGGCGATGATGAGAAACGTGAACAGGATGGTCAGGCTGGAGGTCACCACCGACAGCATGTTCATGCGAAGGCCCACGTCCTTGAAGAGGGGGATCATGGTCGTGAGCCGTCCGAGCAGGAGCACCAGGGGGTTTCCAGGGGGATGCATGACGCCCAGGATGCGGGAACAGGCGATGAATTCGCCGCAGTCCCAGAATGAAGTGGTCGGCTGGACCGTGATGAAATAGACGATGAAGGAGACCAGGGACACGAAAACACCGAGAATCCACTGAAGTTTCCGATTCAGCGCCTGGGCGGTTAAATCCATTCAAATCCTCCGGTTAAAGGGAATGCGATCAGTTAAGATAGTCGTTTTTTACAATGAAATCAAGGATTTTCCCCCTTCGCCGGGCCGGTTTTCGCCTCTGTTTTCGCTTCCGCCTTCGTTTCGCTTGCCGGGGCCCCTGCCCTGGCGGACTCGTCCTTTTTCAGCTCATCCACGAAATTGAGCTGGAGTTCGCTGATCACGTGGCCGAGAAATTTCGTCTCGTCCTCGGACAGGTTTCCCCTGGTCTTGGCGCGCAGCATCTCGAGCATGTCGATGGAATACCGGGCCTGCTCCAGGTTCCGTTCGATCTTGTCCGTGATCGGATTCTTGATCTTCCCCATCTGCTGCCAGGCCGCCGCCTGGAACGTGATCGCCAGCTGCATGAACAGCGCTGTCAGCTTCTCGTTGCTCTCGGCCATGTTGCCCTCCTGACTGGATGCCCTGCCGCCGTTTGAAATCAGGACCGCCGCGTACGGTCACCGCCGCATGCGGGCGTCGTGAAAAACCATGCATTCCGTTCCGTGTTTTTTCCGTTTCTTTCCGTGGTCATTCTTCCCGTGATCTCAACCCACCTCGATCAGTCCCAGATTTTTCCCGTACGCCTTTAATACCATTTCGCGTATCGGCCGGTTCCGGGTTTCGGACAGCCGGGGATCGGTTTCCACGACGGCCTGGGCCTCGTTCCGGGCGGACTCGAGTATGGCCTGGTCCGTGACCAGGTCCGCGATTTTCAGGTTCAGCATGCCGCTCTGCCGCGTGCCGAACAGCTCGCCCGGTCCGCGCAGTTCCAGGTCGACCTCGGCGATGCGGAACCCGTCGTTCGTCGACGCCATCGTCTTGAGCCGCTTCAGCGCCTCGTCCCCGAAGCCGGACTGGGCCAGCAGAATGCAGGTTGAACGGTTCCCCCCCCGGCCCACCCGTCCGCGCAGCTGGTGCAGCTGGGTGAGGCCGAACCGTTCCGCGTGCTCCACCAGCATGACCGTGGCATTGGGCACGTCGACGCCCACCTCGATCACCGTGGTGGACACCAGCACCCGGATGTCGCCGGCCTTGAAGGCGGCCATGACCGACTCCTTCTCGTCCGCCTTCATGCGGCCGTGAAGAAGCGCGGTGCGGAACTCCGGGAACACGGTCCGGGACAGGGTGTCGTGTCCCTCCGTGGCCGCGGCCAGGTCGACTTTCTCGGATTCCTCCACCAGCGGGTAGACGATATACGCCTGGCCCGTGCGGACGCGAGCTCGCTCCGGATGAATTCGTAGATCGCCTGCCGCTTTTCCTCGCCCCGCCACACCGTCCGCACGGGCAGGCGGCCCTTCGGCATCTCGTTCATCACGCTCACGTCCAGGTCGCCGTACAGGGTGAGCGCGAGGGTGCGGGGAATCGGCGTCGCGGTCATGACCAGAACGTCGGGGTGCGTCCCCTTTCTGCGGAGCACGGCGCGCTGGAGCACTCCGAAACGGTGCTGTTCGTCGATGACCACAACGCCGAGCCTGTGAAAATCGACCCCCTCCTGCACGAGCGCGTGCGTGCCCACCGCGATGGAGACGCTTCCGGACTTCAGGCCCTCCAGGACCTCCCGCCGGGCGATCGAGCGCTGGCCGCCTTTCAGCAGGGCCGCCTTCACGCCCAGGGCCTCCATCCAGCCGCGGATGTTGAGAAAGTGCTGCTCGGCGAGAATTTCGGTCGGCGCCATGAGCGCGGCCTGGCAGCCGTTCTCCACGGCGACGAGCAGGGCCGCGGCCGCCACCACGGTTTTTCCGGATCCCACGTCGCCCTGCAGGAGGCGGTTCATCGGATGCGACGACCGCATGTCCGCCCGTATCTCCTCCAGCGCGCGCTTCTGGCCGCCGGTGAGCTCGAACGGCAGGCTTTGCAGGAATCGCCGGACCAGGTCGCCGTCGCGGTCGAACGCGATGCCCTTCTTCTCGAGCTCCCGTCCCTTCCGCTGGAGCTGCAGGAAAACCTGGAGCGCGAAAAGCTCGTCGAACTTGAGCCGGCGCTTCGCGCGCTCCAGCGACTTCCAGTCGCGGGGATAATGGATGTTCTCGACCGCCTCGGCCGCCGGAATCAGGTCGAGTTTCAGCCGCATCGCCTCGGGCAGGGGCTCGCGGATCTGGCTTTTCAGCCCGTCGAGCAGGGGATGCAGGATGCGCCGGAATCCCCGGCTGTCCAGACCGGCGCGGCCCAGGACGTCGGACGACGGGTACAGGGGCACGATGGCGCCCGTGTGAATGGGGTTGAGCTCGCCCTCGTCGGAAATGCGGTCGAATTCCGGGTGCACGAGCTGGAGGCCCCGGTACAGCGTCACCTTGCCGCTGAACGCCACGGTCTGGCCCGCCTCGAACGCCTTGGCGAGGTACGCGCCGGCCTTGAACCAGACGCACTCGAGAAATCCGGTGTCGTCCCCGACGAGGAGCGTGAAACGCGAAGTGCGGCCCTGTTTCACCCCGCCCGAGTACACTTTCGCCACCACGGTCGCCGTGTCGCCCGGCTTCAGGTCCTTGATCCGGCTGACGTTGCTTCGATCGAGGTAGCGGCGGGGATAGTGCGACAGCAGGTCCTCGACCGTCCGGATGAAGAACGGATCCGCGGCCAGGACCGCCGCGCGCTTCGGCCCGATGCCCTTCACGTACTGCACGGGGCTGTCGATCGACAGGCGCTGGGCCGAAGCGGGGACCGGGGGCAGCGTCATAAGGCGTTCATTTCCCAGGCGTGCAGGAGTGGGGTCGTCCAAAAAGCCGAAATCACGCGCGCCCTGAGCGAAGTCGAAGGACGCTGAGTGACGGATTGACCGCTCGCCTCGACTCCGCTCGGCGAGCGGGTTTCGATGAAATCCGGCTTTTTGGACAGCCCCCTTTCCGGCATCTCCGGAATTCCTTCACCACTTCATGTTCACGGTGAACGTCAGCACGCTTTCGCCGTCCGCCGGCACCGGCACCTTGAACTCGGCCGAGGTCGCGCTTTTCTTCAGGTAAGGATGCGACGAGGGATCGATTTTCCAGTCGCCCCAGAACCGCTCGAGAACCGTGACCTGCACCGCCTCCTTCTTGTGGTTGCGGAGCCTGACCTCGATGACGTCCTGCCTGGACCGGTTCCCGGTCTTGCGGCTGTCCTTGACCGTGCGCTCCGGCGTGATGTCGAAGGCGTTCCCGAGCAGCAGCCTCACCTTCTCGTCCGCCGGGGTGTGGTCGATTTCATCCTCGCCGATGAATTCCAGCGACCCGTCCGTGTCCTTCTTGTACACGCGCACCTTGCCCTTGGGCAGGGGCAGGCCGAGCCCGTCGGCCTTGCCGTTCCTGAATTCCATGCGCACGGCGATCTTGTCCGCCTCGCGCCCGGGTTCGTAGACGAACAGTTTCTCCGACTTCACAGTCGCCTGAGGGAACAGGGAGATCTGCTTCACCTGGTTGTTCAGCAGTGTCGACGGCCGGGTGAGGGTGTAGAGGTGGTATTCGAAGAAGGATTTCTCCTCGAACTGCGGGGCGGGCGCCTCCTCCGCCATGGCCACGGCGTCGGCCATGGTCTTGCGCAGCATCCCCCTGGGACGGACGACGTTCACGTCGCCGGCCACCAGCTTGAGCTTCGCGTTCGGGAAGGCGATTCCGGACTGGTTCTCGACGGACACCCAGCCCGAGAGGTCCAGGGCCTTGTCGTCCGGCGCGGTCACGGCCACGTACTCGGCGTGCCAGTTGACGCCGTCGGTCATGTAGCTCACTTCCACGTCCTGCTTCTCGTTCCCGCGGTTGTCCAGCATCCAGACGAGTGTCGGGCGCGTGATCAGACCCTCGGGCAGTTTGGGAAACTCGAAATTCTGAACCGCGCCGCGCTGGATGATCTTCACCCCGCCCGTGGCCGCGTCCTCGATGACGATGTCCCCGGACGCGTTGAGCAGGCGGCCCGAGTACACCTGACCCTTGTCCATGAGCACGCGGATCTCCTGGTCCACGTACTTGTCGAGTATGGTCTGCGGGCTGGCCAGGTCGTACTCGAAATTCTGCTCGAGCACGCGGACCCGGTCGGGATCCGCGACAGCCTTGAAATGGACGCTGGTCGGATCGATGCGCGCGGCCACGTCCCTGAAGGAAACCACGGACTGACCGGTCTTGATGGTCATGCTCCGGACCTCCCGCACCACGGCCCGGTTCTGGTTGTACACCGTGACGGACACCGACTGGCCGGTTACGGACGACACAGCCCCGAGCACGACGCAGGCGGACAGAATGGCGATCAGGTGCATGGGCGGCTCCTTGCTTAAGAAGTTCAAGGTTCAAAGTTCAAAGAAGTTGTAGGTCCGAGATGGCTCGCGCTTCTCAGAGAGCCTTTCGGACATTCTTTGGTTCGGGGTTCCGGGTTAAGAAATATTTATCCTTGCCCATCACTTAACACAATGTCATCCCCACGAAAGCGGGGATGACGTTGATCTCAACGAGCTCAAATCTTCGGAAACGCGGAACTCGGAACTTAGAACCCGGAACTTTTTCTTTGAACTCTAATTTTATCCCAGAGTCTCCATCTGTTTTCTCAGCGTCGCGAGCTTCTCCTCGAAATCCGCCTGCTTCCGCCGCTCCTTTTCAACGACCTCCTGCGGCGCGCGGCCGATGAAATCGGCGTTGGACAGCTTCCCCTGAAGTCCCTTGAGAAGGCCCTCCATGCGGCCGATCTCCCTCGAGATCCGCTCCTTCTCCTTCGCGAGGTCGATGAGCCCGCCGAGCGGAAGGAACAGTTCGACGTCCCCGATCAGTCCGGCCGCGGCGCCCGCCGGCTTTTCCCCGCCCTTCTGAACAATCACCGATTCGATGTTCGCGAGCTTGTCGAAATAGGCCGCGTTCGCCATGAGCAGGCGGCACTTCTCTTTGTTGCCCCTCAGGATAAGGCCGGCCTTTTTCTCCGGCGGCACGTTCAGGCCGCTACGGATGTTGCGCACCGCGCCGATGGCCTCCTGTATCAGGCCGACCGCGGCCTCGGCCTCCGCGTCCGCAAAGGCCGGATCGGTTTTCGGATAGGGCCGGTTGAGGATGGTCCGGACCCGGGCCCCGGGGTCCGCGGGAACCGGGAGGGACTGCCAGATCGCCTCGGTGATGAAGGGCATGAACGGATGGCCCAGCCGGAGTATGGATTCCAGGACGTGGAGCGCCGTGGCCCTGGCCGAGGCCTGCGCCGCCGGATTTGCCGCGTCGTAGAGCCTGGGCTTCGCGAGCTCGAGGTACCAGTCGCAGTACTCCGACCAGACGAAACGGTACAGCGCCTGGGCGGCCTCGTTGAACCGGAACTGTTCGAGACCGGAGCGGATTTCCCCCGCGGCGGCGTGGAGCCGGCTGAGAATCCAGCGGTCCGCGAGGTCGGACGGGCGGGCGCCGCCGGCCCGGATCGGATCCTCCAGAACCTGGTTCTCGCCGAGGTTCATCATCACGAAGCGCGAGGCGTTCCACAGCTTGTTCGCGAACTTCTGCCCCATTTCCACCAGCGGGTGGTCGAAGTGCACGTCTCCGCCCAGGGGCGTCTGAAACACCATGGTCAGACGGATGGCGTCCGCGCCGTAGGCCGGCACGCCGGCCTTGTAGGAGGGGTTCTGCTTCGCGAATTCGCCCACGGTCTTCGCGTCCGCGCCGTCGATGAGCCAGATGGGATCCGGCGAGTTGCCGAGCGATTTGGACATCTTGCGGCCGGTCAGGTCGCGGATCATGCCGTTGAAATACACGTCCCTGAACGGCACGTCGCCGGTGAACTCGAGCGAGGCCATGATCATCCGCGCGACCCAGAAGAAGATGATGTCCGGGCCCGTCACGAGGGAATCCGTGGGAAAGAACGCCTTCAGGTCGTCGGTCTGCTCCGGCCAGCCGAGCGTTGAAAACGGCCAGAGCCAGGAGGAGAACCACGTGTCGAGCACGTCCGGGTCCTGTTCGAGCTTCCGGCCGCCGCACTCGGGGCAGGCCGCGGGGTTGTCCTCCCGGTGCACGGACATGTGCCCGTTTTCACAGGTCCACACCGGGATCCGGTGGCCCCACCAGACCTGGCGGCTGATGCACCAGTCGCGGATGTTCCGCATCCAGTGGAAATACGTCTCCTCCCACTGCTTCGGATGAAAGCGCACGCGGCCCTGCTCCACGGCGGCAAGGGCCGGCTCGGCCAGGGGCTTCATTTTCACGAACCACTGGTCCGACAGGAAGGGCTCCACGACTGTGGCGCACCGGTAGCAGTGCGGGATGGGCGTGACCCGGGGCTCGTCGGACAGGAGCAGGCCGTTGCCGGCCAGGTCGCCCAGAATCCGCTTCCGCGCCTCGAACCGGTCGAGGCCCTGGTACGGTCCGGCGTTGGCGTTCATCACGCCCCGGTCGTCGATGACGGATATCGCCTCGAGGCCGTGCCGTTGGCCCACTTCGAAATCATTGAAGTCGTGCGCCGGCGTGATCTTCACCGCGCCGCTCCCCTTCTCCGGATCGGCGTATTCGTCCGCGACGATCGGGATGCGCCTGTTCATGAGCGGCAGAATCACCGTTTTCCCGACCAGGGCCCTGTAGCGGTCATCGTCCGGGTGCACCGCGACCGCGGTGTCGCCGAGCAGGGTTTCGGGCCGCGTGGTCGAGACCCGGATGACCTGGTCCGATCCCTCGAGGGGATAGGCGATGGTCCAGAACTTTCCGTTGACGTCCGAGGCGGGGGCTTCCTCGTCGGCCAGCGCGGTCTGACAGCGCGGGCACCAGTTGATCAGGCGGCGGCCGCGGTAGATCAGTTTCTTTTCATACAGGCGGACGAACACCTCGCGCACGGCCCTGGAGAGCCCCTCGTCCATGGTGAAGCGCTCCCGCTCCCAGTCGCAGGAGGCGCCCAGTTTGCGAAGCTGCTGAAGAATGATGCCGCCGTATTTTTCCTTCCATTCCCAGACGCGGGCGATGAGCCTCTCGCGGCCCAGGTCGTGGCGCGTCAGACCCTCGGCCTTGAGCGCGGCTTCGACCCTGTTCTGCGTGGCGATTCCGGCGTGGTCCGTGCCCGGCATCCACAGGGATTCGAATCCGTCCATGCGCTTCCAGCGGACCAGCAGGTCCTGGAGCGTGTTGTTGAGTATGTGCCCCATGGTCAGCATGCCCGTCACATTGGGCGGCGGGATCATCACCGTGTATTTGGGTTTCGGGCTTTTGGGGTCCGCGTGGAAAAGCCGGTTGTCCATCCAGTACTGGTACCATCGGGATTCCACTTCAAGGGGATTGTATACTTTATCGAGAACAGGACGCGACATGGGCTCCTCGTCATTAGGAATGCGAAGGGCGGGATTTGCGAGTAACTCATTGAAAGTTAGGGAATTCTGTATTTATTGTCAAGTCAGGAGAAAATAAATGGAACACGCGTCGACACGGAAGAATCGGATCGACGCGGATTGAAAATATGGGAGAAACCGGGGCAGAACGGGATTCCGCGCCAGACAACTCCGAAGGACCCCAGGCGGACCCGCAATTTCGAACGAGTCGAATCACCTGGTCCCGCTCCGCGGGACACTCCTGTCTCTGTGTTGCATGACGCTCTCACAACACCGGACGCAGGAGGTTTCAGCACCCGCAAAAACGGGGGCTCATTGATGGCCCCATCTGTACGTCCCGTTGCGCGGGATAGGTAAATGCGTGAGCGGACGGATCCAGGCTGATGCGAAAGATTTCAGAAAAGGATTTGAAAAATCGCTAATTTCATATTAAAAATTTGGACATTTCACTTCTTTATGTGAATTGTGTCTTTTCTGTCATAATTATTTCAAAAAGTAATTAATATTTCGTATTGTTTAAAAATATTACAATTTGAAATAAGTCCTGAATACATGACATCAAACGTAAAAGTATAAATTATAATCACATACAAAAATCATCCATTCTGGCATTCCATTTGCCTATCCTATAACCAGAAGCAAGAACCTCCTTTCTTCACAACCCCTTAAGTCCGCATTGCCCGCAACAATGCGGACTTGTTTTTTCCCCCTTGACTTCAAAAAAATTATTCATTAGCATTGATTTTTTCAGGCGGGGGATATGTAATTGCAATCAAACCGGAACAGGCCATGCTTGAATTGCGGTCAAAACGAGGAACGTCAATTCGATTGACCTCACAACTCTGAAGAGCCAAAAGCGGCTCCAGGACCGATAGGAACAGCCGCGGCCTGTCTCTTATACACATCTCCGAGCCCACGAGACAGCGCTGTGTATCTCGTATGC
>JAUCQC010000038.1 GCA_030372965.1 bacterium
ACACCCAGGGCCGGGGCTCGGCCCGGCCGCAGTTCAACGTCATCATGTGGGCGTGGTGCGGCCAGCTGTCCGGCTACTCCACTTCGGATGTGTATAACCAGTACCTGAACGACATGAACCGGCTGGAACAGGATTACCCGGGAGTGACTTTCGTGTACATGACCGGCCACGCGGACGGGTCCGGCCTGGAGGGCGACCTGCACCGGAACAACCAGACCATACGGAATTACTGCATCCAGAATGAAAAGGTTCTCTTCGACTTCTACGACATCGAGTGTTACGATCCGGACGGCAACTATTTCGGGGACCGGCACGTGGACGACGGATGCTATTACGACGGAGGCAACTGGGCGCAGGAATGGCAGGCCGCGCACATCGAAGGCGTGGACTGGTACCCCTGCGACGCGGCGCACACCGAGCCCGTGAACGCCAACATGAAGGCCTACGCGGTGTGGTGGCTGTGGGCCCGGCTGGCCGGATGGGCCGGGGCGGAACCGGACCCGACACCGCCTTCGGTTCCGACGGGCCTGCGTGCCGATGCGGTAAGCGAAACGCGGGTGGACCTTTCCTGGAATGCCTCCGCGGACCCGGAATCGGGAGTCGCGCGGTACCGGATTTTCCGGGACGGGGAATTCCTTGCGTCGACCGCTTCCACGTCCCATTCAGACCTGACCGGCGTGCCGGGCGCCACCGTTGAATACCGGGTGAGCGCGGTCAACGGAGCGGGCACGGAGTCGGGACGCAGCGCGCCCGCTTCCGCGACTCTCCCGTCGGACCATCAGCCGCCCTCGACCCCGCAGGGACTGTCCGCGAACCCCGTGTCCTCCACCCGGATTGACCTGTCCTGGGATCCGTCCTCGGACAATTCATCCGTCAGCGGGTACCGGGTGTACCGGAACGGTGAGTTCGAGGCCGAGACGTCCGAAACAGGATACTCGGACACGGGCCTGGCCCCCTTGACCTCCTATGAATACCGGGTCTCGGCTCTGGACGCGGCCGGAAACGAGTCCGGGCTTTCGGATCCCGCGTCCGCGACGACGCTCGACCCGGACCTGACGCCCGAGACGGTCCGGCTTGAAAACACGGATGAAGTGGACGACACCTTCATCTACGCGGGCGATCCGAACGCGAACAACGGCGGCGACTGCTGTCCGGGTGAAATCGACCGGATGCTGATCCGGTTCAACCTGCCTTCCGGACTGACCGGCAAGCGGATCCTCTCCGCGGACCTGGGTTTTTACGTCTGGAACCAGTCCGATTACCATCCGGACGAATTTCTGGACATCTTCGCGGTCACCAGGCCCTGGTCGGAATACGAAGCGACCTGGATCAACGCTTCGGACGGCGTGCCGTGGATGACGCCGGGAGGGGACGCGGATTTCGGCGCGCCGGCGGCGCGGATCGCCCACCAGCCCGATCCCTCTGACTGGGACCACGCCTTCTACCCGGCCGCGGACGTCACCGGACTGGTCCAGGAATGGGCGGACGGCGAAACGCCCAATCACGGTCTGCTGGTGATGAACAGCGGCCAGACTGAGATCGGCCTGAAATCCAGCGAGTACGGCGACGGCAACAGGCCCTATCTGGAAATCACCTACACGGATAAACCCGGACCCAGCGTCGTCGAATCCGGCACTCCGGCCGCCTTCCGCCTGCTCGGCAACTGGCCCAATCCCTTCAATCCGGGCACGGTCATCCGTTTCGAGCTTGAAGACGCGGCGGACGTGGAAATCCGGGTGTTCGACGCGCGGGGCCGGGAGGTCCGGTCCCTGCGGCCGGGCCGCATGGAGCGGGGGGAGCACAGCGTTCATTTCACGGCGGAGGGCCTGTCTTCCGGCGTGTACCTTTTTTCGGTCCAGGCGGCGGGGCAGAAGCGGCTGGGAAAAATGCTGCTGGCCAGATGAGCCCGGACCGGCGGGCGAGAAGGGAAGGAGTGTCCCGAAATGAGAAAGAAAACCTTGCGCCTGAGCGGCGGCCGGTTCCGGGTTGAAAACAGGGCCGGCCGCGTCGCGGCATGCGTTCTTCTCCTGGCTGCCGCGCGCCTGACCGCCGGTGAAACCGTGGTGCTGTGCGACAGCAGCCTGCAGTTGATACGCGGGTACGGCGCCGCGAACATCCTCAACTGGCGGCCCGATATGACCGCGGACCAGGCGGAGACGGCCTTCGGCACGGAAGACGGACAGGTCGGGCTGTCCATCCTGCGACTCCGGATTCCGAGCGAATCGACCCCGCAGGCCTTCAGCGCCAATGTCCGGACCGCGCGGCGGGCCGTCTCCCTCGGAGTCACGCTCATCGCTTCCCCCTGGTCGCCGCCGGCCTCGATGAAAACCAACAACAACGTCGTGGGCGGCGAGCTCGAGGAGAGCGCGTACCCGGACTACGCCGACCACCTGCACTCCTTCGTCCAGACTATGGCCGACAACGGCGCGCCGATTTACGCCGTCTCCGTCCAGAACGAACCCGACATCACGGTCACCTACGAGTCGTGCGACTGGGACGCCTCCCAGATGCTGAAGTTCGTGAAGGAGCACGGCCGGGACGTGGGAGCCAGGCTCATCGTCCCTGAATCCTTCAATTTCAACCGTTCCATCTCGGACGCGATCCTGAACGATCCGGAGGCGGCCGCGAACGTGGACATCATCGGCGGCCACCTGTACGGCGGTGGACTGGCGCCCTACCCACTGGCGCAGCGCATGGGGAAGGAGCTGTGGATGACCGAGTATCTCGACACGGACACAACCTGGACGAAGGTGCTGGCCACCGGCAAGCAGATTCACGACTGCATGAATGCCGGCATGAACGCCTATGTCTGGTGGTACATCGTCCGGTACTACGGGCCGATTCTGGAGGACGGCCGCGTGTCGCGCCGCGGATACGTGATGTCGCAGTGGGCCCGTTTCGTGCGGCCCGGGTTCACCAGGGTTCCCGCCGTGTCCGGCGGTGGAACGGCCGTTTACTCGACCGCCTACCGCGGCGGCTCCAGGCTGGTGATTGTCGTCGTCAACACGCGGTCGACCGCCGCGACCCAGACGTTCCGCGTCTCCGGCGGCGGCGCGTCAGGGATGTTGTTCACGCCCTACGTCACGACCGCCTCGAAAAACTGCGTCCGGGGGGACGGTCTGTCCGCGGCGGACGGCGCCTTCACCGCGACCCTCGAGCCGTCGAGCGTCACGACGTTCACGGCCGATCTCAACACGGGCGTGAACGGCCCCTCCGGACCGCCCGGCGGCATGCGCCTGAATCCGAACTTTCCGAATCCGTTCAATCCACGGACGCGGATCACCTTCACTGTCCCGAGGGCCGCGCCCGTCTCGCTGAAAGTGTTCGACCTGACCGGCGCGGAAACGGCGGTCCTGTTCGACGGTCCCTGCGCGCCGGGAGACCATGAAGTCGTTTTCGACGCGTCCGGCCTGGCCAGCGGAACCTACCTGCTCCGGATGGCCTCGGGAAACGCGGTCCAAACCCGCAGGATGACACTGCTCCGCTGATCAAAGGGTCGGCGCGAAAAGGGAATCACGGCCGCAAGCCCGCCGGAGACGCGGATTCCGGCCGTCACCCCGGAACCTGAAACGAAGCACGAAGGAGGGCCCATTGGAACCGAAAATGTTTCGCACGCTGCGCATCCCCGCCGCATTCCTTCCCGTTCTGCTGATCGCCGGCTGCTGCTCCATGAACCAGCTCCAGGGCCAACGGTTCGAGGAGCGGACCGTTTCGTCGCGTCTTCAGCCGCCGCCGCCGGCCCAGGTCTTTTCCGACCACTGGGGCGACACGGATTTCGACAATCCCATCCAGGCGGTTTTCAATATCGGCACCGGCATCGCCCGTGAGATCGAAATGGGCCGGACGCGCGCCAAGGTGGACAGCGCCATGGACCTGGTGGACATCCCGGCCGTGCTGGAGGAGGAGACGCTGGAGCGCGGCGCGAAAGCCTTCGGATTCCGGCCGGTCCGGGAAGCGCGGGAATCGGATTACACGTTCGACATCGAGATCGAGAAATACGGCATCCGCGCCAAGTCCTGGACATCGGGCGTGGAATTCAAGATGGAGGCGAAAGTCGCGCTGATCGAGAACGGGAAAAACAGGCAGGTCTGGCGGCATTGCTTTGACGAGGAAATCCCGGTTTCCGGGGATTATTTCGGCCTGCCCAACGCGGCGAACAACATCTTCACCATGGTCTCCCTGTCCAAGCTCACGGCCGACCAGATCGCGGACGGCCTGGAAGCCCTGGCGGTCCGCACTTCAGAACGTGTCATCCGCAGGCTGCAGAAGGATCTCGCGGAGAAGAACCGGTAGGCGGAGCCGGACTGCCCCTCCGGCGTCCGCGCCGGGCGACGGCGACGGAACCCGACTGAAGGAGAGGAATTGCGCATTCGATTTGAATGTCCCCGTGCCGTCCGGGGGCGGATCTCGGCCGGCCGACGACACACGCGGATGATGGCCGCGGCGCTGGCGCTTTGCTGTCTCTTATACACATCTGACGC
>JAUCQC010000039.1 GCA_030372965.1 bacterium
ATTCAATGGTATGGGAATAGGAGCCTATCTATGAGATTATTAAAGCATTCTGGGGTCTTCAGAGGGTTCCTGACCGCTTTATTCCTGCTCGGCGTTGCCGGACTCGGGGCCGCGAATACCGTTGAAGTTCTGAAGATCGAAGGCGCGATCACTCCCGTGACCGCCAAATACATAGACGAAGCCATCCGTCTGGCC
Source organism: bacterium (assembly GCA_030372965.1). GTDB lineage: Bacteria > Zhuqueibacterota > QNDG01 > QNDG01 > DTFT01 > JAFGAX01. Next base: position 196 of record JAUCQC010000039.1, read on the forward strand.
GAAGACAACCAGGCCGAGTGCCTGATCATCCAGATGGACACGCCGGGCGGTCTCATGGAAGCCACCTGGAAAATAGACAAGTCCATACTGGCTTCCCTGGTGCCTGTCATCGTGTACATCTCTCCGAGCGGAGGCAGGGCCGCCTCAGCCGGCGTCTATATCTCCTACGCCTGCCACCTCATCGCCATGGCGCCTTCCACCCATCTCGGATCCGCGCACCCGGTCGCCATGGGCGGGCAGGATTCCTCCAAAACCATGATGGAGAAGATCACCAACGACGCGGTGGCCCACATCAAGGGCCTCGCGGAGAAGCGGGGCCGGAACGCGGAATGGGCTGAGCGGGCGGTGCGGGAGAGCGTTTCCATCACCGAAACCGAGGCGGTCGAGAAGAAAGTCGCTGACATCATCGCCAAAGACCTCGGCGATCTCCTGGACCGGCTGGACGGCCGGACGGTCAAGCTCGACAGCGGCGCAGAGAGGACTCTCCACACGAAGGACGCCCGGGTCCGCCATTCGGCCATGGACTGGCGTTACCGCATCCTCGACAAGATTTCTGACCCCAACATCGCCTACATTCTCATGATGCTCGGCATCTACGGGCTGTTCTTCGAGCTGTCGAATCCGGGCGCCATCCTGCCGGGCGTGATCGGCGGCATCTTTCTGATTCTCGCGTTCTTCGCCCTGCAGGTGCTGTCGGTGAACGCGTCCGGCGTGCTCCTGATCCTGCTGGCGCTCCTCTTTTTCTTCCTCGAGGTCAAGGTCAACAGCCACGGGCTGATCGCCCTGGGAGGAATCGTGTCCATGGTGCTGGGTTCCCTGATGCTCTTCAAGACGCCGGTCTTCCGGGTCTCCCTCAGCCTGATTCTCTTCGCGGCGCTGCTCACCGCCGCCTTCTTCCTGCTCGCGCTCGGCGCCGCCTACCGGACCCACCGGTTGAAGCCGGTCACGGGACGCCGGGGCATGATCGGCGAAACCGGCGAGGCGCTCCGGACACTCGACCCGGAGGGCCCCGTCGCGGTGCACGGCGAAATCTGGAGGGCCGTGAGCACCCGAAAGGTTCGCAAGGGAGAAACCGTCGAGGTCACAGACGTCGACGGCCTGACCCTGAAAGTCAAACCCAGGTAACGTCCGTCCTTTCATTCAATACGGAGGCTGACATGAACTTCCTTTTGCTCCTGATCGCGTTCGTCGTGCTCGTGCTGATCAACGGCATCAAGGTCCTGCGCGAATACGAGCGCGGCGTGGTGTTCCGGCTCGGGCGGCTCACGCACACCGCCAAGGGCCCCGGCATCGTCTACATCTGGCCCGTCATCGACCGCATGGTGAAGGTCAGCCTTCGCACCATCCCGATGGAAGTGCCCCCGCAGGACGTGATTTCGAGGGACAATATCTCGGTCAAGGTCAACGCCGTCGTCTATTTCCGCGTCATCGACGCGAACAAGGCCGTCACCGAGGTGCAGGACTACCTGTACGCGGCCTCCCAGCTCGCGCAGACGACCCTTCGTTCCACGCTGGGCCAGTTCGAGCTCGACCAGCTCCTGTCGGAGCGCGAGGAGATCAACGAGAAACTGCAGGAAATCCTCGACAAGCACACGGGCCCCTGGGGCATCAAGGTGGCGCTGGTGGAGGTCAAGAACATCGACCTTCCGGACGAGATGAAGCGGGCCATCGCGCGCCAGGCCGAGGCCGAGCGCGAGCGCCGGGCCAAGGTCATCCACGCCGAGGGCGAATTGCAGGCCTCGCAGAAGCTGGCGGACGCGGCCACCGTGCTTGGCAAGGTGCCCACGGCCATCCAGCTCCGCTTCCTGCAGACGCTGGTTGAAATCGCGGCGGAGAACAACTCGACCACTTTGTTCCCGCTTCCGATCGACCTGTTCAAACCATTTCTCGAAAAGGCGGAATCGAAGAAATAAGGGAATTTCGGCGGACGAGGATCGACGGACCGGGTTCCCCGGCCCCGCGCGACGAAACGGCCCCGCCCGGCCGGCCGGAACGGGTTCGGGCATCCAATCGATAAAACAAAGGCAAGCATGGAAAACCGAATGAAAACGGGCCTCTGGCCCCGCGTGAAATCGGGCGCGGGGTGGGGCCTCTTTCTGGGCATCTGCGACTACGTGGCGGCCTGGAGCGTCACGAACGACATCTCCGCGTGGGCGGTTCGCGCCATCGTCCTCGTCCAGACCCTCATGGGCGCGGCGATCGGGGCGGAGAAGTGGTCCGCGTCCTGGTGGGTCAAAGGCCTTGTGTTCGGGCTCGGGTTCAATATCCCCCTGGCCGCGGGCCTGGCCCTGCTCGGAGGAGCCTGGGGAAGGTCCCTGGCCCCCTGGGTTCCCCTGACCGGCGCGGCCATCGGCCTGTTCACGGAATGGGTGATCAACCGGAGCCGGCCATGAGAAGCCTGAAAGAGCAACCCGGCCTGTTCCGGCTGCTGTCGGCCGCCGCCCTGTGGACGGCCGGTTCAGCCGCGGCGTTCGCGGCAGACCCGGCCGGAGATCCGGTCCGTTCCGTTTCCGCGGACACCGTTCACGAATCACCGGCGGCTTCCGCCCCGAACCTCAGGGACGGGGACTACAGGGCCGAGAGCCCGGGCTGGACCGGCATGGCCGTGGCCGTGCACATCGAAGACGGCAGACTGGCCTGCGTCGAGGTTCTGAAGGCGAAGGGCACGCCAAGCTATTACAATCGGGTTGTCCGGCGGCTTCCGCAGCTCATGAAGGAGAAGGGTTCCGCCGAAGTCGACGGCATCACCGGCGCAACGCTGTCCTGCAACAGCCTGAAGGAGGCGGTGCGGGCCGCGCTGAAACAGGCCCGGCCCGACACCCTGCCGCCGAGGTAGGTTCCCATGCAATCCCCGATCGAATCCAACGGGATCCCGGACGGACGGGGAGAAGGACGGCGCGGTTGAAAACCGGTGTCACGCGGAGAGGTTTCCTCGCTGTCTCTTATACACATCTGACGCTGCCGACGAGTTCCGAA
>JAUCQC010000040.1 GCA_030372965.1 bacterium
ATTTTCAAGCAGAACCCCGAATCCGAGATACACAGCGCTGTCTCGTGGGCTCGGAGATGTGTATAAGAGACAGGCCCAGGACCACGCGGCCCACGCCCCGGTTGAGCCAGAACCGGATTCGATCCCGGTCCCGGATGCCGCCCCCGAGCTCCACGGAGGCCCGCACTGAAGAGGCGACGCGCTCCACGGCCGCGGCGTTCACGCCCGGCCGGCCGAAGGCGCCGTCCAGGTCCACGACGTGGATCCAGTCCGCGCCGGCCGATTCAAAGGCGGCCGCCACCTCTTCCGGCCGGTCCGAGTACACGACGGCCGACTCCTCGCGTCCCTGGGTCAGGCGGACCACCCGGCCGCCCAGCAGGTCGATGGCGGGTATGATCTCCATTTCGCTCCTACAGGCCCGTGAAATTCGACAGGAGCCGGAGGCCCGCGGCCTGGGATTTTTCCGGATGGAACTGGATGCCGAACAGGCGGTTCTTCCGCACCGCGGAGGCGAAGGAGACGCCGTACCCCGTTTCACCGGACACAACCCCGGCATCGTTCGGGACACCATGAAAGGAATGCGCGAAATAAAAAAAGGATCCGTCCTGAATTCCGTCCCAGAGCGGCGATTCGCCGCGGACGGACACCGTGTTCCAGCCCAGGTGCGGTATTTTCCGGCCCGGGGCGAAACGGACCACCTTCCCCGGAAGAACGCCCAGGCCGCGGATTCCCGGATCCTCCTCGCTGGCTTCGTAGAGCAGCTGCATGCCGAGGCAGATGCCGAGAAACGGCCGGCCACCGGACGCGGCCCGCGCCGCGGCATCGGCCAGGGGAGCCAGCAGGGATTTGGATTCCAGGGAGCGGACCGCTTTTCCGAAAGCGCCGACGCCGGGCAGGACGATCTTGTCCGCGGATTCCACGTCCTTCGGGCTTCCCGAAACCCGGACTTCCGCGCCCAGCGACTCGAGCGCCTTGGTCACGCTGCGCAGGTTGCCCGCGTCGTAATCCACGACCACGATCATCTACAGCGTGCCTTTCGTCGAAGGGACCGCCGCGTCGCCGGGACGGACGGAAACGGCCTGGCGCAGGGCCAGCCCGAGCGCCTTGAATAGGGCCTCCAGGCTGTGGTGGATGTTGCCGCCGCGGATCAGGTCCAGGTGGACCGTGAAGGCGCCGGCGTTCGACAGGGCGCGGCAGAACTCGATGACCGAATCGCCGCGGAAATTGCCGATGTCCGAGAACGGCGCGGCGAATCCGCATTCCGCGTGGGGACGGCCGGAGAGATCCACGACGGCCCGCGCCAGCGCCTCGTCCATGGGGCAGTAGGCCCAGCCGAACCGGACGATGCCCCGCTTGTCCCCGAGGGCCTTCCGGAAAGCCTCTCCGAGGCACAGCCCGACATCCTCCACCGTGTGGTGGTCTCCGGTCTGCAGGTCGCCCCGGGCCTCGACGTCGAGATCGAAGCCTCCGTGGCGCGACAGGGACTCGAGCATGTGGTCGAAGAATCCCACGCCGCTCGTGACGCGCGACGCGCCGGTTCCGTCCAGCGAGAGACGGACGGTGATGTCGGTCTCTTTGGTTTTACGGGAGACTTCAGCTGAACGTGACATCTTCCATTCTCCTGTTCCGGGTTCCGGGTTTCGAGTTCCGAGTCAGGGGAGGTTTAAACCCGGAACTCAGAACCCGGAACTCGGAACTCAATCTAGTTCCGAATCCTCTTCACCACCCTCCACAGCGCCGCCAGGAACGCCTCGTTCTCGTCCGGCTTGCCGACGGTCACGCGAAGGCAGTTCTTCAGCAGGGGGTGGGCCTCCACGGGCCGGACCAGTATGCCCTCGGCCCTGAGGCCGTTGAAAACAGCCTCTCCGTCCGGCGTCCGCATCAGGATGAAATTCGCGGCGCTGGGAAACGGCGTGATTCCGGGGACGGCGCGGAGCGCCTCGGACAGGCGGTTCCGGTCGGAGACGATGCGGGCCGCCTGTTCCTCGATCCATTCCGGCCGGTCCAGGAGCTTGAGGGCCGTCAGGTTGCTCATCAGATTCACGTTGAAGGGAATGTTCACCTTCTTCAGCTCGGCCACGACGGACGGGTGGCCGATGAGGTATCCGATCCGCAGGCCCGCCAGTCCCAGGGCCTTGGAGAAAGTTTTTAGAATGACGAGGTTCGGATGCCGGTCGATCAGGGGCACCGCGGTCTCGCCCCAGAACTCGCCGTACGCCTCGTCCCAGGCGACCAGGCCGGGCGTGCGGCCGCACACCTGTTCCAGAAATTCCAGGGGCACGGTGTGCCCGGTCGGATTGTCGGGCGAGCAGAGAAAGGTCAGGCGGGCGCTCTCCGCGGCGGCGAGTATTTTCGGGCCGTCCACGGAGAAATCGGGATTCTGATCCACCGGGACCACGGATCCGTGCGCGATCCGCGCCGAGGTCTCGAACAGCGAGAAAGTCGGCGGCGCGATCACCACCCGGTCGCCGGGAGAAAGGAGCGCCGTCCCCAGCAGGAACAGGATCTGGTTGGATCCGTTTCCCAGCAGGATGCGGTCCGGATCCACGCCGAGCCGGGCCGCCAGTCTTTCCCTCAGTTCCGGGGGATCGTAGACCGGGTAGCGGGTCCATTCCAGACTGCGCATGGACTCGAGTATTTCGTCCTTCCATTCGGCCGGCACATCGTAGGGGTTCTCGTTCTGGTTGAGCTTGGCGATCATCTCGCCCTGCGGCGGAGCGGGATACCCCTTCAGCGACCGGACCAGGGGCCGGATGTTGCCGAGCGCCTTCTCGACAGGGGAACCCGGCCGCGGACCGACCGGGTCAGCGCCCGTTCCGGCCGTCTTATTCGACGCGTTTTCGGACGGCGTTGACATGGGCGTCCAGGCCCTCCATGGCTGCGAATTTCATGATCGGTTCCGCGTCCCGCCGGAGCGCGCGGCGGCTCCAGGAAATCAGGCTGCTCGTCTTCAGAAAGTCGTCCGTCCCCAGCGGGGAGGAGAACCGGGCGGTCGTGTTGGTCGGCAGGATGTGGTTCGGGCCCGCCCAGTAATCGCCCACGGTCTCCGGGGACCAGTCTCCCAGGAAAATGGCGCCGGCGTGCCGGACGGATTCCACGAGTTCCCAGGCGTTCTTCGCGTGAATGCCCAGGTGCTCGGGCGCGAGCCGGTTGACCATCTCCACGGCCTGTTCCATGGACTCCACGCGGAGAATGCCGCCCCAGACCCGGAGCGAGGCCGTCACGATCGGTTTGCGCTGCAGGGGCTCGGCCTGTTCCGCCACGGCTTTCCGGACGCCTTCCGCGAGGCCCGCGTCCGGCGTGACGCACACCGACGACGCGGTCGGATCGTGCTCGGCCTGGGCCAGAAGGTCCGCGGCGATGAAGGCGGGATCGGCCGTTTCATCGGCCAGAATCACCACCTCGCTCGGGCCTGCGACCATGTCGATCGCGACCGTGCCGAACACCTGGCGTTTCGCCTCGGCGACGTAGAGGTTGCCCGGGCCCACGATCTTGTCGACGCGGCGAACGGTCTCGGTGCCGGCCGCGAGCGCGGCCACGGCCTGCGCCCCGCCGACGCGGTAGAATTCCGTGAGGCCCAGCACGCCGGCCGCCGCGAGGATCGAAGGATGCGGATGCCCGTCGGCACCGGGCGGCGACACCACGGCGATTTCGCGCACGCCGGCGACCTGGGCGGGCACCACGGCCATGAGCAGGGAGGAAGCGTATGCGGCCCTCCCGCCCGGCACGTACACGCCGACCCGGTCCAGGGGCCGCACGCGCTGCCCCAGCATCACGCCGTCCGATTCCCATTCGATCCAGGACCGCCGGGCCCCCCTTCCGTGAAAACGGCGGATGTTTTCCGCGGAACGCCGGAGCACCTCGATGAAAGCCGGGTCCGCGGCCTCCATGGCCGCGCGGATCTCCCGTTCCGGGACGCGGATCGCGCTTTCCGGAAATTCCACCTTGTCGAATTCCCGCGTGTACCTCAGGACGGCCTCGTCGCCGTGTTTCCGCACGTCGGTGATGATGTCCTGGACCGCGTTCCGGACCTCGCGCGAGGTCTCCTCGCGGCGGGTTTCGAACCGCTTCAGGAAAACGTCGATCCGTCCGCCTTCGTAGATCTCGATCATCTCGGTTCTCCGCTCAGGGAATGACCTTGTTCAAAGGATACTCGATGATGTCCCGGGCGCCCGCGCGCCGGAGCCGGGGGATCAGGTCGCGCACGGTGGCCTCGTCTACGACGATCTCGACGGCCACCCATTTCGGGTCGTACAGGTGGGAGATGGTCGGATTCTTCATGGCGGGCAGCATCTTCACCAGGTCGTCCAGCCGGTCGGTCTCCACGTTCATCTTGATGCCGACCTTGAGTTCAGCCGCGATGGCGCCCTGAAGCAGGGTGACGAGATTTTCCGTTTTCTCCCGTTTCCAGGGGTCCTTCCAGCTTTCCTTGTTGGCGATCAGACGCGTGGTGGAGACGACCAGTTCGTCCACGATCCGCAGGCCGTTGGCCCTGAGGGAGCCGCCCGTTTCAGTCGCCTCGACGATGGCGTCCACGAGGAGCGGCGCCTTCACCTCCGTCGCGCCCCAGGAGAACTCCACCTCGGCGTGCACGCCCTTCTCGCGGAGATACTGCCGGGTCAGCTGCACGACCTCGGTGGCGATGCGCTTGCCCTCCAGATCCCGCACGGTCCGGATCGGGGAATCGTTGGGCACGGCGAGAACCCAGCGGAGGGGCCGGAGGCTCTGCCGGGAATAGAGCAGGTCCACGACTTCCACCACGTCCGCGCCCGTTTCCAGCACCCAGTCTTTTCCCGTCAGGCCGATGTCGAACACGCCGTCCTGGACATAGGTGGCGATCTCCTGCGCGCGGAGCAGAATGCCCTGCAGTTCCTCGTCGTCCACGGACGAAAAATAGGAACGCGTGTTGGTCGAAAAATGGAACCCCGCGTTGGCGAAGTACTTGAATGTGGCTTCCTGCAGGCTTCCCTTGGGAAGGCCGATTTTCAGTACGCGTTTGGGCATGCCCGGTTCATCCTTTCCGGTTAGTCTTGTAATATACGAAAAATATTCGAATAATGAAAATTGCCGCAATAAAAAACGCCCACCGGAACGGGAGGGCGTTTGAAGCTGCGTTCAGCCTTCGGCGGTCAAGCCGCACCCTTCCCGTCGCGACAGCGGTGGCTCTCGTGGTGATGGGGGTGATGCGGACGCGAAATCGGTCGACTCATTCCTCAGGCTCCTGTGGCTGGGGCGGAAGGACTCGAACCTTCGGTATCCTGGTTAACAGCCAGGCGCATTGCCAGCTATGCTACGCCCCAAAATGAAGAATGAATATAATCGATAATATAGATAATGTCAAGTAATAATTTTCCGTAAAATGCGAATAATTGCACTTTTTCGGGTCCGAGTTGCGGAACCAACTTGTCCATTCGGGTAAAAATACCTTGCGAAATTTACTAATTATTCTTAACTTTCCTTCCTTGTTTCTAAAAAAACAGGAGTTTTTATCCGTTTGACCGTCAGCGGCGGATGTCCGTATGCTCGAAGGCCGGGTTCTCATTCTCAACCAGAACTACGAACCGCTTTCCATCTGCAGCGCGAGGAAGGCGGTGGTGCTGCAGGTGCTGGGCAAGGTGGAGGTGATCGAAAGCTCCGACCGGACGGTCCGTTCGGTGAGCGAATGCTTTATCCTGCCCAGCATCGTGCGTCTGTCGCGCCTGATCCACGTGCCGCGGAAACGCATTCTGCTGTCGCGGAACAACATCATCAAGCGGGATAACCACCGCTGCCAGTACTGCGGCACGGAGAAGAGCCCGTTCACGGTGGATCACGTGGTCCCGCGTGACCGGGGCGGGCAGGACACCTGGGAGAACCTGGTCTGCGCCTGCTCCCTGTGCAACAGCCGCAAGCGCAACCGGACGCCGCAGGAAGCCGGCATGCAGCTGCTCCGCAAGCCGCGCAAGCCGGGATACCTGTTCTTCATCCAGACACAGTCGCATATCCCGGACGAGCGCTGGAAACCCTATCTGTTCATGAGTTGACCGGAACACATGACCCGAAAACGCATCCTGAGCGGAATGAGACCCACCGGCCGCCTGCATCTCGGCCACTACGTCGGCGCGCTGGAGAACTGGATCCGCCTGCAGAACGAATACGACAGCTTTCACATGGTGGCCGACTGGCACGTGCTGACCACCGACCTTGAACACACCGCGCGCATCGCCGAAAACAGCCGGCAGATGGTCATTGACTGGCTGGTCTCCGGGCTCGATCCCGTCAAGAGCACCTTGTTCGTCCAGTCGCACGTGAAGGAGCACGCGGAGCTGGCCCTGCTTTTCGGAATGCTCGTCACCGTCCCGCGGCTCCAGAGAAACCCGACGGTGAAGGAGCAGGCGCGCGATCTAGGCCTCGATGAATCCATGGTGTACGGGCATCTCGGCTATCCCGTTCTCCAGGCCGCCGACATTCTCATCTACAAGGCCGACGCGGTCCCCGTGGGCGAGGACCAGGTGCCGCATGTCGAGATCACGCGCGAAATCGCCCGCCGGTTCAACACGCTGTACGGGACCGTCTTTCCCGAACCGGAGGCCCTGCTGACGCGGTTCGCCCGCCTGCCCGGCCTGGAAGGGAAGAAAATGAGCAAGTCCCTCGACAACAGCATCGGCCTTTCCGACTCGGCCGCCGATCTCGAGTCGAAGCTAAAACAGGCCTACACGGACCCGATGAAGATCCGCGTCAGCGACCCCGGCCACCCCGAAGGCTGCGTGGTGATGGCGTATCACCGGAAGTTCCAGCCCGGCGACGCGGACGCGGTGGAAGCGGAGTGCCGCGGCGGCCGGCTGGGATGCGTGGCGCACAAGAGAAGCATGACGGCGGCGCTCAACCGTTTTCTCGATCCCTTCCGTGAGAAACGGGCGCGTTACGAGGCCGATCCCGGGCTGGTGGACGACATCCTCGCGGACGGCGACCGGCGCGCGCGGCAGGCGGCGCAGGCCACCATGGGCGAGGTCCGGGAGGCGATGCGCATGGGGTAGACTTCACCCTCGACGCCGATCGTTCCGACGGCTACCGGGTCCGGCTTCCCAATTTCGAGGGACCCCTCGATCTCCTCTGCTTCCTGATCAAGAAGGAGGAGATCGACATCTACGACATCCCGATCGCCCAGATCACGAAGCAGTACCTCGCCTACGTGGACCTGATGCGGGAGCTGGATCTCGAGGTGGCCGGCGAGTTCATCCTCATGGCCGCGACCCTGATCCAGATCAAGGTCAAGATGCTGCTGCCCCGGGCCCCGGAGGAGGAGGCGGAGGAAGAGGATCCGCGCGCCGACCTGGTCCGCCAGCTGCTGGAGTACCGCCGGTACAAGGAGGTGGCGGAGTCCCTGCAGAGCTACGAGGAGCGGCAGAGCCGGGTGTTCCACCGGTCCTACTTCGAGTGGCAGAAGCCGTTCCGCCAGAAGGAAGTCGTTCTCAAGGACATGACGATGTTCGACCTGCTGTCCGCCTTCCGGGACGTGCTCTCGAACATGCCCAAGGTCCGGTACCACGAGGTCAAGCCCATCGGCGTGACCATCGAGGAGCAGATCGAGTACGTGCTGAACGCGGTCGCCGGAAAGGACCATGTCCTGTTCCGGGACCTGCTGTCGCCCATCACCGAGCGCATCATCATGGTGGTGACCTTCATGGCCATTCTCGAGCTGATCAAGTCCAGGCGGATCAGCGTCCGCCAGTCCGACGTGTTCGGCGAGATATTCATCATGCGGCGCGAGCCGGCCGTTCAGCTCGCGATCGAAACGGCCGGGGACGCCCCGATCGAAGGGGAGGCCGCCGGGACGCCCGCCTGACGGGCCGGGTCCGCGGAAACGCGTCCTCCGGCGTCCCTCCGGCGCCGGACGGGCATTCTGAAATGAGATGAGGATTTCAGTTTCATGCAGCTCGAGCAGTTGAAACAGGTGGTGGAAGTGCTCATATTCGCGTCCGACATCCCGCTGCCGGCGGACCAGATCCGCGCCACCGTCGAGGAGACGACCGCGGAGGACGTGGTGAGGGCCGTCGACGAGCTGAACGCGGAGTACCGGCGGACCGACCGCACCTTTCAGATCGTCCACGTGGCCGGCGGCTACCAGATGGTGACGCACGAAAACTACACGTCCTGGGTGCGCAAGCTGTTCGCCGGCCGGCTGAAGCAGAAGCTTTCGCAGGCCGCGATGGAAACGCTCTCAGTGATCGCCTTCCGCCAGCCCGTCGGCAAGCCCGACATCGAGGCGATTCGGGGGGTCAATTGCGACGGCGTCATCCGCACCCTGCTCGAGCGGAAACTGATCACGCTGTCCGGCCGCGACGACGGACCCGGACGCGCCCTCCTGTACAAGACGACGCGCGAGTTTCTGCGGTATTTCGGCGTGAACGACATCTCCGACCTGCCGAAACCGAAGGAGCTCGAGGAGCTGTTCAAGGAGAGCGGGGTTCAGCAGAACCTCCTCGCCGACCTGCCCGAACCGGGAGACGGCCCGGCCGCCGGGAACCCGGCGGAATCCGGTGAAACCGGCGGCGGGGATGCGCGGAGGGCGGAAGCCGAGCCTGGGTCCGGATCCGCCTCCGCGGAAACGCCGGACGCGGCCGGGGCTTCCGAAGCCGAACCGTCCGCGGACGCGTCCATGGATGCGCTGACGGATGCGCCATCCGACGGCCCGGCGGATGAACGGCCCGGGGCGTCCGCTTCCGGCGATCCGGAGGCGGTGCCGCTGTCCCGGCCGGAGACCGATGCAGCTCAATAAATACCTGGCCCTGTGCGGCGTCGCTTCGAGACGGAAAGCCAATGACTGCATCGCCGCGGGCCGCGTCTCGGTCAACGGCCGCACGGTGGATCGACTCGGCGTCCAGGTGAAGGTGGGGGAGGATGCCGTGAAAATCGACGGCAAAATCCTCCACCCGGCGCGGCACTTCCGGTACGTTCTCCTGAACAAGCCCGCGGACGCGGTCACCACGGTGCGGGACGACCAGGGCCGGAAAACGGTGCTCGATCTCATCGGGGAACCGCACGGCCTGTTCCCGGTCGGCCGGCTCGATCTGGACACGGAAGGCGTTCTGCTGCTGACCAACGACGGGGAGCTGGCGCACCGTCTGGCCCATCCGCGGTACGAAATCGACAAGCTCTACCGCGCCTGGGTGCCGGGGCAGTTCGGCGAGGACGCGGTGAAGCGGTTCCGCAAGGGCGTGGTCATTGAGGGCGGATTCGTGGCGCGGGGCGAGGCCCGGGCGGTGCGGCGGGTGGGCGCCAAGACACTGGTCGAGGTCCGGATTCACGAGGGCAAGAAACGGCAGGTGCGCCGCATGTTTCAATCCCTCGGCTTCACGGTGCGGCGGCTCTCGCGCGTCAATTTCGGCGGTCTGACCGTCCGGGGACTGGCGCTGGGCGAGTGGCGGGACCTGAAACCGGAAGAGATCCGGATGCTGTACCGGGCCGTGGGGCTTACGGCCGCAGAAAAAAGTTCAAAGTTCAAGGCTCAAAGTTCAAAGGCGCCAAGCGGTTCCGAGTTCCGGGTTTCAGGTTCCGAGTCGAAAAAGGAAATCCGGGTCACAGGGAAACCGTCCCTGCCGAAACCGGAACCGGCAACTGAGCCGTTTCGCTTTCAGGGTTCCGGGTCGAAGAAGGGTCTCAGAATCAGAAAACCATTCAACCCGAAACGATTGAAAAGAGGTTCCGGGTTTCGAGTTCCGAGTTCCGAGTCGAAGAAGAACATCCGGATTTCCGAGAAGGCGATCAACCCGGAACCCGGAACTCGGAACAGTAAATAGAGAGACATGGTGGATGACCGTCCATCATTCATGATTCACCCTTAACCGAACCGGGTTCATTATCCGCCCACTCACTCCAACCCCGGAACGCGGATTCGTCGTCACGCTTGACGGACCGGCCGCGTCCGGGAAAAGCACCACCGCCCGCCTGGCCGCCGAAAGGCTCGGCTGGCTCTACCTCGACACCGGAGCGATGTACAGGGCCGTCGCCCTCAAGGCGCTCCGCGAATCGATCCCCCTGACCGACGCCGGACGCATCGCGGATGCGGCCCGTTCCTGCCGGATCGACCTGATTCCCGAGAAAAACGGACTGCGCGTGCTCCTCGACGGCGGGGACGTCACCGCCGACATCCGCACGCCGGAAGTCGACCGCGCCGTCGGGCCGGTCTGCGAGATCGCGGGGGTGCGCGACGCGCTCGTCCCGCTCCAGCGGGCCTTCGCCGAACGGGGCAATCTGATCACGGACGGCCGGGACCAGGGCACGGTTGTTTTTCCGGACGCGGACCTGAAATTCTATTTCACCGCGACGCTGGAGGAGCGGGCGAAGCGCCGGAAGCGCGACCAGGAGGCCCGGGGCATTTCGGTCCCGGTCGAGCGCATCGCCGAGGAAATCGAGGCCCGCGACCTCCGGGACAGCCGGAGGCAGCACAGCCCGCTCCGGCCCGCCGGGGACGCCGTCACGATTGACACCACCGGGCTGACGCTGGACGCCCAGGTCGGCCTCATTCTCGAAGCCGTGCGCCGGAAACAGGAGGAACGCGATGGCGCGTAGATTTCCGGACAACGCGCTCTACCAGGCCGTGTACACGTTCGGATTTCCGCTGCTCCGCGCCTTCTTCGGGGTGCGCGTGAGCGGCGAGGGGCGGTTCCCCGAAAAAGGCGGCGTCATCGTGGCCGTGAACCACTGCGCGAACTACGATCCGGTTTTCGCCGGCCTCGCCTGCCCCCGGCAGCTGGCGTTTCTGGCGAAGGCCGAGTTGTTCCGGAATCCGCTCCTGGCCCGCCTGCTCCGGCACCTCGGGAGCATTCCCCTGCACCGGGGCTCCGCGGACACGGGCGCGCTGCGCGCGGCCGTCGAGGCGCTCGAGTCCGGAAAGCCCCTGCTCCTGTTTCCCGAGGGCACCCGCTCCAGGACGGGCCGCCTGCAGCAGGGCCGGCGCGGGGTCGGCATGCTGGCGGCCCGCACCGGATGCCCGATACAGCCGGTGCACCTGTCCGGAACGTTCCAGCTCCTCCGCCACTTTCCACTCAGGCGCGTGGAAATCCGGTTCGGGGAGCCGTTCACGGTTCCCGCCTCGCCTCCCCGGGGAATGTCGGTGAAGGAATGGCACCGGCGCATCGGAGAAGACACCATGACCCGAATCAAGGAACTCCAGGATGGTCGTCACAGTTGACCCGAAGGCCAGGCCCTGTCCAGGCGTGGAACGGGCCATCGCGCTGGCCGAAGACGCGCTGCGCCGGGGGGAGACCCTGTTCTCCTCCGGCGAACTCATCCACAACCGGCGTGAGGTGGAGCGGCTCGAGGGGCTCGGGCTCCGGCCCGTGCGGCCCGAGGATTTTTCGGACCGCGGGATGCGGAAACTTCTGGCCGGCCAGTCGCTCCTCCTGCGCGCGCACGGCGAATCCGAAACGCTGGTGGCCAGGGCCCGTGAATACGGCATGAAAATCGTCGACGCCACCTGCCCCATCGTCCGGCATTCCCAGGACCTGGTTCTGCAGCACGTCCGAGAAGGATGGCGGATCGTGGTGGCGGGCGATCCCGCCCACGCCGAGGTCAAGGGGCTGATGGCGCGGGCCGGCGAGAACGGCGCGGTCGCGACCAACGCGCGCTCGGCCGCGATGCTCGACGTGGAAAACCGCACGCTCCTGCTGGCCCAGTCCACGGTGGATCCCGAGCTTTTCGCCGCCGTCCGCCGCGTGCTAGCCAAGCGTGTCCCCGGGCTGAAAATCGCGGACACGACCTGCCGCTTTCTCAAGAACCGGCAGGCGGACATCCGAGCCTTCGCCGAGACGCTGGACTTCGTCGTGCTCGTGGCCGGACGGAGCTCCGCGAACGCCCGGCTTCTGTACGAGACCGCCCGTGCGAAGAACCGGAACACCTTTTTCATCGAAGCGCCGGATGAACTGAAGCGCGCCCTGTTCAAGAACGGCCACCATGTCGGCATTTCCGGCGGCGCCTCGACGCCCCGCTGGCAGCTAGACGAGATGCGCCTGTTCCTCGAAGAGATCGGAAACAGCCCGAAAGGGTTGAAAAATAGAAAAGGAGGACCATTTTTATGGCGGATGTTGAAAAAACAAACCAAGACGAAGTGACCGGCATCCCGAACTGGACGCCGGCACCGTCCGGCGAAGGAGGTGATCCGATCGATCCCTCGGCCCAGCCCGTGAAACCGGCCTTCTCGGCGGAACAGCAGCGGGCGGCGGAGGACCTGGGCTACTCCGAAGAGGAATACCTGAAATTCAGCGAACTGTACGGACGCACCCTCAAGGACATCGACGAGGGGCAGATCGTCACCGGACGCGTGCTCGCCATCGCCAATCAGGAGGTGGTGGTCGACATCGGGTTCAAATCGGAAGGCACGATTCCGCTCGAGGAATTCGGAATGCCTCCCGTGGTCAAGGTGGGCGACCGGGTCGACGTGTTCCTCGATTCCATGGAGGACTCCGACGGCCAGCTGATCCTGTCCAAAAAGAAGGCCGATTTCATGCGCACCTGGGACCGGGTGATCGACATCCATGACCAGGGGCTGACCATCCAGGGACGCTGCGTGCGCCGGATCAAGGGCGGCATCGTCGTCGATCTCATGGGCGTGGACGCGTTTCTGCCCGGCTCCCAGATCGACGTCAAGCCGGTCCGCGACTTCGACGCCCTCATCGGGCAGATGTTCGAGTTCAAAATCGTGAAGGTCAACAAGCTGCGCAAGAACATCGTCGTCTCCCGGCGCGCCATACTCGAGGAGAGCATGGCCGAGAAGCGCAAGGTGATCCTGGAGGAGCTTCAGAAGGGCCAGGTGCGCGAGGGAACCGTCAAGAACATCACGGATTTCGGCGTGTTCGTGGATCTCGGCGGCGTGGACGGCCTGCTCCATATCAACGACCTCTCCTGGGGCCGCATCAACCATCCCTCCGAGGTGGTCAAGTTCGACGAGCGCATCAAGGTCGTCGTTCTCGACTTCAACGAGGCGAAGGACCGCATCTCCCTCGGCATGAAGCAGCTCCAGGCCCATCCGTGGGAGAACATCGAGACGAAGTTCCCGGTCGGCACCGTCGTGAAGGGAAAAGTGGTCTCCATCGCGGATTACGGCGCCTTTGTCGAGTTGCAGAAGGGCGTCGAAGGCCTGATCCACGTGTCCGAGATGTCCTGGACCCGGAACGTCGTGCATCCCTCCAAGATCCTCAACGTGGGGGACCAGATCGACGTCAAGATCCTCTCCATCGAGAAGGACCGGAAGCGCATCTCCCTGGGCATCAAACAGCTCCTGCCCGATCCGTGGGACCAGATCGAGGTCAAGTATCCGGTCGGCACCCGCATCAAGGGGCGCGTCCGCAATCTCACCAATTTCGGCGCGTTCGTGGAGATGGAGGACGGGATCGACGGCCTCATCCACATATCCGATCTGTCCTGGACCAAAAAAGTCAAGCATCCCAGCGAGGTCCTGAAAAAGGGCCAGGACGTGGACGTCATGGTGCTCGAGATCAACAAGGCCGAACGGCGCCTGTCGCTCGGCTACAAGCAGCTCACGGAGGATCCGTGGGCCGCGTTCGAGGAGACCTACAAGGTCGACACCATCACTCCCGTCAAGGTGACCAAGTTCATGGAAAAGGGCCTCGTGGTCGAACTGCCCCTCGGGCTGGAGGGATTCGTCCCCCTGTCGCAGATGCCCGAAAACTCCATGGCCCGCATCCAGCAGAATCTCAAGGAAGGCGACGAGATCCAGCTCATCGTGATCGAGTTCGACCGCGAGAACAAGCGCGTGGTCCTTTCGCGCAAGAAACTGCTCGACGTGGAGAAGCAGAAAGCCTCGACGGCCGAATCGGTCGACGTGTCGGCCTATCTCGACACGAACGCCGCGCCGGCCACGCTGGGCGAGATCTCCCTGGCCTCCGCCGACAAGCCGGCGAAGAAAAAAGCCGGCAGGAAGAAAGAGGAAACCGGCGGCGCGCCTGCCGGGGAGGCCGCGGAAGAGGCGGCCCCTGAGGGCGAGCCGGCCGCGTGAAATGACGGACGGCGGACCGTCCTGTGGTTGGACGCGGAACGCGGGGATCCGGCTGAACGCCCCGCGCTCCGCACCGGCATCATGGAGTTGGATCCGCCGGGGTCCAACTCCAAATTGTTTCAGGCCGTGATGCCCACTGTCTCATTCCGTACATTGGGGTGCAAACTGAACCAGGCGGAGACGGACGACCTGGCCGGCCGGTTTCTCCGGCGGGGCTGGGCCGTGGCCGGCCCCGGGGAAGCCGCCGACGTGGCGGTCATCCACACCTGCACGGTGACCGGCCGGAGCGACGCCAAGTGCCGCCAGGCGGTGACCCACGCGCTGCGGCTGAATCCCGGCGCGGTGATCGTGGCGGCCGGATGCTACGCCCAGGTGTCCGCGGCCGAACTGGCCGCGATCCCGGGGGTGGATTACGTGGTCGGGACGGCGGACAAGTTCAGGCTCCCGGACCTGATCGAAGGAACGGCCAAACGGCGCGTCCCGCTGATCGCGGTGTCCGATCCGGCCGCGCGGGCCGCCGGATGCGCGGAAGAGACGGCCGGAACCGCGCCGGAACCCCTCGCGGGAGGCCGGACCCGCGCGTTTCTCAAGGTCCAGAGCGGATGCGATCGTCACTGCGCCTACTGCGTCGTTCCGGCCGCGAGGGGACCGGGGAGGAGCGAGCCGCCCGGCGCCGTGATCCCGAACGCCGAAGCCCTGACGCGCCGCGGATTCATGGAAATTGTCGTGACCGGCACGCATATCGGAGACTACGGGAAGGACTTCCCGGCGGGGAAACCGGATTTTCCCGAACTGCTCGACCGGCTCGCCCGCGCGGATGGAATGGGCCGGATCCGCCTGACCTCCCTGGATCCGGACGAGTGCACGGAGGCCCTTCTCGACACGGTGGCCCGGCACGGCCGGATCTGCCGTCATTTTCACGTGTCCCTGCAGTCCGGTTCGGACGCCGTGCTCCGGATGATGAACAGGCGGTACGATACGGAGACGTTCGCCGCCCGGGTCCGGTCCATCGGCGACCGGATGGATTTTTTCGGGCTCGGCACGGACGTGATCACCGGGTTCCCGGGCGAAACCGAAACGCATTTTATGGAAACCGTCCGGTTCATCGAGTCATTGCCGTTCACCTACCTGCACGTTTTCCCGTTTTCCCCCAGGCGGAACACGGCCGCCTCCGGGATGCCCGGTCCGGTGCCGGCCGGCGTCCGAATCGAGCGCGCCCGGATTCTGCGCGAGGTCGGCGAGCGGAAGCGGAGGGCGTTCGCGGAGCGGTGTGTCGGCCGGACCGTCGAGGTCCTGTTCGAACCCGGCGGACGGAACGGATTTCTGTCCGGTTTTTCCTCCGAATATGTCCGGGTGGAGGCCGCGGCCGCGCGGGACCGGATCAACCGCCTCGTTCCCGTCCGCGTCACGGCCCGGACGGCCGGGGGAGGGGTTGTGGGCGAAGCGCTCCCGTGAACGCCGCCTCTCCGGATCCGGCGCACGGACGCCTCACGGCATTTCAATGAACTCAATCCACTGTCCTGCATCGGGGAGAACCCATGAAAACCCGTCGCCCGGCGGCGCAGCCGCACGCTGAGGTTCCATCGCTCTGGTTTCGGTTCCGGGATGCGGCGTTTTTCGCCGCGCTCTTCCTGATTCTGCTTCTCCGTGTCGATCCTTCGCTGATCCATCACCGGCAGTCGCCGGTGTTCCTGCTCGCCTCCGATTTCGCGGCCGGTTTCCTGAGCCGCCCCGGCGGTCCTCTCGAATGGCTTTCGGGACTGCTCAGCCAGGCGCTTTTTTATCCGGCGGCAGGCGCGGCGCTGCTCACCGCCCTGGCCTGGGCCGCTGCCGGACTCACCGCGGCGCTGATCCGCGGGCTGCGGCCTTCGACCCGCGGCGGGTGGGTTCATCTCGTTCCGGCCGCCCTGCTGACCGGTCTTCACGCCTGCTACACGGTTCCCCTGTCCGCGGACCTGGGTCTGCTGGCCGTCCTGGCCGCGTCCGCCGCGTTCGCTCGGGTCCCATCGAAGTGGATGCCCAGGCTGGCCGCTTATCTGTCGCTCATTCCCGTTCTGTATTATCTGGCAGCCGGCTTTTTCCTGCTTTTTGCCGTGTTCTGCGTCCTGATGGAATGGGTTCACGCGAAACGGCCGGCCGCGGCCGCGGTCATGACCGCGGCAGCGGTTCTGATTCCGCCCGCGGCGCGGTATCTCTTCATCCTCGATCCGTCCGCGGCGTGGCTGTCCCTGCTGGATTTCGACAGAACGGCCATGGCGACAGCATGTTCCGTTCTTCTGGCCGCTTTCTTTCCCATTCTCCTGCTTCTGCAGACACCGGCATTGAACGGACGGTCATTGATTCCGGAACGGTTCCGCATCCGGTCGCCCCGTCTCCGCTTCTGTCTGCAGACAGCCGCGCTGACTTTTCTGGCCGCAGCGGCCGCGGTATTCCCCATCGAGAAAAACAACCGTCTCGTGCTGACCGTGGACCGGATGGCGCGTTTCAGGCAATGGGAGGAAATCCTCAGGCTGGCGTCGAAAGAGGCCAGGCCCCCGCTGACCGTGACTTTTCAGGCCAACCGGGCCCTGTATCATTCGGGCCGTCTGCTGGATGATCTGTTCACCCTGCCTCAGCCGTTCGGACCGGCGGGGCTCACGCTCCCGAGGAAATTCAGCGATTCCGCGCCCCTTCAGGAGAGCGACTTCTGCTGGGACTTGGGCTCCATTGACGAGTCGCGGCGCTGGGCGATGGAGGCGTTGAGCACGGACGGAGAGACTCCATGGAACCTGAAACGGCTGAGCCTCGCGCATTTCGTTCTCGGAGACACGGCCGCGGCCGTCGTCTGCCTGAACCGCATGGACCGCGGCCTGTTTCTCCGCGGGGATGCGGCCGCGATCCGTCGCATGCTCCGCGATTCCGCGTCCGCAGAGGCCGATCCGGCCGTTCGGCACGGCCGCTCCTTTCCCGGGCGGACGGGTTTCATCGCGTTCAACGGGCACACGTCCGCCGAGCTGGACAGCCTTCTCCGCGACCATCCGGACAACCGGATGGCGCTCGAATACCGCGTCGCGACCGATCTTCTGGCCGGACGTCTCAAGGATCTGCCGGATTTCGTGCGGGCGTTCCGCGGCCTCGGATATCCCCGGATTCCGCGGCATGTGGAGGAGGCGCTCGTGCTGAGATGGGCCTTGAGCGGGGAAAAGGAGCCGCCGCCGGAGACGCGGGCCGTGGCGCCTGAAACGGTCCGGCGGTTCGGCGAATTCAACCGGATTCTCGGCCGGCACCGGGGAGACCGGGCCGCGGCCGTCGCCGATCTTCGTGATTCTTTCGGCGGCACATACTGGTATTACGCGTTTTCCCGCCAGGCGGCCGGACGCCGGGCGCCGGCGCGCTCATCCGAAAACAGGGGTTCCCGATGAACCGTCCCTTCCGATACGGCCGGCCGCTCTGCGCGGCCGGATTGCTGGCGGCTTTATTTCTGGCGGGATGCGCCTCGCCCGACCCGGACGCGGTTCAGGCCCTCCGTCGGCCGCCGCTCATTGATCCGGATTATTCCGGAATCGAAATCCCGCCGAACCTCGCGCCGCTGAATTTCCGGTTGCTGGAAAAGGCCGAAGCCTTCCGGGTCGAGGCGGAAGGCGCGGAGGGGACCGGATTCCGTTTCCGGGGAAGGGGCCGGGACGTGATTTTCCCGGCAGGTCCGTGGCGCCGCCTGCTTGCCGCAAACCGGGGCCGTGACGTCCGGTTCTCCGTCACGGTTCTGGATTCGTCGGGCCTGTGGCGGCGATTCGATCCCATCGTCAACCGCGTGTCGCGCGATTCCATCGACGGTTTTCTCGTGTACCGCAAAATGCCGCCGGTGTGCGTTTTCTGGAAGCGTCTGTCCGTCGTCGAGCGGGACCTCGGCAGTTTCAGGGAACGCGTCATTCTGGACAACCGGGCCATGGGGGACGGTTGCTTCAATTGCCACACCTTTCACGGGAACCGGACGGACCGCTGGCTCGCGCACCTGCGCGGCGCGCCGTCCACGGCCATGCTCCTCACGGTGGACGGCCGGACCCGGCTGATGACGACGCGGACGGAATCGGTCCCGGCGGCCGCGGCGTACGCGTCCTGGCACCCGGACGGCCGGACCCTCGCTTTCGCGAACATGAAGGTCAAACAATTCTTCCACACGGCCGGACCGAACCGGGACGTGTACGACCTGACCTCGGATCTGGCCGTCTGCCGGATCGATTCCGCTGTCGTGGCCGCTCCGCCGGAAATCGCGGATCCCGCGCGGCTCGAGACCTATCCGGCGTGGGCGCCGGACGGCCGCACCCTCTATTTCTGCAGCGCTCCGGCCTATGACACGACCGGATTCTTCGAACGGCACACGTACCGCAGAATCAAATACGACCTGATGAAAGTGCCCTTTGATCCGGGAACGGGCCGGTTCGGACGGCCGGTCACGGTGCTGGCCGCGGCCCGGACCGGGCTCAGCGCGACACATCCGCGCGTGTCGCCGGACGGCCGTTTTCTGCTGTTCTGCCTCTGCGAGTACGGCAATTTTTCCATCTACCGGCCCGGGACGGACCTGTATCTGATGGATTTGGAAACCGGAGCCTTCCGGCGGCTCGAATGCAACAGCGGGCAGTCTGACAGCTATCATTCCTGGTCATCCGGCAGCCGCTGGTTCGTGTTCAGCAGCAAGCGGGGGGACGGTGTTCTGGCCAGACCGTATTTCGCGCATGTGGATCCGGACGGCGCGGTTTCCAAGCCGTTCGTGCTCCCGCAGAAGGATCCGGGCTTTTACGGGTCGCATCTGTACACGTTCAATGTGCCGGAGCTGATTGCCGAACCCGTCCGTCCGAACCGAAAAAAGCTGTTGGACGCGGCGCTCGACACGGACCGGACGCTGAAGAGCCGGTCCGCGGGTCCGGCTCCCGCGCCATCCGGGAATTCGGCCGCGGAGGAGCAGACCTGGAGGCCGGCTCGGTAATTCAGTTCAAAGTTCAATGTTTAAAGTTCCCCGTCCCCACCCTCCCGAAAAATAAAAAAGAGCCGCAAGCAGAACCTTGCGGCTTTTTTCTTTTCTTTGAACTTTGAACCTTGAACTTTGAATTTTATTTAATGAAAACCTTTCAGGTCTCTGTTTTTATCAGCGGATCAGCCGGATCAGCGCTTCGAAAGTGCCCGCTGAGATCAGGGCGGCAACGGGGATCGTGACCACCCAGGCCACCACGATGTTCAGGGCCACGGCCCATTTGACGCTGGAGCGGCTGTTGGCGGAGCCGACGCCGACGATGGCGCCCGAGATCGTGTGCGTGGTGGATACGGGAATGCCCATGTGGGTGGCCGCGAAAATGGTGACGGCGCCGGCGGTTTCGGCGCAGAATCCGTGCACCGGCTTGAGCTTGGTGAGCTTCTGCCCCATGGTCTTGACGATGCGCCACCCGCCGATGGCGGTGCCGAAGGCCATGGCCGCGTGACAGGCGAGTATGATCCAGGCCGTGTCCCAGCGTGCCAAGGACAACTGCGTCTCCAAATCGAACCTGCCGGCGGCGACCAGAAGGGCGACGATCAGCCCCATTGTTTTTTGCGCGTCGTTTCCGCCGTGGCCCAGCGAGTACAGGGCCGCGGAGACGAGCTGGCCCCTCCGGAACACGCGGTCCACTTCCGACGGCCGCCACCTGCGGAATATCCAGTAGACGGCCACCATGATGGTGAACCCGAGCAGGGCTCCGATGATGGGGGCCAGGGGGATGAACTGGATCGTGGCCCACATTTTTTCCCACCGGATGCACGACCATCCGCCGTGCGCCACGCCCGCCCCGGCGAGACCGCCGATCAAGGCGTGGGAGGAACTGGTGGGGAGGCCGAGCCACCACGTGATCAGGTCCCAGGCCACGGCGCCGATGAGCGCGGAGAGGACGACAACGAGGAAGTCCCGGTCGGACGGCACGATCTTCACTATTTTTGAAACGGTGTCGGCCACACGGGGGGCGAAAATGAACATGGCGATGAAGTTGAAGAACGCCGCCCAGAGCACGGCCACCCGCGGCGAAAGCACCCGGGTCGACACCACCGTGGCGATGGAATTGGCCGCGTCATGAAAGCCGTTGATGACGTCAAAAAGGAGCGCGATGGCGATGGTGACGACGACGACGATCGAGAGGGCGCTGATCATAAGGGATTTCCCGGCGCTAAAAAAAAAGGCCTCACGTGGAGGCGATGACGATCTCTTCGATCAGATCCGCGACGTGCTTGCAGCGGTTGATCGCCTTTTCGAGACGCTCGAAGATTTCCTTCCACTTGATGAAGACCATGGGCTGGTCCTCCTTGATCAGCCGGCTCAGCGCGGAACGGACGACCTCGTCCCCCTGGCCCTCCAGGTCGTAGATGGCCTGGCAGCGTTCCTTCAGCACCTTGACGTTCTTCATGTTTCGGAGCGCCTTGAGCGCGCCTTCGATCTCGCCCGACGCCAGCACCAGGATGTGCGCCATCTCCCGCGCCTCGGGCCGCATTTCGCGGAGCTCGTAGAGCTGAAAGCGGTAGGCCGAGGCGTTGATGATGTCGATGATGTCGTCGAGCTGCTTGATGAGCTGGTGGATGTCCGTCCGCTCGATGGGCGTGATGAAGGTCTTTTGCAGGGCCTCGATGCACTGGTTGGTGACCTTGTCCGCGTCGTGCTCCAGATCCTTGATGCGCTGGACGTGCTCTGCCATGTCGCCCTTGCCGGAGGTGAGCTCCAGGAGCTCCCGGCAGGTCCGGATGGCGATCTGGCTGTGGTCTTCGAAATAGTCGAAGAAGCTGAATTCCCGGGGAAGCAGTTTCCTGAACATGGGACCTTTCATTCTGTCGCGCGGCGGACAGGACCGGCGTAAGACCAAAATCGGATTAATTTAGACATCAGCCGGGCAAAAAGCAAATGATTTTTCCCGTAAATCGCGAGGTGAGCGCGTGTCGCGGTCGGATTCCGGAAAACAGAGCGATCCGCAGGCCGGCCCGCATCCGTCGGCGGAACGGCCGGAAGATGCCGTTTGAACCGGTCAGTCCGCTTCCGGCATGACAAACCAGAGCAGGATGTAAACCAGAATTCCCGGGAAAGCGGCGCTGAGCACGGAAACCAGCACATAGAGGATGCGGACCCGGTCCGCGGGCCAGCCGAAATAATCCGCGAGGCCGCCGCAAACGCCCGCGATCCAGCGGTCCCTGGAGCGTCTGAGGCTTTTATTCGAAGCCGCCATCGGTTCTCCTTTCTTTTTCAGGAAGGGGCATTCGCCCGTTTATGGTCCCATCGGATCGGGAGCCCGTATCCCGGATCCGGCATCCCGCACGGACTGCGGGATGAAGCGTTTTCAGTCCTCTTCCCCCGAGAGGGACCAGGACCGGCCTGGCTTCAGATCATACAGGACGCCGACCGTCAGCGACCAGTCGCCTGAACCGGCATCCGCGGGCAGGGATGTTTCGTATTCCGCGACAGCCGGATTCCCCAGCGTGTTCTCATACGGATCCTCGCCCTTCACTCTCAGGCCGCTGAATCCGATTTTTTTCACGCGGCCGAACGCGGTCCAGCGCTTCCCCATCCGGAAATCGCAGCCGGCCGTGAAATACTGCGCGAATCCGGAAATGTCCGCATCCATTTCCGTTTCCGTGACGGTCGTGCGGGTCTCCGCGGTCGCGGTGTAACGGTAAAACCCCGCGCCCAGGCCGATGCAGGGCCTCAGACTGCTCAGGATCACGAGCGGCCTGGACGCCAGCAATTCGATTTCCACCGGGAAGCCGGAGATGCGGGTTTCGGTTCTGTACCGTCCGCCCATCATGAGCGAATTCGTGTCATAGAACCGGCTGTTGACGCCGTAACCGCCGGACGCCTGGAAGAGCAGGTCATCGGACAGCCTGAATCGGACCAGACCGCATCCGTTCACAGGCGTCGGCGCGTTCGAAAGGGCGTTTCCGCCTTCCGGCCTGAACACAGCCGGTCCCAACGAGACACCCAGCTCCTGGCCGAAGCAGGCGCCCGCGGCCGCGAGCCACGCGGCGAGAATCAGCGATCTTTTCATGCGGTCCTCCTTGAGAGGTGGAAGTGCCGGTTCGCCGGCTGAAGCCGCGGGAACAGGCCGCGGGCGGCGGACGGTCCGGCCGCTGAACCGGGGATCACGCGCGGCCTTCGGACAATGGGATATACGGATTTCGTCCGGCCGGGTTCAGCCGGAACCCTGATTTTTTTCCGGAATCCGGCGTGAGCCGGCCCGCCCGCCCGATTTCCCGGCCCGGCGCAAACCCCTTTTGATCAACATACGACCTCGCTGCTGGAAAGTCAAGCCGTTAAAAAGCGCTTGATTCTGTCCGCTGAAATGCCTACAATTGATTGAAATTCATCATTCACCATTCCCAAAACCGGCATGTTTGCGAAAGTATTGAGCGCGGCAGTGCTGGGCATCGAGGGCTACATCGTCCAGGTTGAAACCCATTTCGAGGGCGGATTGCCCGCTTTCGTGACCGTGGGGCTTCCGGACAGCGCAGTCAAGGAATCCAAGGAGCGGGTGTGCGCGGCGATACGGAACGCCGGGTACTTCCTGCCGAACAAGCGGATTACGGTGAACCTGGCTCCAGCCGACATCCGGAAGGAGGGGTCCGCCTACGACCTGCCCATGGCCATCGGCATACTCGCGGCCAGCGGGCAGGTTGACGCTGGAAAGCTGCGGGACACGGTGGTGCTGGGTGAACTGGCGCTGGACGGCCAGGTCCGGGCCATACGCGGCGGGCTACCGATTTCGATCGCGGTGCGCGACGCGGCCGTGCCGGCCATCCTGCTTCCGAAGCAGAACGCGAAGGAAGCCGCCATGGCCCTGGGGCTGGCCGTGCGCCCGGTTGAGACCCTGCGGCAGGCGGTGGAAATCCTCGAAGGGGAGCGGACAGACCCGCCCTTCACGGTCGCGGTGGAAGACGTCTTCAGCCGCGTCGCTTCCTACGGGGTGGATTTTCAGGACGTCAAGGGCCAGGAACACGTCAAGCGCAGTCTCGAAGTCGCGGCCGCGGGCGGTCATAATGTGCTGATGATCGGCCCCCCGGGTTCCGGAAAGACGATGCTGGCGAAGCGCATCCCGACCATCCTGCCCGACCTGACGCTCGAGGAGGCGCTCGAGACCACCAAGATCCATTCGGTCGCGGGTCTTTTGCCGGCGGACACGGCGCTCATCGCCACCCGGCCGTTCCGCTCGCCGCACCACACCATTTCGGACGCGGGCCTCATCGGCGGCGGCCACCTGCCCAGGCCCGGGGAGGTCAGCCTCAGCCACCACGGCGTCCTGTTTCTCGACGAACTCCCGGAATTCCGGAAAAACGTGCTCGAAGTCCTGCGCCAGCCCATGGAGGACGGCCGCGTCACCATCTCGCGCGCCGCGCTCACGGTCACGTACCCGGCCGTGTTCATGCTGGTCGCGGCCATGAACCCCTGTCCCTGCGGCCATTTCGGAAACCCCCTGCACTCCTGCTCGTGCACGGTCACGGACGTCCAGCGGTACCGCTCGCGCATTTCAGGGCCACTGCTCGACCGCATCGACATACACGTCGAGGTGCCGGCCATTCCCTACCGGGAGCTGGCGGGCCGCGCGACGGGCGAGTCGTCCGAAAACGTGCGCCGCCGGGTCATGGCCGCGCGGCGCGTGCAGACCGAGCGTTTCAGGGGCCGGCCGGGCGTTTACTGCAACGCGCACATGACGCCGAAGGACATCCGGAAATACGGAGCGGTCGGCCCGGAGAGCGACGCCCTTCTGGGCCGCGCGATCACGCGCCTGGGCCTGTCGGCCCGCGCCTACGACCGCATCCTGAAAGTCTCCAGGACCCTCGCCGACCTCGACGGTTCGGAATCCATCCAGTCCCGGCACATCTCCGAGGCCATCCAGTACCGGAGCCTGGACCGGGATTTCACGACCATGGTCTGAGGCGGCCGCCGGACCGCGGCGGCCGGCCTGAGGAAGCATCCGGACGGCCCGGAAAAACCGTCCGTCCGGCCCGGAATCGCACACACCCAAAGGAAAAGACATGCCCGAATCCATGCTGGACATCACAGACCGGGGAGGGGTTACGGTCGCACGCGTGCGGTGCCGCAAGCTGTACCAGCAGGCCGTGCCGGCTTTCCGCGAGGAGATGCTCGGCCTGGTCGACCCAGGGCGCAAATCCGTGCTGATTGACCTCGGCGGCGTGGACGTGATGAACAGTTCGGCGCTGGGCGTCGTCATTCTGACCTATGACCGGGTGACCAAAGAAGGCGGACGCTTCGCCGTGGCCGGGCTGGGGGCCATTCTGAAGGAACTCTTCGACCGCATGCACCTGGGGGATTTGTTTCCGATCACGGGGAGCGTGGAGGAGGGAGTCGCGGTTCTGTCCGGGCAGAAAAATATCCCTGCCCAATAGCATGGCTATAAAGAACCGTGGGTCACACGGTGGGTGCCCCCCTGACGTTTTTTACTTCCACTCGATGGAGGCCTGTAATACGCGTCCAGAGTCGGGCTCCCTGTCATTCTGATTTGTAGGTTCTTTATAGATGTGGTTGCTACTGGAGCAGGGATTGAAACTCCTGTGGCACACAGTCAATTTCTTAAAATTTACCGTGAATGTCAAGCGAAAACGGATGGTCCGGAACGGCCGGTAAACGGCGTCCGAAAAGGAGGCAGGTATGATGGCACGGAAGACAAGCTGGATGCTGCTGATCATCGGGTTCGCGGCCGCGGCCCACGGCCCAAATGCCTCCGCGTCGCCCGGCCTGGCCGTGTTCCAGACCGCGAAAGACACGCCGGACCGCCTGGCGCGGAAGGCCGGCCTTGTGTTCGAATCCGCGCCGGCCGACGCGTTCTTCGACAACCGCATCACCTCCGTCTGGGTGGAGCCGGGCCGGACCTATCAGACCATCGAGGGATTCGGCGGCGCCTTCACCGAGTCCGCGGCCGTGACCTTTTACAAGCTCAGCCCCGCGAAGCGCGCGGCCGTGCTCGACGCGTATTTCGACCCGGTCCGCGGAAACGGCTACACGCTCTGCCGCACGCACATCAACAGCTGTGACTTTTCGACCGGCAACTACGCGTACGCCGAAACACCGGGGGATTTCGAGTTGAAGCGATTCAGCATCGAAAGGGACCGGAAGGCGCTGATCCCCCTGATCCGTGAGGCGTTCCGGACGGCCGGCGGCCCGCTCAAGCTGTTCGCGTCGCCCTGGAGCCCGCCGGCCTGGATGAAAACCAACGGGAAGATGAACAACGGCGGCAAGCTGAAACCGGAATGCCGCGGCGTCTGGGCGGACTATTTCGTACGCTACATCCGCGAATACGCGAAGGAAGGCATCCCGATCTGGGGCCTCACGCCGCAGAACGAGCCGGAGGCCACCCAGACCTGGGATTCCTGCGTGTTCACGGCCGGGGAACAGCGCGACTTCATCCGCGATCACCTGGGGCCCGCGCTCGAGCGGGCCGGGCTCTTCAACGTCCGCGTGATCGGGTACGACCACAACCGGAACCGCCTGCCCGAATGGGCGGAGACCATCCTCTCAGACCCCGCGGCCGCCCGGTACGTGTGGGGCATGGGATTTCACTGGTATGTCAGCGACAATTTCGACAATGTGCGGCTGGTCCATGAGAGTTTTCCGGACAAGGCCCTGCTCTTCACCGAGGGGTGCCTCGGGCCGTACGACGCGGCGAAACTGGACGACTGGAGCATGGGCGAAGCCTACGGAAAATCCATGATCGCGGACCTGAACCGCTGGACCGTGGGCTGGGTGGACTGGAACATCCTTCTGGACGAGACCGGGGGCCCGAATCACGTGGGGAATTTCTGCTTCGCTCCCGTGCACGCGGACACGCGGACGGACGGCCTGCATTTCATGAATTCCTATTATTATATCGGTCATTTCTCCAGGTTCATCAAGCCGGGCGCCGTGCGCGTCGCATCCGCCGCTTCCGTGGATGAGCTGGAAACCACGGCGTTCCGGAACCCGGACGGCTCTCTGGCGCTGGTGGTTCTGAACCGGACCGACAAAGTCATTCCCTACGCGGTCAGGCTGGGGGACAGATCCGTGAAAACCGAGAGCCCGGCGCATTCGATCAGGACGTATGTTTTTGGAGATGAATAGCACACAGGGCAAAGAGCATGGCGCACAGCGCAAAGCGCAAAGCGCAAAGCGCAAAGCGAACCGGAACCTTCCGCGGGTTGGGAAAACCCGCAGGGGGGTGTCCTGACCTGACGATTTTGACCCGGAAGCATTTTTCATAAATTTTACGATTATTATGAGACGAAAAAACAAATACTTAGTGAATAATTAGGAACCGATGGCGAGTTGCCCCGTATACATACTCCAGCCGTTGTTTGGCGGATCGAATA
>JAUCQC010000041.1 GCA_030372965.1 bacterium
TTCGGAACTCGTCGGCAGCGTCAGATGTGTATAAGAGACAGAATATATACAGCGCAAAAATAAAAAGCAAGTGTTTTTAGTAAAATCTTCACTTGGAACGGAATTTTTTCCCATGGCTTGTTATAGGCAAAAATCAGGATTTAGACCCGGAGAGACGGACCTCCCAAGGCCGGAGGGACCCTCGGTAGGTCCGCTGTTCATTTTTACCGGTTTGAAAAATCGCGTCGAAACCCTATATTATTCCCGATCCGGACCGGATCGGCGGAGAAGGAACGGAACGCCTGATCGGAGCCAGCCCTCATATTATTTGCGTCGGAGAAAAACCAGCCGATGAATGAAAAGACTCCCCCCTCCCTGCTCCGCGCCCTGGGCCCCGTGGCCACGGTTGCCGTGTTCGTGGGCTCCGTGGTCGGGTCCGGCATTTTCCTCGTGCCCAACACCATCGCCGGACAGATCCCCGGTTTTCTCGCCATCGTGCTCGTCTGGACCGTGGCGGGCCTGCTGTCCTGGGCCGGCGCCCTGTCCTATGCCGAACTCGGGGGCATGATTCCGGACGCGGGCGGACAGTACGCGTACCTTCGCGAGGCCTATGGCCGGTTCCCCGCATTCCTGTTCGGGTGGACGGAGTTCCTGGTCGTGAAGGCCGGGTCCATCGCGGCCGTGGCCGTGGCATTCGCCATGTACGTCGGTTATTTCGTGCCGCAGGATCTGCGGACCGCGTATCACGCGACCGTTTATCCCCTGGGTGTGGCGATCCCCGAGATCGGCGTCAAACTCGTCGCCATGGCCTGCATTGTCCTGCTTTCCGCGGTCAACGCGGCTGGGGTCAGGGCCGGGGGCTGGGTGCAGAACGTGTTCACCTTCCTGAAGGTGGGCGCACTGCTCGGGCTCGTCATCGCGATTTTCGCTTTCGCGAAACCGCCCGCGGACGTCTTCAGGCCCCTGTGGCCCGGGGCCGGCGGATCGGACCTGTTCAGGGCCTTCGGCCTGGCCATGGTGGCCGCGCTCTGGTCCTACGACGGGTGGAACAACACCACCTACATGGCCGGGGAGGTGATCGATCCGAAAAAGAACGTGCCCCTGGCCCTGGCCGCGGGAAGCGTGATCGTGCTCGGCCTCTACCTCGCGGCCAACGCGGCCTACGCGTACGCGCTCCCGATCCGCGACATCGCCGCGTCCCGGCTGGTCGCGGCGGACGCGGCGCGGGTTTTCATGGGTTCGTTCGGCGGCGGGGTCATTTCGGCGGCCGTGCTTGTTTCGACCTTCGGCACGGTGAACGGCATGGTGCTCTCCGGCCCGCGCGTCACCTACGCCATGGCCAGGGACGGCGTCTTCTTCAGCCGTCTGGCGGACGTGCACCCGCGTTTCCGAACGCCGCACGTGTCCATACTCGTGCAGGCGGTCTGGGCCTGCCTCCTGACCCTGTCCGGCCGATTCGACCAGCTGTTCACCTACGTGATATTCGCCGCCTGGATTTTCTACGGTCTGACCGCGTCCGCGGTGTTCGTCCTGAGGCGGAAGCGGCCGGACGCGGCCCGGCCCGTTCGGACCTGGGGCTATCCGGTCGTCCCCGCCGCCTTCATTCTGGTCGCGGCCGCTTTCGTCATCAACACCCTCGTGTCCGATCCGAGGGATTCGCTCATGGGATTGTGCATCGTGTGCCTGGGCCTGCCGGTTTATTTCATCCTCATGGCCCGCGAAAAGAAGGGAGTCCGCGAAAGATGAAAACCGTCGGCTGGGTGGGCACCGGCGTCATGGGTCTTTCCATGGCGGGCAGGATACTGGAAAAGGGATACCCGGTGCGGGTGCACAACCGGACCCGGTCCAAGGCCGGCCCGCTCGTCGAAAAGGGCGCGGTCTGGTGCGACGACCCCCGGACGGTTTCCGAAGCCTCGGACGTTTCCTTCGCCATCGTGGGCTATCCCGCGGATGTGGAGGAGGTTTTTCTCGGGGAAAAGGGTCTTCTGGCGGGCGCGAAAAAGGGCAGTGTCGTGGTGGACATGACCACGTCCAAGCCTTCGCTCGCGGAGCGGATTTACGCCGAGGCCGCCGCGAAGGGCGTGGCCAGCCTCGACGCGCCCGTATCCGGCGGCGACGTGGGCGCCCGTTCCGGGAAACTGGCGATCATGGCCGGCGGGGACAGGGACGCTTTTGAATCCGTGCTGCCGCTTTTTCAGATCATGGGTGAGACAATCAGTCTCATGGGCGGCCCTGGAAAGGGTCAGCACACCAAAATGGCCAATCAGATCCTGATCGCGTCCACCATGGTGGGCACGGTCGAGTCCCTTTTATACGCCGTCAAAGCGGGCCTCGGGCCGGACGCGGTGATCGACGTCATCGGCAGGGGCGCGGCCGCGTCCTGGTCCCTGAACAACCTGGGACGGCGCATCACGTCCGGAAATTTCGATCCCGGGTTCTTCATCCGGCATTTCGTCAAGGACATGGGCATCGCGCTCGAGGAGGCCCGCAGGATGAACCTGGCCCTTCCCGGTCTCGTGCTGGCCAACCAGCTCTACACCGCGGCCATGGAAATGGGGTACGACCGGCTCGGCACCCAGGCACTGTACAAGGTGCTGGAACGGATGAATGGGATGGAATCAAGCGCCTGATCGCGCCTGTATTCCGGTTGATAATATTCGGTGGAACCGGACGGTTAAAGGTAGGTCCGATATGCCTCGTCCCGCCCCCGGATCAAGTCCGGGGCAAGCTTTGCGGGACGAGGCTATCGGACCATGATGGCGTCGTTATAGGTCCGAAAGGCCCGCGAAAAGAGGCGGGCCATTTCGGACCTACATATTTTACCCACCGGTGAAGCCGTGGGCTACTGCCGTGGGCTACCTTGAGTTATGAACTTCTTCACATCTTGTCCTTCCTCCTCCGGTTCATGAGCAGATACCCGGTGAAGTGCTTCAGAACGGCCGGGAGGACGGTTATCTTCCGGAACATGTTCCGGTCGAACAGAAAGGTCATCCCGGCCTTCATCCCCCGGACCATGCGTCCCGAGTAGGGGAACCACCAGAACTTCTGCGTGCGCAGCTGCGGTTCGCTGTGCACGTACTGGATGTTCACCATTTCGTCCAACCCCTTTTCCCCGTGCACCCAGCCCACCCCGCTTTTCTTGACGCCCGTCCACCCGGCCTCCGCGATGCCGAACGAGACGATGGCGTCGTTGATCATGACGGTTCCCGATTCGATCTCACGGCCGATGCGCTCGCCCCGTCTCCGGTCCGTCGTCCAGACGGACGCGGCCAGCCCGAAGCACGAGGCATTGGCAAGACGGACCGCGTCCCCGTCGCCGACCGACGGCGTGACGTATAAAACCGGGGCGAACAGCTCTTCGTCCGCGGGCGCCGGATTGGAACGGCTCCACTCGATCACGGTCGGTTCGTAAAAATATCCCTTCATTCCCGCGGGCCGGCGTCCGCCGCAGAGCAGACGGCCGCCCCGGCTTTGAGCGGTCCGCACGATCGCCTCCGTTTTTTTCAACTGGGCCTCCGACGCCAGGGGCCCGACGTCCGTCGCGGGATCCATGCCGTCACCCAGCCTGAGCCTCTTCGTTTTCTCCACCACGGCCTCCATGAACCGGCCGGCCACGGAGGCGTCCACGATCACCCGCTCCACGCTGTTGCAGTTCTGGCCGCAGTTGTTGAAAGCGCCCCAGACGATGCCGCTGGACGCGTTGTCGATGTCCGCGTCGTCGCACACAATGGCGGGGTCGCTTCCGCCCAGCTCCAGAACCGCCTTCTTGAGGGAACGGCTGGCGTGCGCCATCACTTTCGCCCCGACCTCGGTGCTGCCGGTGAAGAAGATGCGCTCGGTTTTCGCGTCCACGAGCGCGGCTCCCACCTCTCCGCCTCCATGCACGGTCTGAAAGACCGCCTCCGGGACGCCGGCGTCCAGGAACAGCCGCCGGAGTTCCTCTGCGACCAGCGGCGTCAGTTCGGAGTGCTTGAAGACAATGGCATTGCCCGCGAGCAGGCCTGGCGCGATGAATCCGAGCGGGATGAGAACCGGCCAGTTCCAGGGCGCGATCACGCCGAGCACGCCCAGGGGCGAGAAATGGATGTAGCTCTTCCTCCGCTTGAAAAACACGTTGTGCAGGGGCACGCGCCTGTCCCCGAGAAAATCCGGGGCCTTGCGGGTGTAATACCCCAGAAGATCGACGCTGGCCTCCATCTCCATGACCATGGATTCCGCGAAAGGCCGGCCCATCTCCTCCGTGATCATCCGGCCGAACCGCTCGGAACGCTCGAGCAGGAGCTGCCGGGCCCTTTCCAGCACGGCGACGCGGGTTTTCAGGCCCGCGTGCCTCCAGGCCGGAAACGCCGCCTGAGCGGATGCCACGATCGCCCCCACCGCTTCCGGAGGCGTGACCGGCACCTGCCCGACGGTTTCGAGCGTGGCGGGGTTGATGGACTTCAGCATGGATTCGGGTCTGGGAGGGGGCATTGCACGCCTCTCGTTTACAGAAGGTTCCGAGTTCCGGGTTCCGTGTTCCGCGTTCAATGAAGACATCTCCAAGTTCACACTCCGACATTATCAGAAAAAGAACGGCTCTGCTCATTCGATAAAAAGAAGGAAATATCACTTCCAACTCGGAACCCGGAACTCGAAACCCGGAACCACACTCAACTATGAACCATGAACTTTTCAAAGATTCACCAGCCACCCTTTGATTTTTTTCAGCGGATACAGCACGAACCCGTCGATGATGAGCGACGGCCGCACCAGGGGCGCCAGGAGGAAGTACCGGACCATCATGTCCCACACGATGCGCTTGTGGGTCGGCGGGCACCCCTTGATCCGCACGATCCTTTTGGAACGGATGTTCGGCGACGCGGACGCGCAGGACCCCACCAGCAGAACGCGGCCGTCCCCGATCCGCCTGTCCGTTTTCCCGATGACCGCGGTGAGCCTGGGAAAGCGCCTGAGGAGTTTCGGTTTGCGGTCCTTGACCATGTGCAGCCAGTCCAGGAATATGCCGTGGCACCCGCCGATGCACAGCGGCTCCCCTGAAACGATCTTGAAGGCACAGGGGAATTTTTCCACCGGCATGAATCCGGAGTGGTATTTCCGCGTGACGGCCTGCACGTCCCGGACCCGGGCGTCGCCGGTGATGCGGATCTGGCTGAAGGACGCCGGGCCGTATCCCCTGTCCATGGCTTCACGGATGTGCGGAATGCGGGATGGGTCGAGGTTGAGCAGGCGGCAACACACCATGTCGTGCGCCACCGCGTTCGTGGACACGACGAGCACGCCGACATCGCCCCCGCCCTGCGTCATCTGATTCCCGCCGAACGCCATGCGGATGCCGTCCGTGACGATGAGGTCGGGATTCGCGGCCTCAAGCAGGTCGACGACTTTCACGGGAAGGTCGCGATGGTGGTGGGCGATGCGCTCCCGGCCGTCCACCGTGCCGATGTTCAGCTTCAGCGCGCCCGAATACCCGTGCGACAGAACGTTGGTCTTGAGCTTGGGGATGAAGATGAGAAAATCCCGCTCCGCCATGGGCCTGGCCACCGTGACATGGCGGTGCACCCGTCCCCGGTTCAGGACCACGACGGACTTTTTCCCTTCCTCCATGGCGTGGAGCCGGATCGGATACCGTCGGGCCAGTTCGCGGTACCCCGCCCACCGGAACATCGAGGCCGTGGTCACGCCCAGGCCCGATTTCTCGACGATGTCGATGGACCGGACGGAACGGCCCCTGCGGCCGATGAGGCGCAGGACGGCTTCCGTGACTTCGGGCCGCGTGTAGCCTT
This sequence comes from bacterium, assembly GCA_030372965.1. GTDB lineage: Bacteria > Zhuqueibacterota > QNDG01 > QNDG01 > DTFT01 > JAFGAX01. The sequence continues at coordinate 5,763 of JAUCQC010000041.1, forward strand.
CGGTCGCGATCGCGGGGTGGGCCATGACGAGGTTCGGCTTGATGACGATGCGGCCGGTGAGGGGGCGTTCGAGCCGGACGTTTTCAAGACCCCGGAGAAGGGCCTCTTCGACGCGGTCCGGATCGTACTGGGAGCAATAACCTACGTGAACGGCATAGGTTTTCATACGGGAGTCCCTCTTGAAGTTGGAGGCGACTTTGCTCTCGCCGTAAAATGGAGAAATTTTTGAAGTATAACTGTTTTTTTCCCAATTGTCAAGCACAGACATGCTCCGAGCCACATGCGCCTCACGCTTCGCGCTGTGCGCTTTGCCTCATGCGTCCCGCGCTCCGCTTCCAATGTCCGCTTGCCTATGAACCCCAAAAACCGTATTTTACGGCAGTTCCCTAACTCCAACCATCCGGGTGAACGCATGCGATTCCACGGCACTTCCTTCCCCTATGAATTCCACATCTCTGCCGAATGCAGGGACAAGTACGGGTTCGATGACGCCCTGTTCGCGTTCAGCGGCAACGCGATTTTCGCCAATTTCCACGCGGCCCGCGTGTTCGCCGACCGGATGAACGGCCGGCGCGACCTCGTCCTGCACCCGGAGCGCGCCGTCCGGGCCGGGCAGATCAACGCCATGGGCCTGATCGACGAAATCCTGCATTTCATGGTCCGGTTGTACCGCGAGCGCGTGGACGCCGCGGCTCTGTCCGGGGCGTCGGATCGGCTGGACGCCGCGCTCGGCCGGGAAACCGTGGACAAGGCGCTCGCGTTTTTCGCGGACCGGTTCCCGACGGTCTCGGTGTACCGGAAGCGCCTGTCCGCGGCCGAATGGCTCGCCGGCCGGACCGGGGACACGGAGAACCGCCTGATCGCGCTGGAGGAAATGCTCCTCCTGTGGCTTGCCAACGTCAATCCCGCCTTTTCCCCGTACTCCGAACTCTTCGACGACGCCGGCCTTCAGGAAAAGACGGCTTATGCGGAAATCATCTCCGGCCTGGACGGGTACTTCAAGACGCGCCTGCCCTTCGGCCCCTACGGCCAGAACCTGGTGGATCTGCTTCGCAGTCCGGCGGTCGCCGCGCCCCACAGCCTGCCCGGACAGCTGGAATACATCCGCCTGCACTGGGGAAACCTGCTCGGGGAATACCTCGTCCGCCTGCTGGGCGGCCTGGACTTTCTGCAGGAAGAGGAAAAGGCCGCCATTTTCGGGTTGGGCGGAGGTCCCGGCCCCGGACCCTCGTCCGCCCCTGATTTTTCGCAGCTGAACCTGGAGGCCGAACGCTACAGCCCGGACCGGGACTGGATGCCGCGCCTCGTGCTGATCGCGAAGAACGCCTATGTCTGGCTCGACCAGCTCTCGAAAACGGCCGGAACGGCCCTCACCCGTCTCGACCAGATTCCGGATTCGGAGCTGGACCGGCTTGCCGCCGCGGGTTTCACCGGACTCTGGCTCATCGGCCTGTGGGAGCGGAGCCGTGCCTCACGGAGGATCAAACAGCTCTGCGGGAACCCGGAGGCCCTGGCCTCGGCCTATTCCCTGTTCGATTACAGGATCGCGGACGACCTGGGGGGCGAGGCCGCCTTCCGGGACCTGAAGGACCGCGCGATGCGGCGGGGCATCCGCATGGCCAGCGACCTCGTGCCCAACCACATGAGCATCGACTCGATCTGGATGACGGAGCACCCGGAACGCTTCGTCTCGCTCGACTACAGCCCCTTTCCCTCCTACTCGTTCGACGGCCCGGATCTGTCCGAGGACGGCAGGACCGGCATCTTTCTGGAGGACCACTACTACAGCCGGAGCGACGCGGCCGTGGTGTTCAAGCGCGTGGACCGGCAGACCGGGTCGGTCCGCTACGTGTACCACGGAAACGACGGCACCAGCATGCCGTGGAACGACACGGCCCAGCTCGACTACCTGCGGCCGGACGTGCGCGAGGCGATGATCGGCACCATCCTGCAAGTGGCCCGCATGTTCCCCATCATCCGATTCGACGCGGCCATGACGCTCGCGAAAAAGCATTTCCACCGCCTGTGGTTCCCCGAACCCGGAACGGGCGGGGCCATTCCGTCCCGTTCCGATTTCGGCATGACCCGGGCGCAGTTCGACGCGGCCATGCCCGAGGAGTTCTGGCGCCAGGTGGTGGACCGGGTGGCGGCCGAGGCGCCGGACACGCTCCTGCTGGCCGAGGCGTTCTGGCTCATGGAGGGGTATTTCGTGCGCACGCTCGGCATGCACCGCGTGTACAACAGCGCCTTCATGAACATGCTCCGCGACGAGGACAACGCCAAGTACAGGGCCGCGATCCGCAGCACCCTTGAATTCGACCCGGAAATCCTGAAGCGGTACGTGAACTTCATGAACAACCCGGACGAGCGGACGGCCGTGGAGCAGTTCGGCAACGGCGACAAGTATTTCGGCATCTGCACGCTGATGTGCACTCTTCCCGGCCTGCCCATGTTCGGCCACGGCCAGATCGAGGGGTTTTCGGAAAAGTACGGAATGGAGTACCGGAAGGCGTACTGGGACGAGACACCGGACGAGGCGTTGATGGCCAGGCACGGCCGCGAAATCTTCCCGCTTCTGCACAGGCGGCGCCTGTTCGCGGGCGTGGAGCATTTCCTGCTCTACGACTGCGCCGGTGACGACGGGAGCGTCCGCGAGAACGTGTTTGCCTACACCAACCGGTCCGGCGAGGACCGGGCGCTGGTGCTGGTCCACAACAAATACGACCACGCGTCCGGATGGATACGGGAGTCCTGCCCGGTGTCCTCCGCGTCCGCGGACGGGAAGCGGCTCGTCCGCAGGACCCTGGCCGATGGGCTGGGCCTGTCGGACCGTCCGGAGCAATACTGCGTCTACAGGGACGCGGTCGGCGGGCTGGAATACATCCGCGGCTGCGCCGACGTGCACAGGCGCGGTTGGCGCGTGGACCTGCACGCGTACGAGCGCCGCGTGTACCTCGATTTCCGGGAGGTCACGGACGGGCCCGGCGCGCCCTGGGCCGAGCTGTGCCGGCTGCTGGACGGCCGCGGCGTTCCGGACATCCACTCGGAAATGCGCGTCTTCTTCATCCGCCCCGTGACCGAGAGCCTGGAGGCGATTCTCAACGCGGATACGTTCCGGAGCATCCTGGACGGACGCGGCGGGCCGAAGGATCCTGCCTGGATGGACGGACTGTCCGGACGCACGGCCGCGTTCCTCGCCCTCTGGGCCGAAAAGACGGGCGGAGGAGGGGCGGAAACGGCCGCGGCTGAAACCATGAAGCGCGTCCGCGCCGTGATCAAGTGCATCGCGGGCGGAAACCGTCCCGTGTCCGGGCCCGCGGGCCCGCGTATGAAACCGGCCGGAAACGCCGCGGTCCGCAAACGCGTTCAGGCGTTCCTGGACGCGGATCCCAGGCGGCCGGCCTTGCTGTTCGCCTGGGCCGTTCTGCACAGGCTGGGAGAAGTGACGGACTCCGGCCGCTGGCCCGAGGCCGGCAGGCTGGCCCTGGACGAATGGCGTTTCGGCGAAGTCGTGTCCAGAATGCTGCAGGGTCTCGGCGAATCCGGGGAGGACGCCTGGAAATCCGTCACCGAGCTGAGAATGCTGATCCGCCTCTCGGACTGGGCGGGCCTGTCTCTTATACACATCTGACGCTGCCGACGAGTTCCGAACGGTGTAGAT
>JAUCQC010000042.1 GCA_030372965.1 bacterium
CCGCCCTCCCCGGGGGGGGGGTCGGGGGGGGCCACGGCCAGGGAGGGGCGGCGTATGCCGAGCTGGCCGAGAAAACGGAGGCATCTCGGAATGGCGAGCAGCAACCCCTCGCGTGTGACGCGTTTCGGCACATCCGCCAGGCTGCAATGCCGGGTGAGGAAAAAAACACGCAGGGAACCGGTCACGAAGAGCGTGGTTTCCTCCGAGGCGCCGGTGGCGACCTTCAGAATTTCGGTGTGGTCGAGCTGTCGGCACCCTCCCTCGCGGAGCGCCTCCTTCTGGATCGGGGCGGTCGCGATGCCGTCGACCCATCCGCGAAGCGCCCAGTCCACAGCCGCGGTGATCGAGAGATGGCCGCTCCGGCCGCATTCCGCGGACACGCGGCCGGGCTTGACCGGGCCCGTGAGAACGCCTGTGTCCACGAACGCGATTCCGCGGCCCCGGGCCAGCGCGCCTTTCCGGTCCGCGGTCTCCCGCAGTAGGACTTTCACCCCGAGCAGACGCGCCGCCTGCTCGACGGCGGACCGGTCGGCGAACAGAACCGGGACCACGTCTTTGGGAAAACGCCTCGACTTGATGCATTTCACCGTGATTTCAGGGCCTATGCCCGCGGGGTCGCCCGCGGTGATTCCAATGATCGTCTTCTGGGTCATATTGGACGGATTCCTGTGGATGATGATCGATGATCATAATTTTTGAGTTCAAAGTTCAAAGTTCAAGGTTCAAAGCAATCAATATGGAGTTTTATTCTTTGAACTTTGAACCCTGAACTTTGAACTTATTTTTTCTTCTCCGCCGCCACGATCGAAAGCTCCGCGCTTGGGCGGCCTTCCGCTCCGGGCACCGGGGCGTTCTCCGAACGCACGGCAGTCACCCGGTAGAAATAGGTTTTGCCGGAATCGACGGAGACATCCGAGAAACCCGCCGAATGAGCGGTGGCCAGCCGTGACGCGGCCGGCGGCGGATCCGCGAGCGGGGACGTGTCCCTGTAAACCGAGTAATACACCGCGCCCCGCATCGAATTCCAGCGCAGGTGATTGCCTTTTCCGTGTTTGTACGACCCGGACAGCCCTGCCGGCGGCCCGGGCGCGGCCTCCGCGAAGACTGCGGCCCTCAGGCCCGCGCCCGCCTTCGCCTGATCCGGTCCGCACACGGCGAGCAGCGTGTCGCCGCTCATCGGCGCGATTGCGCCTCGCGAATCCGGGGCGGAAAGCTGTTCCATGCACTCCCAGCGCCCACCCCCGTCAAAACTCCGCATCAGGCTTATGCCGGAGGGCCAGCGGTCCGTGAAAGCGCAGGCCAGGACGCCTCCGGAGAGCGCGGCGCAGGACGGCCGGCTTCCCAATATGCCGGTGTCGACCGGTCGGCTCCAGGTGACCCCGTTGTCGGACGATTCGCAGGTCATGAGCCGCGGGGAGACGGTACCCTGCTCGAACAGGCAGAACAGCCTGCGGTCCGGAAGGCGGACCAGCGAGGGATTCCGGGGCGTTGAAGCCGCGTCCTCCGCGATCGCCGGACCGATTTTCCAACTCTCGCCGGCGTCCCTGGAAACGGCCAGCCGGATTCCGCCCTGGGCGGTCAGGGGAAGCAGGACGGATCCGTCCTCAAGCGCGACCGCGCTCCCGGACGTGGCGACCCGGCCCGCCTGCGGCGTGCGGACCAGTCTGGGGGTCGAGAAAGAAACGCCGTTGTCCGGGGAATGGCTGACGAAGAAACCCGGGTCCCCGTGGCCGAGGTCCGGCGCGTCCGCGTCCTGCCAGCCGAAAACCAGGAGAATGGGGCCGTCCGGCACGGCCGCGATTGCGGGATTGCGGAAGTCCCATGCCGGCCTGAAAGCGGTCTCCGGAGACTTCCAACTCCGGCCCCGGTCTGAGGAACGCGTCACGAACACGTCTTTCCCGCCGTCCGCTCCCGCGTCGGCCGCGGAGGACTTGAATACGATCAGAATATCGCCGTTGGGGAGAAACGCGGCGGTTGCGTCCGAGGGTCGCAGGTCAGGGGCCGCGACTGTCGTGAAAAGGCGTTCCTGGCCTGCCAGGCCCGCGGCCGTGGATCGGATGTCATCGAGCAGATTACAGCGGGATGCGGAAAGGATGATGAGGATGATCAACCACGAACAGCGCTTCATGGCCCGGTTCCTCCATGTGGTCAACCTGTCAGTATAATCTATTAAAGACGGAAATGCAAGTTAATTTTGATGATAAGGAAGGGAGAAAATACGGCGCGGAACGGCCGGAAACGATTGTTCGTAATTCGTAAATCCTTAATTGTCAGTTACATGGAATATTCCGAAAGGATAGGCGATTGAAGACCGTCACGGTTCCGGAACCGCGCCGCCGTCCATGCCTGCCGCCACGCTCTCCTGCCACCTCGCCAGCAGGAGACCCACCATCACCACGACGAAACCGACGATCAGCAGTACGCCTAAAATCATGCCGAGTATGCCGATCATATCCTGTTTCAGGGACGGCCTCTTTTGCCGGACAAACTCGCTGACCATGGTGTCGTAAAACAGCTTTCCGGAGAAGACGACGAACAGGGCGATGCCGAGCACCACCCGGCCGACCGAGACGGAGCCCCGGACCAGGCCAAGCAGAGGCCAGAGCAGCCAGATCACCAATGCCCAGCGTAGGCCTTCGTAGAACAGACCCAGACGCTGTCTGCGGGCCGCTTTTTTGAGCATTTCAGATTTCGTGCCTTCCATCGTCCGCCCCCTATCGATCCAGCCAGAACGCGTTCTCGATGTGTCTGATTTCAGGCCTGGACCCGGACCAGGTCACGGACACCACGTCGAAACGGCAGTCCGAATCCCCCAGCCCCCGATCCGTGATGTAGGCCAGCGCCACTTTTCCGATCTGGCGCCTCTTGCGCCAGGTCACACGCTCCTCCGGAGAGCCGAACATTCCGGATGTCGCGGATTTGACCTCGACGAAAACCAGCGTGTTTCCGTCTCTCGTGATGAGATCGATCTCCCCGCGCACCGCGCGGAAGTTCCTCTCGAGAATGACGTGCCCCTTGGATTCCAGGTGGCGGCCGGCCTCGGTCTCGGAACGCCGGCCCTCGGACCTTTTATCGACTGGCGTCTTCACCATTCCGGGATCCTGAAGGACCGGCGGTGAATGGGGCACAATCCGTTGGCGCGTATCGCGGCGACGTGCAGGCGGGTGCCGTATCCCTTGTGACGGACAAATCCGTACTGGGGATACGCCCGGTCATATTCGGCCATCAGCCGGTCACGGGTCACCTTGGCGACGATGGAGGCCGCCGCCACGCTGAAGCACCGGCCGTCGCCCCGTATCACGGCCGTCTGGCTGAAGGAATGCCCCGGAATGGGCCTGCCGTCCACCACGATGTGCCCGGGTTGGGGCGACAGGGAGCGCACCGCATCCAGCATGGCCGCGTAGGTCGCCTGGAGAATATTGATCGCGTCGATGCGTTCCGGGCCCACGATGCCGATCCCCACGGACGCCGCGTTTTCGCGTATCCAGTCGCAGAGTCTGTCCCTCTCGTCGGGCCGGATTTTCTTCGAATCGCGCACGCGGTCGTTGAAGACCCCGGGCCGGAACATCACGGCCGCGGCCACCACCGGACCGGCCAGCGGGCCGCGGCCCGCCTCGTCCACCCCGGCTATCCATTCCACGCCGGATTCTCGGATGCGGCTCTCGATTTCGAGCATGGGATGAAGGAGAGGGTCTGGGCTCATTACCGGTAAACCGGGTTGGAGGGTTGGGCGGTATCGTTCTACACAAGCGCCTGGTCAAGGCGCCGCCTGAATTCCTCGTACGGGAGTGCGCCCGAGAACCGCATCGCGGGCCTGCCGGACCGGAACAGAATGACGGTCGGAATGCCGGACACCTCGTACCGTGAAGCGATCGCGGGCTTGCGGTCAACATCGATGCGGATCGTCAGAATCCGGCCCTTGTACTCGGACGCGATTCGCTTGAGAACGGGGTCGAGGGAACGGCACGCGCCGCACCAATCCGCCCTGAAATCGGCGAGAACCGGCTTGTCCGCCTGCGCCAGCAGATCGTCGAATGAACCGGGAAGCGTTTCTTTTTCCATGCGCGTTCTCCCGCTCTTTCAGGGGATCAGTGTTTACAGGACCCGCCGCAGCCCGAACAGGAGCCGCCGCAGCTGTGGCCCCCGGTTCCAGCGGACGGGGTCGAAAGACTGCCTCCGATGGAAGGCACTCCGTAGAATTCCCTGAGTTCATCGGCCCCGCATTGCGGGCATCGTATCTCCGATTTGCGCGAGATCGTCGTGAACGTGCTGAACCGGTGTTCGCATTTCTTGCAGCTGAATTCGTAGGTGGGCATGTAGAAACCTCAAAGTTCAAAGTTCATTGTTGATTGTTATATGGTTCCGGGTTCCGGGTCCCGGGTCCCAGGTTCCGGATTCACCGTATACCCTTGGTGGTGTCATTCCCGCGATCTGTTAGCGGGAATCCAGGGGTGGGGGGAAAACGATTCGGATTTAATATCTCAAACCTCCGGACGATAACCCTGAATGCAGACACCGTACTTACAGAATTTAAAACGTCCACTTCTCGTAGGCCACGATCTCCTGCAGGGATTTTCGCGGCCTGGGGCCGGGAACGGCCGCCGGGTGGCCCAGGGCCATGAGTTCCACAACCGCCACGGAATCGGGAATGCCCAGTATCTCCCGCACCTTCTGCTGATTGAACGCGCCTATCCAGCAGGTGCCGAGCCCGAGGCTGGCCGCGGCCAGGGCAAGATGCTCGATGGCAATGGCCAGGTCGATCGCGTAGGCGGGGTGTCCGCAGCGCATGATGTGACCGGACTCCGCGGCGCAGGCCGTGATCACCACCGGCGCTTCGGCCACGAAGGCCTGTCCCTCAGCCGCGATGGCAAGCATCTGACGCGTCATGGGATCCCGCACGACCACGAACCGCCACTCCTGCCTGTTGTTCGCGGACGGCGCCAGGCGGGCCGCCTCCAGAATCCGGCCGAGCGCGTCTTCATCCACTGGATCCGGCCTGAAGGAACGCACCGAACGCCTGGCCTGAACCGTTTCGAAAAAATCCATGCATTGTCTCCATTCCATGAAAATCAATCAGTTCCGATCGATCCGGAAGACGGTTTGCCGTCGAAAGCCGGATATAAAAGAACCCCGGCGGCCCGCATCCGGTTCCCGGTTCCGTGCCTCATCTCGCGGCCGCGCTGGGGCACACCTCCGAATAAGCGCAGAACCGGCAGATCTGGTAAGACGGTTTGGGCGTGTAATCCCGGCCGCGGATGCCGGCCGCTGCCTCGAGCACGGCGGCTTCGGTCTTTTCCATACGCTTCGGCGTCACCGGCGCGCGGCCGACCAGGCCGGACTCCAGGAACCGCAGTTCGGTGGATTCGACGGGACGCCCGTGCGCCTTCTGGAAAGCCATGGCGTAAATGGCGAGTTGGAGACTTTCGGCGGCCCGCTTGTCCGCGGCCTCCTGCTGGTACACCTCGGAGGACTTGAAATCGACGATCACAACGCGGCCCTCCCTTTCGTCCACCCGGTCCCACCGCCCCTCCACGCGGTTGAAGCCGATCATGAAGCTGAATTTTTCCTCGACCAGGATCGGCACGACGCCGGACGCCTCCTCGCTCTCGAAAAAACGCCTGAGCGCGTTCCGGCCGGCCTCGAAACGCTGTTCCTCGTGCGCGGCCGACAGGAATCCCGTGCTTTTCCATTCGGATTCGAAGGCTCGGAGCAGGTCGTCCAGGCTGACCGGCACCCGGCTCGTCTTCCGCTCGTGGTAGAGTTCGACGGCCTTGTGCAGGGATTTTCCGTACACCACGGTGTGGTGCTCGAGAATCGGCACGCGCAGGATGTGGACGTACTTGTACTTCAGCGGGCAGGTGAGGTAGTCATCCACCTGAAAGTGAGAGAGCTGGAGCACGCGGTCGTCCGGCAGCGGCGCGTACAGCTCGGTGAAGGAGGTTTCGACCGGCGCGAAACGCCGGATCCGCTCCTCGGCGCCGGACCGGAAATTGACCTGATCCACGTGCGGCCGGTCCAGGGCCTCGAGCACGAACGGGCTGGTTTTCCGGATCCGGGCGCCCCCGTAGTCCGCCGCGCCGGTGAAGAACAGCCTGTCCCGCGCCCGCGTCATGGCCACGTAGAACAGACGCCGCTCCTCCTGCATGTGATAGTCGCCTTTCGGGAGCTCATCCCGCACCAGGGGCGCGGGCAGTTCGATCGCCTCGGCCCGACGCGTGTGGGGGAATTTCTGGTGAATCAGGCTGACCATGAACACCACCGGCCACTCGAGCCCCTTGGCCCGGTGCACGGTGAGCACGCTGACCGCCTCGAGGTCCGGATCCGCCTCGGCCGTGCCGGGGTCGTCGCCCGCCTCCATCAGCATCTCGAGGTGCCGGACGAAATGGAACACGCGGTCCTCCTCGGCCATCCGGCCGAAGGACCCGACCACGTCGAAGAACCGGGCGATGTTCTGGATGCGGACGCCGTCCTCCGGGTCCGCGCTCTGCGACAGGCGCTTGAGAAAACCGGATTGCATCAGAAACTGGTACAGAACGACGCCGGTCGCGTGGTCGCGCGACAGTTCGGCATACGCGCGGATGTCGGCCGTGAGCTTCCGGACCGTGACGCGGCCCTCGTCCGTCAGCCCGTCGAGCGCGTCCCGGATCCTGCGGGAATCGGATTCCGTCCGGCCGCCCTTCGCCGGGTCTTCGGACGCCGCGTCGCGGAACACGTCCATCAGCGGCCGGTTCGAGCGCCGGGCGGCGTTCGCGCACAGCAGGATGTCCTCCATCGGCATCTGGTACACGGGGGAGGACGCGAAGGCGAAGAGGTTCAGGGAGTCCCCGGAATCGGATATCGCTCGCAGAAAGGAGATCAGCAGGCGGACCTCGCTCCGCCCGTACAGGCCGCGGTTGCCCGAGAAGCGCCAGGGGATGTTCTTGAGATTCAGGGCCCGCAGAAAAGGGTCCGCGTCCGAGTTGGAACGGACCAGGATGGCGATGTCGTTCGGAACGGCCTTGCCGGACTCGAGCATCTCCTGGATCAGCGCCGCGACCCGGTCCGACTCGGAAGTCAGGGAATCCGCGTGGATGTGCTCCACCGGAAAGCCCCCTGGACGGTTCGAGACCAGCCGCTTGTCGATTCGCTCCTGCACTTCGAGGCGGTCGGGATTGTTGTGCTGGATGAGCCGGTAGGCCGCGTCGAGAATCTCCTGGCTGGAGCGGAAATTGTCGGTGAGCACGACCAGCCGGGCCTGCGGGTACGTCTTCCGGAATCCCAGGATGTTGGAGATCGCGGCTCCCCTGAACTTGTAGATGGACTGGTCGTCGTCCCCGACCACGGTGATATTCGCCTCGGGGCCGCCCAGCAGCTTGACCATCTCGAATTGCGCGTGATTCGTGTCCTGGAACTCGTCCACAAGAACCGTCTTGTACCGCTTCCGGACCTCGTCGAGAACGTGCGGCCGTTCCCGGAACAGGCGGAGGGTCAGGGTGACCTGGTCGCCGAAATCCGCTTTTCCCTTTTCCGCCAGCAGGCGCTGGTACGCCGCGTAGGTGCCCGCGATTTCGGCCTGTCGGGCGGCTTCCTCCGGGTCCGCATTCGGGTCGTTCCGCAGTGCGTCCGCGTACGCCGCGTAATCCGCAGGCGACACGTCCTCGTCCTTCGCCCGCGAAATGACCTTCAGCATGGCCTGGATGAATTTGGTGGGGTCCGAGAGCGGCCGGTAATGCTTCAGCGGGAAATCGAAGAGGTGCTCCCTGAACAGGATGACCTGTTCCGCCTCGGACAGGACCTGGAAATCCGGATTCAGGCCGAGCTCGATCGCGTACTCCCGGAGAATGCGGTCCCCGAAGGCGTGAAAGGTGGACACGTTCACGGCCGCGAAACCGTACGGCAAGAGGACGTCCACGCGCTCGGACATCTCGGCCGCGGCCTTCTCCGTGAAGGTGAGGGCCAGGATCTCCTCCGGCCGGAAACGCTTGGACCGGATCAGGTGCGCGATGCGACGCGTGAGAACGAGCGTCTTGCCCGTGCCCGCGCCCGCCACGACCAGCAGGGGGCCGTCCCCGTGCTCCACGGCCTGACGCTGGCTCGGGGTGAGGCCGATGCCGGCGTCTTCCGGAGCGGCGGATCGTTTTTCTTCTTCAGGTTCGGTCATGATTTCCTTTTTCCCGTACGGATGCGCCGATCCGGTCCGTGAAAGCCACCCTGATCGCCCCAGGATTCCACCCTGGGGCGTGCATCACCGAGGGCTCTGCCCTCGGTCATAATATACATCGATCAATTTTAATAATACTGTCATCCTCAGCCGTAGGGTGGGCCAACGGCCCACCATTATCACCACCCCGGAGCTGCAGCGTGGGCCTGCGGCCCGCTCCACGACTGACTCCGGGCCGAAAAAGGCCATCCCGCCTCCCCGGACAAGGAAGGCGGGATGGCAGATGAATCCGTTTCCCGAGAAGGACAAACGGTCAGAACTGGACTTTCGGCGCGGTCTGGGCCGATTCCTCGGCCGCGAACTGCGCCTTCTCCTTGAAATTGAACAGCCCGGCCAGCAGGAACTGCGGGAACTGGCGGATGTACCGGTTGTACTGCTGGACCGACTCGGTGTACCGGCCGCGCTCCGTGGCGATCCGGTTTTCCGTGCCCGCGAGCTCGTCCTGCAGCTGTTTGAAGTTTTCATTGGCCTTGAGGTTCGGATACTGTTCGACCACGACCATGAGGCGCTGAAGGGCGCCGGTCAGGCTGGCCTGCGCGGCCTGAAACTTGGCCAGGTTCTCGGGCGTCAGGTCCTTCGCGTCAAGCTGGGTCACGCCGCCGACCTTGGAACGCGCCTCGATCACGGCCTCCAGGGTCTCCCGCTCGTGTTTCGCGTACCCCTTCACCGTTTCCACGAGGTTCGGGATCAGGTCGAACCGGCGCTGATACTGGCTCTGAACCTGCGCCCATTTCTGCTTCACGTCCTCGTCGTAGTTGACCATCTGATTGCGGATGCCGAATGCCCAGGACACGGCCGCGAGCGCGGCGATCACCAGCAGTCCCAGAACGCCGCATCCGATCTTCATCCCTTTGCTCATGTGCTCCTCCTGTTGGGTGGACTTAAACCGTCGTGAGCTGATCCACGTCCCGGCACAGCCGGTCGATCTCGGCGATGTACCGGTCCATGAAATCCTCCAGTTCGAATTTCGTGTAGGTGATGCCCTTTTCACGGATCGCCAGCAGGTTCCGGAACAGGGCCAGGTCGAGATGGAATTCCCCGCAGGCGTCGGTGAGGATTTCCTCACGGCTGTCCGAAGTTCTCCTGCCCTTCACGAACAGCAGGGCGCGCAGAATGGCGGTGTAGGTCACGATGGACCGGGCGATCACGGTTCGGATCGCCTTCGGCCGGCCGCGGCTGAGCAGGCAGTTGGCGCGCAGGTGCAGCAGTTTGCCCTTCAGCTCCCGCTCGCATTGCAGGCGGAGAAACCGCAGAGGGATCTCCATGCCGTCGAACACGTCCTTTCCCCGGACGACGCGGTAGGTCTGCTTCATGTTGAAAAACTCGATCGGAAAGCTGTCGAGGGACAGGCGTATCCATTCCTCGCTGATGAAGAGCGGAAACAGGATGCGTTTCCGTTCCCATCCCCCCACCAGTTTTCTCGCGGACCGCAGGCGGCCGAGCCCGGCCGGCGTGAGCACGACCATGAAGTTGAAGTCGGATTTCCCTTTCTTGAAATCCGCCGTTGCCGCGCTCCCGTACAGGATGATGGAGACGCAATCGTCGCCGAAAACCCCGGTGATGTCCTTCGCGAATGCCTCGACCGTTTTCTCGATGATCGGTTCTGCCATGTTCGCCTCGTGTTTAAATGACCCGCCCGTCCTCCGCTCTCCGACCGGATCGCGTGCGGCCGGGAAGTGCCGGTTCCGAAGGTCGCGGCCCTAAAAGCCCCTGGACGCGCCTCCGCCTCCGCTCGATCCGCCGCCGAAACCGCCGAACCCCCCGCCCCCGAATCCGCCCCCGAAC
>JAUCQC010000043.1 GCA_030372965.1 bacterium
TGGTGCTCGGTGATGGTTGAATCAGACCCGAGCGGCTCCTGCCCGTTGAGGACCCTGAAGATCTCCTCGGCCCACCAGAGGGAGCCGCGGCCGTCCATGAACGAATGGTGGGTGCGGGCGACCACGCGCAGCTGATCGCCGTGGACCAGCACCAGTTCCGCGACCGGTCCCCGGCGTAGATCTTGCCGTCATTGCCTTCCTTGATCTGCCGCGCGACATCCTGGCTGAAGTCGTCGGGAGTCGAGTCCGGGTTGACGTCGACGTAAATCAGGTTCGTGAGGTTGCCGGTCGACCGGAGGCCTTCCTGGCGGGCGCGCAGGTCCACCGGGATGGCGATTCGCACCTTCCCCTCCGAGTGCTTCCAGGCCTCTTTCGCGAGGAGGATCGCCACCTGTCCCATCGGGTTCCGATAGCGTCCGGGATAGATTTTCCGGATCCACATCACGCCGGCATCATTTCCCCTCGCGGGTCCCGTGGGGGGTATGTACACCGGCTCCGCAAGGCTTCGCCCCTCCTTCTGGAACGAATCGCACAGCTGGTGCTCGGTGATGGTTGAATCAGACCCGAGCGGCTCCTGCCCGTTGAGGACCCTGAAGATCTCCTCGGCCCACCAGAGGGAGCCGCGGCCGTCCATGAACGAATGGTGGGTGCGGACGACCACGCGCAGCTGATCGCCGTGGACCAGCACCAGTTCCGCGACCGGTCCCCGGCGCGGATCAAGGGGCTTGGTCAGCTCGGCCGGGATGTTCTTCGAGCTCATCCCGTCCCATTTCGAGCCGTCTATCTCGACAAGCGCGGGCAGAGGGCCGGTGCCCACTATCCGGCTGAAGAGGTTGAAGCCCCTGATCACCGCGCGGCTCCCCGGATTTGCCTCCGACGCCCTGCGGACCGCGTCCTTCCATTTCGGCACGTCGAATTTCCCGGTGCCGTCCCAGCAGAGATGGTTGATCATCGGCGGGCAGACCCCCTTGAGAGCCAGGTATATGCGTTCGGTAGCCCCGAGTTCTCTTGAATACGCCATGCCTATCGTCCCTCCTTCATGAATTGTTCCATGCCCCGGCCGATACGATCGAGCACGTCGTCGATCCTTCCGCCGCTCGCCTGGTTTCTCGGCATGGACAGAATCAACTCAAACCCGCCTTCATAGCCGGTCAGTACCATCAGAAAAGGATAATATTCGTTGTTGGGCGGCACCGCCCAGAAGGCCCGGGCCTGGAAGCCGCCGCCGGAAAATTTGCCAAGATCAACGCGGCCCACGTTGGTGAGAATGCCCGACAGGCTGTAGATGCCCGTTCTGCTCCGCGCCCTGATGAGCCTGTCGCCGGCCCGCGCCAGAAGAAAGATGGGAACGTGGACCAGGAGCCGGTCCCCTCTGGAGAGCATGCCTTCGGCGCCGCTTTCAACCTGGGCGGCGATGTCGTCCGCGATCGTCTCCGGGGTCGAATCGCGCTTCACCTCGATGTAGAACGCGAACGCCAGGCTCGCGGTGCTGCGCAGCCCCGGCATCCGGCGGCGCATGTCCACCGCGATCCCGAAGCGGACAATCCCCTCGCCGTGCCGCCACGCCTCTTCCGCTGAGAGCCTGGCGCACCGCGGCAGGATCAGCTTCATGTTTCCCCTGATGGTGCGTTTCCGCCAAACGACCCCGCGCTCGCTCCCCTCCGGCATCCCGCTCGGCGCTATGTGCTCGACGGGGAACGGCGTGCGCATCTTTGTCTGGAAGGTCTTTATCAGATCGACGTCGTTCATTGTCCAGGATGAGCCGATCACCGGCTCTCCCCTCAGTACGCGGAAGATGTCCTCGGCCCAGGTCAGGGTCCCGCGGGCGTCCATCACGGAATGGTGGGTGCGGAACGCGACCCGCGGCACTGGCCCGCGGATCAGCGCCACCTCGCACGACGGGCTCTCGCGGCAGGGCAGGCTGTCGAACAGACAGGCGGGCGCTCCCTCCGAGCCCTTCCCGTCCCATGACGGGGCGTCGCTCACGCGCACGCGCGGCGTTATGCCGGAATCCACCCATCGCGTCCGGCCGAGGTGCCCCTTCAGCACCAGGCGGCTGCCGGGATTGTCTTCAGAG
>JAUCQC010000044.1 GCA_030372965.1 bacterium
GCCCCGGCCCTTGAACACCGAGTGGTATTCGCCGGAGAACACGTCGTTCACCATGCCGCGCGTCGTGATCTCGATGCGCTTGACTTTTTTCAGTATTTCTTTTGGGATCATGGATATAATGGAACTCGGACGCCTGCGGCGCGGATGAAGCGGATCGACACGGATAAAGACCGATGAATGGGGTGATTATTCAACGCCAGGTCCGTCTTTCAACCGTTGTTTGGGTGTCCCTTCTCCTGCGACCGCCTTATGCTGGACTGGAATCAACGAATTACCCTGTCACACCCGCTCTATCCGTGTTGATCCGCCTAATCCGTTCAATCCGTGTTCCATTCCTTACTTACGGAACTTCGATCTTGTTCAGCACCTTGCGCACGACGTCCTCGGCCGCGACCTCCTCGGCCTCGGCTTCGTAGGTGACGATCACGCGGTGCCTCAGCACGTCCATGCCGATCGCCCGCACGTCCTCGGGCGTCACATAGCCCCGGCGGTTCAGAAAAGCCTGGGCCTTGGCCGCCTTGGACAGGTAGATGGACGCGCGGGGCGAGGCGCCGTAGGCGATCAGGTCCTCGAGATCCTCGAGCCCGAACGTCTTCGGCTGGCGCGTGGCGAACACGATGTCGACGATGTACTGCTCGATCTTGGGATCGATGTAGATCTCCTCGACCACGGCGCGGGCCTTCACGATGTCCTTCGGCGACACGACCCGCTCGGGTTTCGGCTCCGGGCCGCGCGTCATGCGCCGCATGATCTCGAGTTCCTCCTCCTTCGTGGGGTAGCCCACCGACAGCTTCAGCATGAAGCGGTCGACCTGGGCCTCGGGCAGGGGATAGGTGCCCTCCTGCTCGATGGGATTCTGCGTGGCGAGCACGAGAAATGGGTCGTCGAGCGGATACGTGGAATCGCCGATGGTCACCGTGCGCTCCTGCATGGCCTCGAGCAGGGCCGACTGCACCTTCGCCGGGGAGCGGTTCACTTCGTCCGCGAGAATCAGGTTGGCGAAAATCGGGCCCTTCTTGGTCTTGAACTGGCCGTCCTTCTGGTCGTACACAAGCGTGCCCACCAGGTCGGCGGGAAGCAGGTCCGGCGTGAACTGGATGCGGTGAAACGTAGTCTGAATGGCGGCCGAAAGGGTCCGCACGGTCAGGGTCTTGGCCAGGCCGGGCACGCCTTCGAGCAGGACGTGGCCGTTCGACAGCAGGCCGATGAGCAGGCGGTCGACCATGTACTTCTGCCCCACGATGACCTTGCCGACTTCCGTCCGCAGGGCGTCGACGAACGCGCTCTCCTTCCGGATCTTTTCGTTCAACGCTTCGATCGATTTGTCCATTTAGAAAATCCTCCTGATCAGCCGCCGGAACGGGCCCCCGGTCCGGGTGTCCTGTTTGCGCGGCGCTTCCTGTTCCTTCCGCATCCGCAGTTGCGCCTCGACCAGTTTCGATTCGAACAGCGATTCCACGATGGTGTACGACTCGTCCAGTTCGTCCTGGGACGCCTTCCGGCCCGAGAATTTGACCTCGTCCGCGCGGCCGAAGAATGACTCGCATTTGCGCGTCAGGGCCTCCTCCGCGCCGGCCGTCCGCAGGGACGCGATCAGCTCCCGCGTCGTGGCTTCCAGCGCCGGCACCCCGTACCGTTCGGAAAGGTACTGCCGGAAAAGCCTGGACAGGGAGGCGAACGCGTCCTCCCGCTGGTCCCCGTGCAGCCGCACCGTTTCCTTCAGCGTGTTCAGGTACCGCTCCTCCAGGGGCGGCTCGGCCGTCACCGGGGTCTCGGGCGCACGCCGGCGGGCCCGCTGCCACACACGGGCGCCTGCCGCCGCTCCAGCCGCGAAAAGCGCGCCGACCACCAGCCAGGTCAAAAGGCCACGTTTTCCGGACTTCACGGGAACGGGCGCGACGGCCGTGACCGACAGCCTGGGCGCGGTCATGCGACGGTCCGTGCCCGCCTTCAGGTCGCGCACCGTCACGGTCAGGGAGTCGATGTAACCCATGCCCAGGCTGATCGGCCTGAGCGTGTAGGCGATTTCCTTGACGGAGGCGGCGCCGTCCGCCGTGCCGACGGTGCGGTTGGAGGCGGATGTTCCGGTGATTTCGAGGTTGGACAAAACCGGGTCGGCCACTTCGCCGATGAGCACGGAATCGAGCGGGCCTTCCCAGGACAGCCGGACGGAGAGGTTCACGGTCCGGTTCAGGGGCACGGCCGTGGAATCGAGAAAGGCGCGGAGCGTGACCGCCGATCCCGGCTCGGTCTGGCCGGAGAGGCCCGTCGCGATCAGCGCGAGGGCCGTGAAAATGAGACGACGGGAGAAGCCTTGCATGCATCGGGCTCCGATAAATGAAAACACCCTATTTTTACCCTTGAAACCCGCCAAAGTTCCGGGAAAATCGCGCTTTTCCGCAATCCGGCCGTTCCCCGGAGGGGGTTCGGGCGGATCGGAATGAAGGGTCGGGAAAGCGCCCCGGCGCGGACTGAATGCCGGCCGGGGCGTCAGAACGTGTCCGGAGAAGCGGGAAACGGCCCGTTATTTCTTGGATTTCGCCGGTTTCGCGCCAGTGGCTTTCTGCAGTTCGGGAATTTCGTTGATGTCCTTGCCCAGGTATTTGAGTTCCCAC
>JAUCQC010000045.1 GCA_030372965.1 bacterium
AACTCGAACTCCCGGTCGTCCACGTCCCCCTCCCCCAGCGGGTGGTAGTGGATCTCCGTCAGGGCGAGTCCCGATATCCCCTCGCCCGCGTTCACCGCCAGCTCGTGAAGGGCGCTCCACACCGTCCGGTCCATAACCCGGATATTCAGCGCGCTGTTCCCCGGAACCGTCACGGTCGCGTCGTCGCCTCCTTTCACCGCCGCGGGTTTCGCGGCGCCGCCGATCTGACGGGGGTCCGACCCGTCCAGCGTGTAGAGGATGGTTCCCCTTCCGCCCGCGTTCA
This sequence comes from bacterium, assembly GCA_030372965.1. GTDB lineage: Bacteria > Zhuqueibacterota > QNDG01 > QNDG01 > DTFT01 > JAFGAX01. The sequence continues at coordinate 284 of JAUCQC010000045.1, forward strand.
CGTTCCGGAGACGGAGCTGGGACCCGGACGGCAGGCTCACGCCGTCGTCCAGGATGTCCGACCCCGAATGGCTGTACGCCGGAGGGTCGATCGACGGATATAAATCATCGTCCATGAGCTGGCCGAGCACAATATCCGTCCGGTCCGGGAAAAATTCGTCCATGATCCAGTTCACGGCCGGCAGCCAGTCGTCGTCGCGCGTTCGCGCGCCCCACCACATTTTGGCGTCGCCCCAGCGGGCCGATTCTCCAATGACCGCCTGATCGATCTCCGCGATCCGGACGGCCAGCCGCTCGCGGCACTTCTCCGGGGTGAGCGCTCCGTGGTTGAAGAAATGGCGGTACACCCGGTCCGCGAACTGCAGGCGGTACTCCGCGTTCTCCGACAGCTGCTGGTGCAGCCACTGCGGGTTGAACTTGGTCTGCTGGTCGCCGGCCGGATAGGGGCCGGTGCGGTCGTATCCGTAGTCGCTGTTTTCGCTGTAGCGGGGATCCATGATGGAATGCTCGGCGTCGTGCGCGAAAAACCTGAACCCGGACCGTCCGATCCGGTTGTAGATGCCGTAATAATTATTGGGGCTGACGTTGCCGAGAAAGGCGCTGACCGGGGAGTCGAAGTTTCCGGTATAGTAGATGATGAGCAGGTAATCGGCGAGATTCACGGGATCCACGTAAACCGGAAATGAGTAATTCTCCGATCCGTCCGGGTTCCGGCCCAGCAGGCGGAAATACAGCGCATTCGATTCGACGCCGGCCGCGGCCCTGGACCAGAGATCATAGGTTGCGTCGAGAGTGCCGTCCGTGGCTTCGACCTCATACTGGGACTGGTCTATGGCCACCTTGATCACATCGTAATCGTCCTTCCCCCCGCCGAAATAGGACTCCGCGAAAGAGGCTTCCGGACGTTCCTGGGTCTGGTACAGGCCCCAGTACATGCCGTTCAGGAACAGGTGGTAGGCCCGGCTCCGGGTGTACGCCTGCCCCATGTCCCGCTGGGTGTCCCGCGAGAATACGTCTCGCACGAAGCTGCACGCGGGCGAGTTCTGGTAGCTCCAGGAATAGTTCTGCTCGCAGCGCAGGTCCACGCAGTCGAACGACGAGACGCCCTCGTCCTGAAACAGGGGGTAATTCAGCTTGCCCTTCCCGTATTCCTTTTTGAAGAAAAGCCGGAACGCGTGCTTGTACTGGCCGCTGAACCCGGTCGGGATCCGGCTGTAACCGCCGCGCAGGCGGAGCCCCGCGTTGATCTGAAAGCCCTCCTCCAGCCCCCGCGGGTCGAAGAGTTCGATCGATGCCGGCCTTTCCCATTCCTCGCCCCGCCCGATGGGGTTGACGTAGATGCCGTTTTGCGGGCCGAACAGGTTGTCCAGCTCGGTGTTGACGCACACGACGGGGATCGCCTTGAGCGCGGGAATGATTTTATCCCGGTACCGGCTGTCATTCACCACGTCCGGGTCCATGTCGTAGTCGAGTATCTTGCCGTTGACCTGGCCGGTCGGCCAGTCCCCGCCGGGATGCGCCTGCGTCTTGACCGCTTCCTCGAAAACGTAGGTCTGGCAGCCGGCCTCGGTGATCGGCGCGCCGCCCGCGGATTTGGCAAGCGCCCGGACCACCACCGCCGGAGTGGCGGCCCTCCCGACCGTCGAAGCGGGATCGATCCGGATGAGGGCCGGCGAGGGCCTCTCCACGGCCGAAGCGCTGGTCCGCGGATCGGAGCCGTCGAGCGTGTACCGGATGACCGCGCCCGATGAATCGCTGAACACCGACAGGTTGAAGGGGGAGGAATAAAACCCATGGGGAACGGAAAAGGACGGGCTGTCGGGAAGTTTCGGGGATTCGATTTCCACGGCCACAGTGTCCGACACGGCCGTGTCGCCCGTGTTGTCCGTCGCGACCGCGACGAAGGCAAATTCACCGGACTGGAGCGGAGTCCAGACCCATTCCCAGGGCGCAGCAACGTCCGCGCCGAGCGACGCGCCGTTGGCGAACAGCTCGACCCGCGTCACACTGCCGTCCGGGTCCGAGGCCTCGGCGCGGATGGCGATCGATGTGCCAACATCGAATCCGTCCCCGTCGTGCGGCCACACGACGGACACCCGGGGCGGCACGGAGACGCTCTCCTTGACGAACTGGAAATAATTGATGTTGAAGTTGGGAGCCGTGACCTCAACGGCCATGACCTGCTGACCCGCGTCGAGGGACACGCCAGGTACGTCCACCCAGGTCCAGGTCTGCCAGCCGCCGGTCGTGGGAGCCGGCCGTATGCCGCTGACGTCCCGGCTCCCGATCCGGATCCGGAATCCGCCGGGATCGCCCTGCGCGGCCGTGCGCACCCGTATCGTGTAGGTTCCAGCCATGGCGACGGAAAGCGTGTACTTCATCCACTCGTCGATCTGCATGTAGCCGACGTTGAATCCGCCCTCGCCGCAGGCCTCGATGTCCACGCCATCGGCCGGCCTGTACTGGCCGCCCTGGTTCGCCGGTTCGGAATCATGATACGCGACGCCCTCGCCCCCCGTGTCAAAATCCTCGGCCTGAATGACGCCCGGCACGGGCCGGGCGGTTCCGCCGTAGGGCGCCTGTTGGGCGTGCAGAGCGCCGGTGAAAACCGATGCGATGAAAAAGATTCGCAGTAGGGACTGTTTCATGACTGGATCACCCTTCGATTATTCAATCGGCGTGAGATGAGACGGAGGGACGGTCCTCCCGGCCGCGAAGCGGAAACGGTCCGCTTCCGGCGGAAGCGGAAGGGTCACTTGCGCGGCGGCACGCCCCAGTGGAGTTTCCTGCGAAGCAGGTCGAAAAAATCGTGATCCCCGAACGTGAGCCAGTGCACGGGTTCCGGAGCGCGCCGGATCGTGATGATGGCGCCGTTCGGCACGTCCATGTGGATCTGCCCGTCGATTGAAAGTTTCGCCGGGGATTCGACGCGGAGCCGCACGATCGAGGAGCCCTCCAGAACCGTGGGCCGCACGGACAGGGAGTGCGGGCAGATGGGGGACAGAAGGATGGAGTCCAGCGTCGGCACGACGATGGGGCCTGACGCGGACAGCGAATAGGCGGTCGATCCCGTGGGGGTGGCGGCGATGAGCCCGTCGGACCGCAGCGTGTGAAAGGGCCGTCCGTCGACCTCGACCTGGATGCGGATGATGCGGGGGCTTCCGCCGCGGTCGATCACGACATCGTTCAGGGCCCGGAAGACGCGCCCGGGCGACTCCACCCCTTCGTCTCCGGTCTCCGTCTCGAGCGCCATGCGCTTTTCGATGCGGTACTTCCCGGACAGGACCGACTCCATCCTCGGCAGGAGCTCCTCGGCCGGCACCTCGGCGAGAAAACCCAGGCTCCCGAGGTTCACGCCGAACAGGGGCTTCTCCGCGGGCCCGATCAGCCGCGCGGCATTGAGCATGGTGCCGTCCCCGCCCATGGCCACCACCAGGTCGCAGGCTTCCCCGAAAGACGCCTCGGGAACGGCGAACACGTTCGGGCCCTCCGGCCGGAGCAGGCGGAACTGCTCATCAGTGAAAGCCGCCCGTATGCCGCGGCTTTCAAGCCAGGGCAGGAAGGGATTCAGCACCGCGCCCAGCCGCGCCTTGCGCGGGTTGGCGAACAGGCCGACTGTCTTCGGAATCACGGCCGCACCGCCTTCCGTATCGCCGCGGCCACGGATTCGGGGTCAAGACCGGTCTGGAGGAACAGGTCCTTCAGGCTTCCGTGCGGCACGAACCGGTCGGGAAGCGCGATTCTGCGGACGCGGACGTCGGGCCGGTTCATTTCGGACAGGGCCTCGGATACGCCGCTCCCGAATCCGCCGACACCGGTGTTGTTCTCCAGGGTGAACAGCGCGGGAACGGACCGGGCCGCCTCCTCCAGCGCCTGACGGTCGACCGGCTTGACAAACCGCGCATTGACGACCCGCACAGACAGTCCTTCCCGCTCCAGGATGCGGGCCGCCTCGAGGCCGACCTGGACCATGTCGCCGACCGCGAACACGGCCGCGTCCCGTCCCTCCCGGACCGTCTCGGAACGGCCGATGGGAATTTCACTGAACCCGTCCTTTTTCGGGAGACCGATCGTCTCGGAGCGCGGGTAGCGCACCGCGACCGGACCCGGGTGTCGCACCGCGGTGTGGAGCATGTCGCGGAACTCGTTCTCATCCTTCGGCGCCATGACCACGAGGTTGGGGATCATGCGCAGGAAGGTGAGGTCGAAGCACCCGTGGTGGGTGGGCCCGTCCTCCCCGACCAGCCCGCCGCGGTCCACGGCGAAAACCACCGGCAGGTTCTGGAGCGCCACGTCGTGAATGATGGAGTCGACGGCGCGCTGGAGAAAAGTCGAATAGATCGCCACCACGGGCCGCAGTCCCCGCCTGGCCAGCCCGGCCGCGAAAGTCACGGCGTGCCCTTCGGCGATGCCGACATCGAAGAACCGGGAGGGAAACCGCACGGCGAATTCGCACAGGCCGGTTCCGTTGGCCATGGCCGCGGTGATGGCCGCGATGGACGGATCCGACTCGGCGAGCCGGACGATGGTCTCGCCGAACACGTCCGTGTAGGAGGGGTTGCGGCGGGGAGGGGTCTTTCCCGTGTCGATGCAGAACGAGGAGATGCCGTGGAACCGCGTGGCGTCCTCCTCCGCGTATTTGTACCCCTTCCCCTTGGTGGTCATCACGTGCAGAAGGATGGGGCCGTGGAGCTTGCGGATCTCCCGGAGTATCCAGAGCAGTTCCGGCAGGTCGTGCCCGTTCACCGGCCCGAAGTAGCGGAATCCCATGCGCTCGAACAGGCCGCTGGGCACGAGCAGGGCCTTGATCACCTCGTCGAGCCTGCGCACGGCGCGGCGGAGAAAGCCGAACCGGTGGGTCGCGTGCCACAAAACGGTCTTGGCCCGGTTGTAGGCCGGCGCCGCGATCAGCTTGTTCAGGTACCGGGACAGGGCGCCCACGTTGGGCGCGATGGACATGGTGTTGTCGTTGAGCACGACGATGAGGTCGCGCCTGGCCGCTCCCGCGTTGTTCAGGCCCTCGAAGGCCAGCCCGCCCGTCATCGCGCCGTCCCCCACCACTGCGATCACGGAGCGGGATTCGCCCTTCAGGTCGCGGGCCGCGGCGAGGCCGAGCGCGGCCGAGATGGCTGTCGAGGCGTGGCCGGCGCCGAAGGCGTCGTATTCGCTCTCCGTTATTTTCGGGAATCCGCTGATGCCGCCCGTCTGGCGGAGCGTGTGGAAGCGGTCCCTGCGGCCCGTGAGGATCTTGTGGACATAGGCCTGGTGCCCCACGTCCCAGACGATCTGATCCTCCGGCGCGTCGAAAACCGCGTGCAGGGCGATCGTCAGCTCGACCACGCCCAGATTCGGCGCCAGGTGGCCGCCCGTGCGGGAGACGGATTCGGTGATGAATTCGCGAAGCTCGTCCGCGAGCCTGCGCAGGTCCGCGATGTCGAGCGATTTGAGGTCCCGGGGGGACTGGATGGTGTCGAGAATGGGGCGCATGCCTATTGGATCAGCTCGAGTTGGGGCGATCCGTCCTCTCCCTTCACCAGTTTCTTGAGCCGCAGTTCGGCGTCCTGCAGCCGGTCGGCGCAGATTTTGGCGAGGGCCATGCCCTCCTCGTACGCCTGGAGGGATTCCTCGAGCGTCGCGTCGCCGCTCTCGAGCCTCTCAACGATGGCCTCCATGCGTTCGAAAGCCTGCTCGAACGTCATTGAGGCGGGGGACTGGGATCGGGTCGGTTTCATGTTTCCAGGGACTCCACTCGGCCGAGAACGGCGCCTTCCGAGAACCGGATGCGCACGGCCTCGGCGGGTTCGAGTTCCGACGCGGCCGTGACGATGCGTCCGTCCTTGAGCCGCGAGGTGATGCTGTAGCTGCTGTCTCTTATACACATCTGACGCTGCCGACGAGTTCCGAA
>JAUCQC010000046.1 GCA_030372965.1 bacterium
CGCTTCTGCTTTTCGTGCTCAATGTGCTGGTTCCCACGATACTGGGGGTCATTTTCTTCCCGCGCATGGGGTGGCCTGAGTGAAAGGACATAAAACGGCATAAATAAATACAACCCCAGTATTCACATATTTTTAAGCGACGGCATGATTATTGCAAATAACAATCATGCCGTTTTTTATTCGGCAGTATCGTCAGCCCGTGCTGACACCTCGGTCGCATCATCAGGAACAGGAGGATGCCTATGGGTCTTTTCAAGAGAAAAAAAGCTCCTAAAACCTCTGTAAATAAAGGGAAAAATAAGAATCCCGCCCGACGACCCGATCCTTTGAGCCTGGGCATGGTATTACTCGCCGCGATCGTGGTCGCAGGAAGCTATATCAATTACCGGATCTCGCACGCCCGCATGGAAAAACTGGGCCAGGACGTGATCAATCTCCGTTCAGCGATGAACATCGACAGTGTCCGGCAGTATGAGATCCAGAAAGTCATGAAGATCATCGATATGCACAACAAGAATCTGTCCGCCATCGAATCGTACGATATCGCCAATGAAATTTACGAGCTGTCCCAGAAATACCCGAATCTCAACACCGAGCTGATCTGCGCGATGATCACGCACGAGAGCGCGGGCACCTGGAGTCCGACCGTGGTGTCGAAGGCCAATGCCATGGGCCTGATGCAGATCATGCCCGTGACAGGCTATTTCCTCGCCGGGTACGAGGGCATCGCGTGGGATTCCGCGGAAAATGTGCTTTTCAATCCCATCTACAACCTGAGAATCGGAACCCGGCTGCTGTCCACGCTGATCACGCGTTACGGACTCGACGGCGCTCTGGCCGCCTACAACGGAGGCGAGAAACAGGCCGCGGTCTGGCTCGCCAACGGCCGCGATGACAAGTATCTGTACACGGAAACGCGGGGGTACGTGCCGGCAGTGCGGAGGCTGTACGCGCTGTACCAGTCGCAGCGGCTCTGACGATCCGCGTCACACGGAAATGAAAAAGCCCGGGCCGACGGTCCGGGCTTTTTTTGTCCATGGATGGCGCGCATCCGACATTTGTCGTGCGGACCCGGCGGGAAGCGGTCAGGGGCCCGGTCTGCGGACGCGGGGAAGGGCGTTCATCAGGCCGCGGATCACGGTTTCCGCATGGCGCTCGAATGAAGGATCCGGCGTGTCGAAAGAGGCGCTCCAGACCACCGCGCCGGTCTCCGGCACGATGAGGCGTATCCGGGAGGAATGGATGACCGGCTCCTCTCCGTAGGTCCGAATGGCGTACTGCACCCCCGTCTCTATGACCGCGTCGAGCGGCTGAGTGGATGCGGCCAGAAAGGCCAGTTGGGCGACGGAGAGTGAATCCGTGAAAAGGCGGTTGATGAAGGTTTTCGGATTTGCGGCCTTCGCTTCGGACCGCAGCCGGTCATCCACGGAGGTCTTCAGCTTGTCCCAGCTGATCACATCGATTCCGTTGCGGATCAGGGCGGATTCGATCTCGGTGTTGAAGCGCATGGATACCTCATCGTTCCCGCCCACGACCACGGCGGACCGGACGCCGGATCGCGCCGCCAGGGAGATGCGTTCCCCGGACTGGGACGGCGCGTCCCCGGCCGACGGCCGGCGCGCCGGGGAGGAACGGAGCCCGAGCCCCATGCCGGCGTAGAAGAAACGCGCGTTCTTCCCGCGGCTGGAAACGCCTCCCTTGAGGATCAGCGAATGAACGTCGAGGAAGGGAACGGAAATTCCGGCTTCGCCCCGGAATTCGCCGTGAAACAGCTCGGAGGATTCGAATCGGTAGGATTCGCCTCCGGTCCATATCTGTCTGCGCTCGGTCGCGGCCGAGAATCCGCATCCGGACTGGAGGAAGAAAAGGCCGACCGGGAGCCGGAGCATGGGGATGAGGGAAACGCGCGTGAAGTGCCGGTAATCGCCGGGCAGATCCGCGGGGGTGAAGGCCCCCACCGAGGCGTCCGCGCCGATGCTCAGCCATTTCCAACCGGCCGCGAGTCCGGCGGCCGGAGCCGTCACCCAGCCTTCCCTGAAATCGTAATTGCAAACCAGGGCTTCCGCGCGCCATTCCGCTGCGGACACCAGTCCGGCCGTGGAAAGAAACAGCGCGAGAAACCGGCAAACCGACGGACAGCCGTGCCTCATTCCAACCTCCTCGAAGAACCCGTTTCGAATCGACGATGATGCCACATCCGGAGCGCCCGCAATCCGGCTTCCAGAACGGCGTCCATGGACAGGCCCGCCTCCGGACGCCGCGGAAGGGAAGCCCGCCATTCGCCGCCGGCGAGCGAATCCACGGCGGTCAGCAGGCCGGCAATCCTGCGCCCCCTGGATTTCGCGACCGAGAACAGGGCGGCGCTTTCCATGTCCACGGCCTCGCATCCGTCCGCCAGAAGGCGCCGGATCCGTCCGGCGGTCTCCCGGTAGGGGGCGTCCGTTGTCCAGACCGGAGACTCGCGGAAATGCAGATCCCGTTCGGACAGGGAATCGCGGAGGGCGTCGCGCAGTTCCGGATCCGGCAGGGAAAAACGGGACGGCGGCTCGTAATGGAAGGATGTCCCCTCGTCCCTCACCGCGGCGGTCGGCACGATGAGATCATGGTGAAATATCCCTTCCAAGAGAGCTCCGCAGGTTCCTGTGAACAGGCATGTTTCAGCCCCCAGTTCAATGGTCTCCTCCAGAACCATGGCGGACGCTGGCGCGCCGATGCCGCAGTCGATGTAGGCCATGGGGACCCCCTCGAACTGGAACAGAAGATAGGGACGGCCGGGCCGGATGCTGAGCGTGGAACAGGACGGAAATCTGCGTTTCAGCCGCTGGTAATGGGCCGGTTCGAATCCCATCAGACAGTACCGCGGCAGAGAGCTGACCCGATCCGGCGTCTTGCCGAGACGGTGCCGAATGAAGCTCGCGGCGGTGAACACAGCAGGCTCTTCATGGGAGCCCCGGAGCAGTTCGATGGATTCCATGGCGGTTTTTTGCACCGGGTCAGTGTTCTTCGGAACAGCATTCACTGGGATGGCGTCCAAGATAATAAAATACATAAAAATCCAATGGGTTCAAAGAGGATTTTATGAACCTGTTATTCTGATGAAAAAGCTTGACTTTAAAGGATTAAACCGATAAATTTTAACATTCCTTAACCTGTCTCTTATACACATCTGACGCT
>JAUCQC010000047.1 GCA_030372965.1 bacterium
TCTACACCGTTCGGAACTCGTCGGCAGCGTCAGATGTGTATAAGAGACAGGTACACGGGCGACGGCGCGTCCTTGCCGGACTGCGTCGACGCGGCGGCCAGAACGGCCCAGGCCGCCAGGGCGGGAATCAGCGATTTTTTCATGCAGGGGTTTCCTCCGTTCGGTGTCCGGTCAGGGATTCAGGCAAAGCGCACAGCGCACTGGGCATGGCGCGGAGGGCATAGCGCACAGGGCACAGCGCAAAGCGCAGAAGGCAAAGGGCATGGCGCATGGCGCAGAGCGCACAGGGCATAGCGCACGGCGTCCAAAAATGGAGATGGCCAGTATTCGCTCCACTCTCTGCGCTATACGCTGTGCGCTACGCCTCACTACCTCAGCTTCACCCACGCCCACGACAGGGCCGGGACCTCCACCGTCAGGTTCCCGTCCTTCCGCGACAGGCGCACCGGCGAGCCGGCCAGCAGGGAGGTGCGGGAGTACGGCACATTCATCGGGAACACCGCGGTCCGCGGCGCGTCCGAGGGGTTGAACACGGCCAGGAGGCAGTGCCTGCCGTTGGCCCGGGCGAAGACGAAGGGATAGGCGTTTTTCTCCGCGTAGAGAGGCACGAATTCCGCGTACGCGGCCAGGGCCGGCTCGTCATGCTTGATCCGGATAAGCTTCCGCACCCGGTTCAGCAGGGAGGACCGGTCGGCTTCCTGCGCCGCCACCGTGGGCGCGTCCGCCGCGGGGTCGACGGGCAGGTAGAGCTTCGACGGATCCGCGGAGGAGAAGCCCAGGTTCGGGCCCGGAGCCCACTGCATCGGGGTCCGCGCGCCGTTGCGGGGCTTGTACGCGCCCTCGACCTGCGGCCAGTCCGAACCCAGCTGGCGCATGCCGATCTCGTTGCCGTAGTAGATGAAGGGAACGCCCGGCATGCTGATGCCGAACGCCATGATCATCTCCATCTCGGCCGTCGACCGCCTGACGTTCAGGCGCGCGTTGTCGTGGTTGCCGAGCGGCAGGCAGATGTAGCCCTTGTCCTTCGTGGCCTCGTACTGGTCCATGTACTTCGCGAGAAAGTTGGAGATGTCGCCCCTGCCCTCCCGGTCGAAATAGCTGTGCCCCTCGGAGAATCCGTTGAGAATGCGCCAGCTCTCCCTCTGGAAGAGGTCGTTGTACCCGTCGAACCAGTGGAAGAAGTCCGCGTGAAAGGCGCCGTCGAGCGCGTCCTTCGGGTTCGACCACTCCGACACCATGAAGGATCCGGGATACCGTTCGTCCGCGAGGGCGCGGATCTCCCGCCAGAAGGCCAGTGTCTCGCGGTCCGATCCGGGCCCCTTCACCAGGGCGCCGGCCATGTCGGCCCGCATGCCGTCCGCGCCCATGTCCATCCAGAACCGGAACACGGACTTCAGCTCCTCGCGCATCGCGAGCACGTCGGGGTGGTTCACGGGGAGCTGCCAGGGCTTCGCGGGGTCCGGCTTCGCGAACCCGAAGTTGAGCGCGGGCTGGCACCAGTAGAAATTGCGCATGAAGTTGCCGTTCCGCCGGGCGTACCCCTGGATGAAGCGGTTCGCGAACTCGCCCTCCTCCATCTTCCAGGTGTTGTCGTTCCAGACGTACCAGTTCGAGTACGGGTTGGGCTCCTGCCTGCAGGACTCGACGAACCAGGGGTGGTCGATGGCCGTGTAGCTGATCACGAAGTCGAACAGCACCCTGAGGCCGCGCCTGTGCGCCTCCTCGAACAGGCGCCTGGCGTCGTCGTTGGTTCCGTACCGGGCAGCGACCTTCCGGTAGTCGCGGATGTCGTACCCCGCGTCGTTGAACGGGGAGTCGAAGAACGGGTTGAGCCAGACCCCGTCCGCGCCGAGGGACTTGATGTAGTCGAGCTTTTCGATCACGCCGTTCAGGTCGCCGATGCCGTCGCCGTCCGTGTCGCGGAACGTCTGCGGGTAGACCTGGTAGAAGACGGCATTCGCGGTCCAGTCCGGCGCGGGAGGCGGCGCGCACCGGCCCGTGATTTCAGCGGCACAGGTGCGCGATGCGGCCAGGGTGAGCAGGAGGGCGCATGTGAGAAGCTGCAGCTGACGGGTCATGATTCTTTACCTCTTTAGTTGGTTTTCCCGGAAGGACCTCCCCCGGTTCCGAAAAGCGAAGCAGGAGGGTCTACGGAACCGACCCCTTCCTGCCTTCGGCAGGACCAATCATCCCGTCCTTATAGAAGGCCTTTTCAAGGAGGGGGAAAGCATCGATTTGTCCCCCTTTACTCAAGGGGGTCCCGCTTCATGCGGGACCAAACGATTATGTTATCTCAATATTAAAGGCCGCTCGGACCAAGGGTCCGAGCGAGGGGGTCCGGATTCACGGAACCCACGTCGAACCCTTTTGGATGTACTCCGGCCTCCACCGGATCGCCTTCAGGCGGTCCAGCGTCACGGCCGGGGGGGTGAGCCCGGCCGGGATCGGGCGCCTCGAGAACGTCTGAAAACAGAGCACGCAGGCGTCGCGCCACCAGGCCGCGTCGCGCTCCTGAATGCGCAGGCGCTCCCGCACGTCCGCGAAGCGTTCCGCGTCGATGAACCGTTCCATGGAATCCCAGAGCGACCGCATGACACGGACCGAGTCCACACCCGAATAATAACGATGACAGAGCTCATCCCAGAGCGTCCGGCCGGACTTCATTTGACGGTCCCATGCGACGTGGTGGAACCAGAGCAGGAGAGGCTCGGGACAGGAATCGGGATCCGAGAAGATCCGGTCGAGCGGCGGGAAATACTGGGCGGCCGCGTTGCTCCCGGACGGAGTCCGGTCGAAACCGACGCCGGCCGAATCGGCCCGGTGGTAGTACACGCTGTTCCAGTCCGGCCGTTCGGCCATGTCCACCCAGGGTCCGGGTCCGTAATGGTGGCCCCAGCCCATGATGTGGTGCAGTCCCAGGGGCGTCATGGAATTGACCGCGGTCTCGCGCGAACCGAGCATGAGGCGGAGCAGGACCGGCGCGGCGGACGGGTCCCTGTTCGGCCACGCGGAAACCGGCATCGCGGGCGTGGCCAACACGGGCTCGGACCGGAACTGGTGCGGCCATCCCTTCGCCTCCGCCAACTGGTACGCGTTCGGCAGGCTCGCGTGGAATCCGTCCGCCTCGTCCGAGGAAATCGCGCAGGAATGGATTCGGATGACGTGGACGCGGGACCCGTCCGCCGCGCCGGTCCTGCTCCGCCTCATGCTCGGTTCGCGCGAGACCGCGGTCAATTCCATGACGCCCCTGGGACTGC
>JAUCQC010000048.1 GCA_030372965.1 bacterium
CGCTGTCTCGTGGGCTCGGAGATGTGTATAAGAGACAGGATGGTCACCGGCCGCCAGGCCGGGTGCCATCCCTCCCCCTCGGGCGTGCCGTACCCGGACACGACGTCCACGTGCACGTGGAGGACATACCGCGCGATCAGCGTGTCCTTCACCGTTCCCGCGGGAATGGCATACTCCTGGATCCGCGATCCTCCCTGGCTCCAGTGATTGAAGACGTACCTGCCCCCCCGCGGCCAGTCCACGGTGTCGGGCGCCGCAAGCGAATGGGTTTCGCCCGCTTTCCAGGCGAAATGCTGAGGCGCAGTGAAAACGCAGGAAGGGTGGTCGGCGGAGAAAGTGAAGGCCTCGGGCGAAGTCGTGACGCAGATGAAATACGCGGCGTCGATACGCACGGGTCCCAGCCGCGTGGTTCCGGGAGAGGCGACGTGAATCTTCGCGGCGCCGGCCTGGTCCGGAGACCCGTTGTAGTAGGAGGAAACATACGGGTCGTTGAAAGGATAGAATTCCGCGTTTCCGCATCTGGATTCGTCCACGAACATGCCTGTCCATAGGTAATAATCGCCCGGGGCCAGGCTGGAGAATCGGGCCGGCTGCGGCATGAAGGGGCCGTAAGTCGAGACATGCCGCCATTCCGCGTCGTACAGCCTGGCCATCGGGTACGCCTGATAGGTGGCCATGGCCGGATAATCGAAACTCACCTCCAGCGCGCCCGCGTGCGCCTCGTACCGGCCGCGTATCTCCAAAGCGGACAGCGGCCTGTCGGTCACGGTCACTTCGTCGATCACGCCGTGGAAACACCCGTGCACCGTTCCGACCCAGGTAACCTGTCCCGATATGGCCCACTGATCCGATGTCAGGCTCCCGGACGCGTCCTCCGCGGTTCCGGCCAGTTCGCCGTTGACAAAAAGACGGATCCGGTCCGCTTCCGCGTCGCGGACTCCGGCCAGGTGAATCCAGGCGTCCGTTGGAATCGTCCAGCCGGACTGAACGGAGTTGGGGGCTCCGGTGGCAACGGTGAAAACGGGGAGTGGATTCCCGGAAGCCGGGTCGCGGATGAGCGAGAGACTGATGCCGCAGGAAGACGCCCAGTTCGTGCCCAGGACCACTTCCCCGTAGCCGTTGTTGCGGATGCCGTCGGACCGGATCCACGCTTCGAGCGTGAAGGATCCGGTTCCGAACCGGAAGTCTTCATGATTGGGGATCAGGATGTACGGGGACTGTTCGCCGCCGTTGAATCTCAGCCCCTTCCCCGAAATCCCGGCTGTCCAGGCCCATTCCCCGGCCGCGCCGTTGAGAATGCCGTGATGGCCCCGGCCGCTGGCGTCGGACACGGACGTGCCTTCGCCTTCGTCCATGTGCCAGACCGCCACCAGATCCTTCGGCAGCAGTCCGGAATGGACCGAAACCGCGGAAAGGCTCAGGCAGGCGGAGAGAACGACCTGCTGTTTGAGAGACCGGGCCCGCATGGTTTCCTCCTTCGTCCTTGAATCTGAAACAGGCAATGCGGCCCGTGTGACGGACCGTCCGGGTTTCCGCGAAAAGCCGGGCCAATGAAATCCCGCTCCGGGATGAGGAGGAAGAGGGGAAAATGCCGGCTTTCAGGAGAACGATTCGAGGAATCCCGGCCGTCCGCTGTCAATGCCGTGGAGAATGATGAGTGGGATATGCATGTAATATAAAGAAGGTAATTTAAGAAGCAAGTCCATTTTTTTTTGTTCGGAGTTCCCGGTTCCGGGTTTCGGATTGAATCCTTGAGGATTTCATTCGATTGATCGTAGGTCCGAAATGGTCCGCCTTGCGGACCTTTCGGACATTCCCAAAGAAGACGGCGGATTTTTCGAAGAAAAAAACCGTCTTTCTCTTCAGGTTTGATCCCTCATGGAACGTCCAGGGTTAATATCACGACCTGATTCACGTTCAGATCCTGGTATTTCTCGGTCGTTTTCGATCCCAGTGTCGCCCGGAACTTGTAGTTGTAAGGCAGCAACTCCCTGGCAACCGTTCCCTCGGAAGTGACACCGAACGGATACCACCCGCCTGAATAGTATTTCACGTCCGCGTTGTTCACCGGATTCCCCTGGAGGTTGAGAACCCGCACAACCGAGGAAACCGTTGGGAACACGACAAGGGGATTCACCCCGGTGTCCTGAACCTTCTCGTTCGATCCGTTCGCGTATGTCATGCGGAATTTATAGTTATACGGTAGGAGCTCCTTCGAGACGACTCCATTGGAGGTGGATCCAAAATCCCACCATCCCCCGGAATAGTATTTCACCGATCCCCCATCCATCAATACGGCCTGGCTGTTGCGAAGCTCGACTCGGGTTTGGACCGTCCGGAAGACCACGTCTGGATCGGATCCGACATCCTGGTATTTCTCGTTCGAGGCCCTGGCATAGGTCATCCGGAACTTGTAGTTGTACGGCAGGAGTTCCTTCGAAACGGCTCCGCCGGACGTCGATCCCAGATCCCACCATCCGTTCGAGTAATACTTCACTTCCCCCGTGTCCATGGAGTTGCCCTGACTGTCTTTCAGGTTGACCCGGGCGTTGACTGTCTGAAACACGACCTCCGGATTGACGCCCACGTCCTGGTATTTCTCGTTCGATGCTTTGGCGTATGTCATGCGGAACTTGTAGTTGTAGGGCAATAATTCTTTGACTGCAACGCCCCCTGAAGTCGGACCCATGTCCCACCAGCCGCCGGAATAATACTGCACCTTGCCTGTATCCATCAAAACAGATTGGCTGTTCATCAGCTTCACATTCACCGGAACGGTCTGAAACAGCACGACCGGGTTCGATCCGACATCCTGGTATTTCTCGTTCGAGGCCCTGGCATAGGTCATCCGGAACTTGTAGTTGTACGGCAGGAGTTCCTTCGATGCGGTTCCATCGGAAGTGTCTCCAAAATCCCACCAGCCGCCGGCGTAGTACTGGACTTTTCCAGTGTCCATGACTGAGGATTGACTGTTTATCAGTTTCACTTCGACCGGCTTCGTTTGAAAAACGACAACAGAATCCTCTCCGATATCCTGATATTTTTCGTTGGACGCATGCTCATAGGTCATGCGGAACTTGTAGTTGCATGGGAGAAGCTCCTTTCGAGCTATTCCTCCGAATGTTACTCCAAGGTTGAACCACCCGCCGGAGTAATACTGGACCATGCCTGAATCGATCACTGCCTGTTGACTGTTTTTCAACCGAACGCTGGCGCTCACCGTCCGGAAAAGGCATGTATTTCCTTTCACGGTAACGTTGGATCTCTCTTCGACCCCATGTTCATAGGTCATTCGAAGTTTTACCTTGGGTAAATCGGTTGTCACCATGAATGATCCGTCGCCGTGATTATTGGCCAACATCCAGATTCCGTTAAAGTACATGAGCGAACCGCCGGATAGCAAATGGTTATTACTATCCAGCAATCTTACATGTAAAGAATTATCTGCTGGATTGCCTATTTGTGAATCAAGAAATTCTATGTTCATTTTTAGAATCGTATACATCTCTTCGTTTAGGCCATTGCTGCTATCTGCTTCAATATCACTAAGGATGGTTCGTATCATACCCTTCGACAATTGAAACTGATTATTTTGGATTAATATCTTTAATGAATCAAAATGTCTTTGATATTTATCTTCCATTTCCTGATTTGCTATCCATGAATAGCGAGCGCCTTGTTGAGTATAATTAATTAGAGAATCAATTATATTTATCATGTCCAATGGGTAAGTCATGACTGCAGGTCCGATCGTTTTTCCTGTAATTCCAGGGCCATAGGGTGTCAGATCGTCATAACCGGGTATAGGCGAGTCCTCCGCATATCCATCATAACTAGGCGGGGGAGTATATCCTTCAAGATACATATCGACGATTCCCGGAAGGATATGGGTAGTAAAGCCAAAGCCATCAACGGAACAGCCCGGTTTAATCCTTGAATCCTCGGGAGAACCCCAGCTCACCCATGATAAAGAATCACTATCAAAAGAAAATGGCCTCCACCAGCCGGTCGGTGTATATTTGGAAAGAATGGAGTCGGGGTGAAAGTGTATTATTATATCAAAATTCCAAATTTTTTGAAGGCTGCTTTGATTATTGCTTACACCATAGGAGTATTTATACGTATCTGCAGATAATTTGGTAACTTTTGATTTCACGGCGAATTCAATTTTATTTCGAGGTTCGTAGTTTTGCGAATAAATCGATAAAATTTGAATTTGTAGAGTAAAAATCATGCAGTACAGGGAAATTCTCGAACGCATATTCACCTCTAAAAGGTTAAATGGAAATGATGGTTGGACGTGTTCTTGCATTCCTCGCATAAGTTACCTTTAAAGAGTTTTTTCACTTTTCTCTCAAGATAATCCGCATCAATTTTTGTGCTATCTGCATCAGCACTCCAAGGTCTCATGTCGACATTGTTGCCATTTCGATGTTCTAAATGTGGTGTATCCCATGGATATTTACTACTATAATCAAAAGGCCCCCCATTTATCAAGCTCATATCGTTATACTGAAGGATATAAGACGAATCTGCAAAGACAGAATCGGCCAACTGCTTCAGTTTAGTAATCGTATTGGATGTTGCGTAATGATTCACTTTATGAGTATCTGTTCGCCCGACCAGACGATAATGCTCCCCTTCAGTTAATAATTGAAAATCATTCCTCTTCAGCAATATTTTTGCAGTTGCCGTGTCCGATCTTGTCTCGCCTTCGACGCAGATCGAATCGATCCCCCCGAAGCCACTGCTTAAGTACTTGTAATGCAATGAACCGGAAGCATCCGTTTTCCGGCGATCTGTCGTTAAAGTGTCCTGACCATAAATGAATTTCCCCGTCGGCCGATTGCCGGAATGATCGTGCCCTCCGGACCTGTCAACAACAAGAGCAGTTATGGTGATAGGATAATCTTGAATTGGCTTATCCATCGCATCTGAAACATAGATATGCACTGAATCCGTATCAACTTTTGAAAAATCGATGATTCGCTTGCGTTCGTCACCGTTTACGTTGTAATTCGGGTTGTCTTTATTCTGCCCATTGCGAAGAGGATTCAATCGATATTTATCCGCAACCAAACGAATCTTTTCGGCCGACTGGATGAAGGCGATTCCCGCTCCCGCGGGGCATTCTTTTCCCGAAGCATTCACCGAAAAGATCACCAGCTCCGACCCCTCCGGGTTTTCCCCGTTCGCTAAGAATTGAACTCGTCCCGCTTTCACATCCCGATAAAGGATATTATGGAGCGTGTCGGCCTGGAGGCTGTCCGGTCCGATGTAAGTCCCGTATTCCGCCCCGGACATGAATGTAAAATCCAGTTCCGCCGTTTCCGGTATCTCCTCCGTCCCCTCATCATGCTGTTTCCAGGCGATCACATCCAGCGGAACAGCAGTGCCGTGGGCGACGTTCTCCGTATCCGGCACCACCTCGTACGTCGCCATCCCGGTCTCGAAACCGTTCACCCAGAGCGTCACGTCCGGATTTTCGAACCGGACCATGAATTCATACGGGCATATCGGAGTGATTTCAACCGGAACATGACCCGGCGAGTAAACATCCTCCTGAAGGGCGAAAAACAACCTCTCGCCATAGGCGACATTGAGGGTTCCAGTGCCGATCGGAGGGGTAGTCGGATCCGCGCCCCAGCACACCCTCAGATCCGGCCGGTTTGTGAGATGGTAGGCGAAGATCCTGTGACCGATCTCGGACTGAGGCCGGCTGACATCGAAAGCGATACTTCCGCCGGATTCGGACAGATTGATCAACGGAATGACCGCGCTGCGAATCTGGCTGGTGTAGGTCACTTCAGAAAAATCCGGGCTGAATGTGTAGCATCCCCCGCCGCACGGATCATAGACACCGTCCACCAATCCGGGCCTGCAATACGTCAATTCGCCGCACGGATTGTACACGGGTTCGTAAAAGAAATGGATTTCGGACTTTGCGAGCGGATGCGCCGGCTGTCCGGACATGGAGGATGTGTCCGGACATACGGTAACCGTATCGTGTATCACGACCTGGGAATGGATGACCGCATGAAGGCCGATCATCATGGAAACCCACATCCGTTTTCTCATGGGCCCGACCTCAACGCTGCAGGATGATTTTGGATGAAAAAACGGTTTTCACGCCTCGTATGACGGTCTCCATACGGATGACATACACGCCGCTTGGGGTTTCCGCTCCATGGCCGTCCTTCCCGTCCCACTCCAGATCCCAGAGGCCCGCGGGTTTCTCTTCGCTGATCAGTCGCCGCGTGAGCTGACCCAGGGAATTAAACACTTCAACCCGGACTTTTCCCGCCTGCGGCATGACAAACCGTATTGTATTGTTCGGATTGGCGGGATTGGGATAAGGGGGATAGAGATGCGGGCGGTTTGAGGTGATGCTGGATTGAACGGCGATATTTTTCCCTGATAGAATGCGGCCTTTATTGTCAAAAACGTTCAAGCGGACGATTCCATCCTTTCCCGCTTCACCGGCCGCGACGTCGAAGTCGAATAGAAAGTCCCTGAAACCCAGGGCCGGCACTGAATCCGCCTGGATTGTGTGTTCCCTGAACATTACCCATTCGGGAGCATGATCGACTGTGACTCTGGGGCCGATCAGGTTCACGGAAGAAGCGTTTCTCACGGTGAAAACAAGCCTGTTACCGGTTGTTCCTACCGGGACGGTGTTTTCAACGGAAAAGGTAATTCCGAAGCATAAAAGAAAAAGAAGGAAAATGAATATCCTATTCACGATTCGCCCTCCCCGGCATATCATTGTCCATAATATAATACGGTTTGGAAGATATGCAAGGGAAATTTCTGTCATTTTTCTCCCCGCAGGTCTTTGTTGTATTGCAGATTCTGTCGATTGGTTGCGTCCCATGATGCAGGATCAACAACAGATGCCGGGTATTGAAGACTATGTAGAATTCCCCCGCCTCTGCTGTTTCGGCAGACTGGATGTCCGATAGCCCGGCTGAACAGCGCCGGCCTTCAATAGTGAATAAATATCATAACTTGGTCCCGCCGCGCGGGGGCATATCGAACCTGCAACACTGAACACGGAACCCAGAACTCGGAACCGCTTTTCCTTTGAACTTTGAACCTTGAACTTTGAACTTCTTGTAACGATTTTCCCCTTGCCTTTTTCGAAAAATGTCGCAATATTAGGTTGTTAAAAAACAACATTTTACTAAACTTTCCGCCTGTTGATAAACCGGTTCACGCACACGGTGTTACGGCTCAAACAGCACGGATTCCGGTGTATTGGGAATCCGGCGTCCGACGGCTGACCCGCAATTTTCAAAGGAGCCTTTCCGTGATCAAGCGCATTCTCGTCCCTCTGGATCCCTCCCCGTTCTGCAAAGCCGCGATTGAAGCGGCCTGCCGCATCGCCAAGCCCTGGAACGCGGAAGTGCACGGCCTTGTCGTTCTCGACGTCAAGGCCATCGAGGACGGCATCGGCCCGGTCCCGCTCGGCGGGAGCCATTACGCCGATCGTCTCGAAAAACACAGGATCGAAGAGGCCGAATCCCGCATCTCGGAACTGCTGGCGTCCTTCCGCGAAGCCTGCGGCAGGCACGGCGTCTCCAGCCGCGAGGCGGAACTCCAGGGCGCGCCCAGCCGGTCCATCGTGGACCGTTCCGTGCTGTACGACCTGGTGGTGACCGGTCTGCGCACCTATTTCCGTTTCGGAACCGACGACAAACCGGGCGACGGGCTCGACCAGCTGCTGTCGCATTCCTCGACGCCCATCCTGGGCCTCACCGAATCGATGCCCGAATGGGAATACCCCGAGGGCATTATCCGCGTCGTCGCGGCCTGGGACGCCAGTCCGGCGGCCGCGTCCAGTTTTCGCGAGTGCCTGCAGGCCTTCGTCCCGGAAAAGATCCATCTCCGGCTGGTGCGCTCCGGCGGAGACAAAGCGGAGGGCGAGGCATCTCTCAGTCTCGGCCGGGGCTACGCGGAATCGTACAGGGTCGGCCGGGTGGAAACCGAATGGACCTCGCAGGGCATCGTCGACGCGGTCCGTGAACGACACGGCCAATGGGCCCAGCTCATCGTGGCCGGCGCGCACGCGAAAAAGGGGCCGCTCGCGTTCATGGTCGGCAGCCTCACGAAAACCCTCATCGAAGACAAAAAAAATCCGCTCTTCATCGGACTGTAACCGGGTTCCCGCTCCGCACGGAATCTGAAACGGAAACAGCCGCCGGGGAGCCCGTCCCCGCGGCCCCAAACCGGACAGGCAGGCACGCATGAAGCACATCCATCTCCCCGAGGACCGCTACTTCGGGCCCGATCCCGGCCAGAAAAAAATCGCCGCGAAACTCTATGAACGGGTCAAGGACAAGCCCCTGGTCTGCCCGCACGGGCACGTGGACCCCCGGCTGTTCTCGGACCCGGATTACGACTGGGGCACGCCCGTCGACCTGCTGATCATTCCGGACCACTACGTGTTCCGCATGCTGTATTCCCAGGGCGTTCCGGTCGAGTCGCTCGGCGTCCCCCGCCGCGACGGGGGACCGGTCGAGAAGGACCACCGGAAGATCTGGCGCGCGTTCGCGGAGCGGTTCCACCTGTTCCGCGGCACGCCCAGCGGATGCTGGCTGTCGCACGAGCTCGTGACCGTGTTCGGCGTGACCGAAAAGCCGTCCGCGGAATCGGCGGACCGCATCTACGACCGCATCGCGGAGTGCCTCGCGTCCCCTGAATTCCGGCCGCGCCGCCTGTTCGAGAGATTCCGCATCGAGACCCTGGCCACCACCGACGCGGCCACGGACACGCTCGAGCACCACAAGGCGATCCGCGAATCGGGATGGAAGGGAAACGTGATCCCGACGTTCCGGCCGGACGCGGTGGTGAACCTCGACGCCGCGGACTGGGCGCAGAGCGTCCGCCTGCTCGGCGAGCGCTCCGGAATCGCGATCCGCGGGTACAGGGACTTCATCGCGGCCCTGGAGAACCGCCGCGCCTTCTTCAAGTCCATGGGCGCCTCGGCCACGGACCACGCGGCCGTGACCGCGCACACGGAAATCCTCTCCGAATCCGAGGCGGAGGCGATATTCGGCCGGGCGCTGGCGGGCAGGGCCACGGCCGAGGACGCGTTCCGGTTCACCGGCCACATGCTGGTCGAAAACGCGCGCATGAGCGTCGAGGACGGCCTGGTGATGCAGCTCCACACCGGGTCGTTCCGCAACCACAACCAGGATCTGTACGCGAAATTCGGGCCGGACAAGGGCGCGGACATTCCGGTGCAGGGCGAGTTCACCCGTTCGCTCCGGCCCCTGCTGTCACGTTTCGGAAACGACAGCCGCCTGACGCTGGTGCTCTTCACGCTCGACGAGACCGTGTACAGCCGCGAGCTCGCGCCGCTCGCGGGCCACTACCCCGCGCTGAAACTCGGCCCGGCCTGGTGGTTCCACGACAGCCTGAACGGCATGATGCGCTACCGCGAGCAGGTCATGGAGACGGCCGGCCTGTACAACACGACCGGCTTCATCGACGACACACGGGCCTTTCCGTCCATCCCGGCCCGGCACGACCTGTCGCGCCGCGTGGACGCGAACTGGATCGCCGGACTCGTCGTGAGGGGCATCGTGGACGAGGAGGACGCGGAGGACATGATCGAGGAAACCGCCTACCGCCTGGCCAAAAGGGCCTTCAAAATGTGAACCGGAGGGGCCGGCCGCGGGGCCGGCGATCCGGACATCGCACGAGACCGATCCGCTTCACGGAGGACTGTCATGAATCCTTTTGAATCGATACGCAGCCTGAGCATCGCGCCCCGTTCCGTCGCGGAATCGGAGGGCGTCTCTTTCGCGTTCACCTCGGTCGGGGGCAGGCCCTCCCTCGCCGCGCTCGCCCCGAAGGGGTCGGACCGGATCCTGGCCGAATTCCAGGGAACGTCCACGGAGGTCGAGGGCCGCAGGCTCTTTCTCGGGCCGGCCGAGGCCGCGAACGCGGCGGCCCTCCGTAGACGACTGCCCTTCCTCGCGCCCGTGCCGCTGGGCCTGAAGACCTCGGCCGGATTCGGCGACCGGCTGGGCCTGGCCACGCCCGGCCACATCCGCGCCCTGCGCGCCGTGGGCGGCCGCATCGCGCCGGTGTTCGCCCAGCAGTCGATGCGCGAAATGGCGCGCGCCGACCGCTCCGCGGGCCGCGTCATGGACGACGCGCTCTGGGGCGTCTTCTCCGAGGGCTGGCGCGACGGGTTCGGGTGCGACGCGGACCACCTGAAGACAAAGGAGGACATCGACGTCTGCGCGTCCGCTGGCTTCAACGGGTACACGCTCGACCCGGGCGCGCACGTGGACAACGCCGCCGGAACCGCGGACGCCAAGGCCCTGCGGAAGGCCGCGGACGGCCTGCCCTGGAAATCGCTCGAGGATACGCAGGCGGACTTCCTGCGGCGCTACGCGGGCCGGGAGTTCCGTTTCGACAAGGGGAAAATCAGGATGACCGAGGAGGAGGCGCTGCGCGCGGCCGTGAAATACGGGCGCGCCGTGGCCCACGTGTCGGACCTGGTGCGGCACCTGAAATCCGTCATGGCCGGACGGCCCTTCGACCTCGAGATCTCGGTGGACGAGACCGACAGCCCGACGACGCCCGCGGAGCACGCGATCGTGGCCTCCGAGCTGAAACGGCTCGGTGTATCCTGGGCCGGGCTGGCGCCGCGCTTTCTCGGCCGTTTCGAGAAGGGCGTGGATTACATCGGCGACCTGGCCGCGTTCCGCGCGGACTTCGCCATGCACGCGTCCATCGCGCGCGAGCTCGGGCCCTACAAGCTGAGCCTGCACTCCGGGTCGGACAAGTTCGCGGTTTACCCGATCGCGGCCGAGGAGACGGCCGGACTCGTGCACCTGAAAACCGCGGGCACGAGCTGGCTCGAGGCGCTCCGCACGGTCGCGTCCGCCGACCCCACGCTCTTCCGCCAGATCTACGGCCTGGCGCGCGACCGGTACGAGACGGACAAGGCCAGCTACCACGTGTCGGCCGTGCTCGAAAAGGCCCCGCCCGCGGACGGGATGGACGACGCTGAGCTCGCCTCTCTGCTCGACCAGTTCGACGCGAGGCAGGTGATGCACGTCACCTTCGGGTCCGTGCTCACGGAGAAGGGGACGGACGGAAAGCTGAAGTTCCGCGACACGCTGACCGCGGTGCTTCGCGAGCACGCGGATGAATACGCGTCGAACCTCGAGGCGCACTTCAGCCGGCACCTGCGGCCCTTCGTCGCGGCGCGGTGATCCGATCGCGATGCAGAAAAAATGGAACACGGATAACGCGGATGAAACGGATTGACGCGGATACGGCGGCGGAATGGGGTAATTCGTTGATTCGATTCCGATGAAAACCGAAAGCCCCGGGCAGATGCCCGGGGCTGTTTTTTTAAGGCTAACAAGAATGTCAATCAATGAATTACCCTATCGCGATGCTCTATCCGTGCAAATCCGTTTCATCCGAGATAAAAGTGCCGGGCACCTTCGAGGTGCCCGGCACTTAATTTATAGGCCGACGAGAATGTGAATCAAAGAATTACCCTATTCCAATGCTCTATCCGTGCTGATCCGCCTCATCCGCTCAATCCGTGTTCTATTATAAAATCAGTGCCACCAGAAAAGCCGGTCCATGCCCGGATCCCCGGCCTCCTCCTTCGATTCCCCGGTATCCTCCCCGTTCAGTTTCTGGATCACCTTTTTCTCCGCCTTCTCCTTCAGCAGTTTGTACACCTGCTCGCGGATCAGCTCCGGGGAGTCCATGCCCTTCAGCACGTACTGGTTGGCGCCCGAGTGGATGATTTCCTGCACCTTGTCCTGGTCCTTGACCGCGGACAGCACCAGCACGGGCGTATCCTGGCAGAACGCGACCGAACGGATCCGTTTCAGCAGTTCGATGCCGGGAATCTTGGGCATCATCATGTCGAGCACGATGATGTCGGGCCTGCGTTCGCAGATCACGTCCCAGCCGGCCGTCGCGTTCTCAGCCTCGAACACCTCGAACCCGGCTTTTTCGAACACGGATTTGTAGAAAAACCGGACCGTCTGTGAATCCTCGATCAGGGCGATTTTAATTTTGCGCACGGGCATACCTGTTCCCCTGGAATGGAATCCTCGAATATTCATTCTACAAATTCCACGCCAAACAGACCCGCAAAACGCATAAGTCTTTGTTTATAATTGCCATAAACACCGGATCATTAACAGGCTCACCCATTTCATTATTCAACCAGCGGTTTATGGATGGCTGATCATAGGCCTTTGCAGTCCCTGAAAGGCAGACTGCCTGTAACCGGTATAATCGACTGATATTACATCCTTTTACTTGATTCCTGGGGGATTTCTGGATATAATGATATGAATTCCCTTCGGTATCCAGGACTAAAAACCTTGAATGACCTCAATCCCATGACCCCGGAGACCATCGCATGAAACGACACATGAATGCCTTCTGGCCGGCTCTGCTGGCCGCCTTTTGCGCGACCCTCCCGCCGGCCGAGGTTCCCGCGGCCACGGTGCAGGTCTGGATCACGGACTCCGCCACCGGCCTGAAAGTGGAAGGCGCGCACTTCGTGGCTCTGGCCGGCACGGACACGCTCGTACGCGCGGTCAGCGGAACCGCCGCGCCCCTGTCCTTTCAGGTCGACGCGTCAGCAGTGGACGGCCGGCGGGCCGGGCTCATGCCGGAATCCGCTTCCGTGACCGCTTTTCCGAATCCATGCGGGGATAAAGTGTCGCTCGAATGGGTGTCGGCCGGATCCGGGGAACGGATCGAGATTTTCGACGTGCTGGGCCGGCGGCTGTATGCCGGACCGTCCGCCTCACCCGCGGGCAGAAGCGTGTCAGCGGATTTCGGACTGACCGGGCTTCCCGACGGGCTCTATCTTGTCCGCGCCGCGGGCGGGAACAGTCAGCCGATGACCGGCAAGTTCCTGAAAACGGGCGGTACCGCGTCCCATCCGAACGCCGCCGTCCGCAGGCTCGGTGCCCGGATCGGACTGCCCAGGCCGTCCGCTCCGGTCCGGTCGGACGGAAGGGCCGTGCGCCTCATGGCCTACACGACGAAAACCGCGAAGGACACGGACGGCCGTCATGTCTGCGGATACGCTTCCATTGAAACGACGGTCTCGGGAGACACGCTCATCACCATTCCCATGAATCCCAGGCCGTTCTCCGAGGCCGGGCACAACGCGGCTCCGAAATCCGCGGCCGCGGTGGTCGTGGACGGCCGTGCCGACGACCCGGTGTGGGCCGAAGCGGCCTGGGGCGACATCGACCACGTCTGGCTCGGCGCCCCGCCCTCTGCGGACGATTTCACGGGCCGGTACAAGATCGCCTGGACGCCGGAGCGTCTCTGCCTGCTGGTCGAGATCCGGGACGACGTGGTCTCGGACCAGTACCCGGACCCGCTTTCCAATTACTGGCAGGACGACTGCGTGGAGGTGTTCATCGACGAGAACGCGTCCGGCGGCAACCACCAGTACAGCTACAACGCCTTCGCCTATCACGTGGCCCTGGACGGGACGGCCGTGGACGCGGGCGCGGACGGCCGCACGAAGAACCTCTCGAACCACATGGAGGTCGCGAGGATCGAGGACGGAGATTGGAGCACCTGGGAGATCGCCATCAAGATTTTCGGGGAGGACTTCAGCGACACCCGGCTGGACAATGTTCCGCTGACGCTCGGGGCGAGCAAGGTGATGGGATTCATGGTGGCGTACTGCGACAATGACGGCACCTACGACCGGCAGAACTTCGTCGGGTCGATCTTCATCGCGGGCCGGGACAAGAACGTCGGATGGATCAACGCGAGCGTGTTCGGAACGCTGGAGCTGCTGCCGTGATTTCGGTATATGGAACACGGATTGAACGGATGAGTCGGATTTTCACGGATAGAGCGGGGATTTCAGGGTAATTCGCTGATTTCTATTTCCTCAAGCCTGACTCATCCCCCAGAAAGGCACAACCACCCGCGGGCCGCCGGCCCGCGGGAGGTTTTTCTTTTTCGTGAGGGCGACACGCCGCGTCGCCCCTACGGCTTGGATCGGGTTGAAATCAACGAATTACCCTGCTTCTCCATCTTGATCCGCGTCCATCCGCGCGCCTTCCTTCAAAAAATAATAATCGAATTGATTGGTCCCGCCCTGCGGGGCGGCGTCCGTTCAATCCGTGTTCGCTTTCTTCTTCCGCTTCGCACCGCCGGACGGTTTCTTCCTCCGCTCCGAGATCCGCGCGATGAGCTGGACCATGGAACAAGCGAGGAACAGGAAAAGCAGAAGGACGAATCCGTTCCGCAACACGAACCACGACAGAAACGCGAGCACGATCAGGGCCACCAGGGTTCTGGGCGACAGGATCGCGGAACGGCAGGCCGCCTCGATCTTCCGGAGAACCGGAACGGCCGCGCCCCATGCCCGGACCACGGCCGGACGCACCGGCCGCAGGCGCCCGCGGTTCCGGAACACCAGCCAGACCAGCAAAGCCAGCAAGGCCACCCGGAAAAACGCGAAAACCCCGGACCGGACCTGCCACACGGCCACGGACAACTTGTCCTCGGGTTTCACGATGGTGCGCGCGAAGCGGACCAGCTGGCCGGTTCTCGGGATGACGACCTGGATCGGCATGACGCCGGCCCCGCCCGGGGACGCGGCCTGCACCGTCGACTGGCTGATCTCATCGAGCTTGTTCCCGAAATCCACCTCAGCCTTCATCTGCCGCACGACCTGCTCCTCCTCCATCGGCACGTTGCGGAACCTGCTCTTCGCCTCGTTCCCCGCGTAGAATTCCTTGAGCTGTTCGGCCGAACCGGCCTCTCCCAGCGCCGCGGGCGGCGGCGCCTTGTCGTACCGCACCTTGCGCGACCGCATGCCGAGCGCCTTCCAGCCCCGGATGGCCTCCTCCTTCTCGAGCGTGCTCCTGTAGTTGAAGTACCGGTAGTCGTTCGGCAGGTAAACCGACCACACGACCTGGCTCGCCATCACGTCCGCGGGCGGCAGAATCACGCCGCGGCCGCCCATCCAGCGGAAGGGCGCGACGGCCCTGCAGGTGATGATCTCCACCGGAAAGGTTTCGAGCCGTGAGCCCGAATAGCGCGAGCGGATCAGGGGGACCAGCAGGCGGCCGTCAGAGCCTTTGGACGACTCCACGGGCTCTCCGCCCACGAACACGCTCCACACGTCCGCGTCCTTCGGCAGGCGGATCTCGAGGAACTGCTTTTCGGAGTTCCGGATCTCGTAGAGGATCCGGTTCACCTCCTTGCCGTCCTCGGTGAGCAGAGTGACCGCGTTCACGGACACGGCCGAGGCCATGGGCACGATGATTTTCTCGTGGCGCTCCACGTCGAGCACCAGCGTGAACGGATGCTTCATCGTCCGGTACGCGAGCAGGAGCGGCTTCTCCGACCGGTTGTACAGGGCCGGCGGCAGTTTCTGCACGGCCACGCGCTCCAGCCCCTCGGACGAGACGGCCTTCACCTCCGCGCCCGTGTTCAGCGCCACGCCGACCGCGCCGGTTTCGCGCACCGCCCCGGACACGCGGAACCCGCGGAAGGCATTGGATTTTCCGCCCTCGGTCAGGGGCTTCTCGGTCGTGACCGTGAACGTCACCGCCCCCTCCCTCGCGTAGGTGAAGGGCACGGTCACGAGCCTCTGGCCCGCCTGCGTTCTCTCCTGCCACGCGCCCACGGCGTCGCCCGTCACGGACAGCACGTTGAGGTCGGCCGGCACGGACAGCACCGCCTGTTCCACGCCGCTGTGGAGGACGTTGAGCCCCACGTCCGAGACGACCCGCAGGCCGCCGTCCTCGATGGAGATCAGGTGGTTCACATCGGCGTACACCTTCGGGGGCAGTTTCTCGGCCGCCGGGACTTTCCTGCGCCAGGCCACCTGAATCGACGCGCCCGCGGGGATCACGGCGGCGACCACCGTGCCCGCGCCGCCCGGTTCGACGGAAAAGGCCTGGGCCCGCGGCACGTCCACGTCGATGTTCCGCATCGGAAGCTCGAGCCTGAGGAGCCGCACCGGCGCGGGCAGAATCGCGAGATCGAGGCGCTGGGGCCCCTGGTCCCCTTCGGAAGGCACGGTGAACACGGCTTCCACCGTGTGTTCGCCGGATCTGCCGATCAGCGCCTGGTGGGTGCCGCCCTCGGTCACCACGAGGCCGGGCGCGCCGTCGGTCCTCACTTCCTCGAGCGCCGCGCTCTGGTAGAGCAGGGGGATTTTCAGCCAGGCGTTTCTTCGGAGCACGTGGATACGGAAGGTCGCGGTGAAACGGGTTCCGTTCCGGCCGAGCCGGCCGGAATACGCCGCGCGGGTGACGAGGTAGTCGACCGGAGGCGCCCCGGAGCTGTCCGCCGGCGGCTTCATGGCCTCCACGAGTTTCGAGAATTCGGCCCTGGACAGCACGACCAGCCCGTTCCGCACGGCCGGACCGGATGCCGGCTTCTGGCCTGTCTGAGCCACAAGCCGGTTGTAGGTCTCGATCGGCAGGACGATTTCATTCTCGTCCATGCGGATGATTTTCCTGAATTCGTCCCAGGGAACCGTGACCTTGGCCGCGTCCGTGTTTCCGTTCTGGCCGAAGGCGGAGGGTAAAAAACCGGCGATGAGGAGGCAGAAGGCCGGCCAGCGGAGTATTCCGCGTCGGATCGGGTCGCTCATGAGGATCTCCTTGAAATTGGACAGTCCGTCTGAAATAATATAATCAAAAAAAAAACAAAAGAACACCGGAGGAATGAAGGGGACCGTACATAGGAATGAACGGATGGCAGTGCGCGGAGTTCCTCCCATTTTTCAGCCTCTGCAGAACAGATGCGGATCCATCCATTTTCAGCCAACGGGACAAATAATTGTTTATTATCGGATAACCAGCCCCAGAAATGGGCCGGGGCGTCTTCCGAAATTTATGACATTCCGGTAATAATTGCCGCCTGTCCTGTCACGGCCCTGAAAATACTTGACAATAATGGATTATTTTCCTATTTTAATATAGTCCAATCAATCACCAGCCGAATTCATTGATAATCGAAATCATACTTCTTCCAATCATCCGCACGACAGGTCCCGAATGAGCTTATCGTCCTGAAACCAGGTCCGCAAAGCATTGTCCCCGTCTTTCTCATTTCGATCCGACCGTTTCTTCCGCGTTTTCCGCGTCCCGGACGCAGGAATCCTTAAAGCGGCATGACGGCCGGACCGCGTCCACCGGCAGCCGATCGGAGGCCCGGACCGGATGCGTCCCACGGAAAACCAAGGAGGTTTTTGAATGGATATATCCGATCTCAAGAAATTGAAAATCGCCGAGCTCACCGATCTGGCCCAGAACATGAAAATCGAGGGCTATTCCGGGCTTCGCAAGCAGGAACTGATCTTCAAGATCCTGGAGGCACAGACCCACCAGGACGGGAACATATTCTCCGAGGGCGTGCTGGAGATCCTGCCGGACGGGTACGGATTCCTGCGCTCCAACGACACCAATTACCTGCCGGGGCCGGACGACATCTACGTCTCGCCCTCCCAGATCAAGCGCTTCAGCCTGCGCACCGGCGACGTGGTGTCCGGCCAGATCCGGCCGCCGAAGGACAATGAGCGCTTCTTCGCCCTGATCAAGGTCGAGGCCATCAATTACGAGAACCCGGACGAGGCCAAGAGCAAGATTCTCTTCGACAACCTGACCCCCCTGTATCCCAAGGAGAAGCTGAACCTCGAGGTGGATTCGCGCGATTACACCACGCGCATCATGGACATGCTCACGCCCATCGGCAAGGGCCAGCGCGGCCTCATCGTGGCACAGCCGCGCACCGGCAAGACCATCATTCTCCAGAAAATCGCCAATTCCATCGCCAAGAACCACCCGGAAGTCACGCTCATCGTCCTGCTCATCGACGAGCGGCCCGAGGAAGTCACCGACATGGAGCGCTCGGTCAAGGCCGAGGTGATCAGCTCGACCTTCGACGAGCCCGCCGAGCGCCACGTCCAGGTGGCCGAAATGGTGATCGAGAAGTCCAAGCGCCTGGTCGAATACGGCCACGACGTGGTGATCCTGCTCGACTCCATCACCCGGCTGGCCCGCGCGCACAACGTCGTGGTGCCCCACTCGGGCAAGATTCTCTCCGGCGGCGTCGACTCCAACGCGCTCCAGAGGCCGAAGCGGTTCTTCGGCGCCGCGCGCAACGTCGAGGAGGGCGGAAGCCTGACCATCATCGCCACGGCCCTGATCGACACGGGTTCCCGCATGGACGAGGTCATTTTCGAGGAATTCAAGGGCACGGGCAACATGGAAATCCAGCTCAACCGCCAGCTCTCCGACCGGCGCATCTACCCCGCCATAGACATCAACAAGTCGGGCACGCGCAAAGAGGAGCTCCTGATGACGGAAATGGAGCTGAACCGGGTCTGGATCCTGCGCAAGCTGCTGAACGAGCTGAACATGACCGAGGCCATGGAATTCCTCATCGAGAAGATGCGGAGCACGCGCAACAACAAGGATTTCCTGGAATCGATGAGCACATGAATGGAACACGGATTCGACGGATAAAACGGATCATCACGGATTAAAAGGGATTAATAGGGTAATCCATTGATTTGAAAAAGACGCAAGCTTCAGGTTAGAAATACTGGAAGTCATTGAATTACGCTATACCTCCCGCTCTATCCGTGCAAATCCGTTCCATCCGTCGAATCCGTGTTCCATGCTTTTCCCCGGAAACGCAGCAAAAACAGCCGTTTTTCCCCTTGCATTCTGGTTTTTTTCTGTGTATATTTATCGGATTTAAGAGGAGGATTTTGTTTTGAAAAAGGACATCCACCCGAAATACAACCTCATTGAGGTGAAATGCGCCTGCGGCAACGTGTTTGAAACCCGTTCCACGGCCAAGGAAATCCACGTGGAAATCTGCTCCGCCTGCCACCCCTTCTTCACCGGCAAACAGAAGCTGGTGGACACGGCCGGCCGGGTCGAGAAGTACATGAAGAAATACGCCATCGACAAGGAAAAGAAGGCCAAGGCCGAGTGACCCGGATTTGCCACCGAGTGAGCGAGAACCCCGGCGGACCCGAATCATCGGTTCCGCTTTTTTATGCCCGAACGTGAAGGATTCCATCGCATGAGCACCCGGATGAACGTCGGCGGACAGGCCGTGATCGAAGGCGTCATGATGCGTTCCCCCGATTCCGTGGCCGTGGCGGTGCGGAAGCCGGACGGCGGAATCCGGGTCCGGTGCAGGCCGCACGTCCCGTGGACCAAACGGGTCCGGCCCCTCGGCTGGCCCTTCATCCGGGGCGGCGTCATCCTGATCGAATCCCTGGTGCTCGGGTTCCGGGCCCTGGAGTATTCGAGCGAGACGGCCATGGCCTACGCCTCAAAACCCGATCCGAAACCCGCCGGCCCCGCGGAAAAGTGGCTGATGGCCGGGACCCTGGCGTTTTCCTTCGCGGCCGGGCTCCTGCTGTTCTTCTACCTGCCCCTGCTCGTGGCGGGATGGACGGGCGTGGAGAGCGGCTGGGCCTTCAATCTCGTCGACGGCGCGGTGCGGCTCGCCGTGTTCCTGGCCTACCTGGTCCTGATCCGGCAGTGGAAGGACATCCGCCGCGTGTTCGAATACCACGGCGCCGAACACAAGTCGATCTTCGCGTTCGAGTCGGGCAAACCGCTCGACGTGGAATCCGCCAGGCCCTTTTCCGTGCGCCACCCCCGGTGCGGAACCAGTTTTCTGCTGACCGTGGTGTGGGTTTCCATCCTGGTGTTCCTCTTCCTGGGCCGGCCCGACACGGTCGGCGACCGGCTGGTCCGCCTGCTCTTCCTCCCCGTCATCGGCGGCCTGTCGTACGAGATCATCCGGCTGGCCTCGACCCCGGCCGGGGAGTGGCTCTCGAAGACGCTGGTGGCGCCGGGCGTGTGGCTGCAGCGCCTCACCACGGACGAGCCGGACGACGGCCAGATCGAGGTGGCGCTCGCCGCGCTCCACGCGGCCCTGGGCCGGACGGGCGGGCCGGCCGTCGAAACGGATTGATTCTGCCACATGCGATGGAAGGACGAAAAGAGTCGGATGGCGGACACCGATGGCAAAGCGGAATCCTGCCAGTCGGAGCAGTCGAAAGCCCGGCCTATAAATCATTCTGTTCGTATAAAACAAAAAGGTGTACGCACAATCATCAATCAATGCAATAATCCGGATCAGCGTGGACGGGCTTTCGACTGCCCGAGCGACACGGGAGCCTGAGGCGATGGGTTCGGCGGAGAACGACGTTCTGCTCGCCCGGTGCGGCCGCATGGAAATCCGGCTCCGGGAGGTCGAGAAGGCCCTGGAGGACCCGGACGTCCTCCGGCAGGCGGACAAGGCCGTCGCCTACAACCGGGAGTACCGGCAGCTGGCCGCCCTCATGGAGAAGGCCGGCGCCTACCGCTCGCTCCTGGAGAAGATCGACGGCGACGCGGACATCCTGAAGAATTCGTCCGATGCCGAGCTCCGCGCCATGGCGCAGGAGGAGCTCGAGGAGGCCCGCGCCGCGCTGGGTCCCGCAGAGACCGAGTTGAAGCGCCTCCTCATCCCGAAGAACCCCGAGGACGAGCGGAACGCCATCATGGAGATCCGCGCCGGCACCGGGGGCGAGGAAGCGGCCCTGTTCGCGGGCGACCTGTTCCGGATGTACACCAAGTACGTCGAGGGCCGGGGCTGGCGCCGCGAGCTGATGGGCTCCAACCCCACGGGCCTGGGCGGGTTCAAGGAAATCGTCTTTTCCGTGACCGGCGAGGGCGCGTTCGGCGTCCTGAAATTCGAGAGCGGCGTGCACCGGGTCCAGCGCGTGCCCGTCACGGAGACCGGGGGACGCATCCACACCTCCGCCGCGTCCGTGGTTGTTCTGCCCGAGGTCGAGGAAGTGGACGTGGTGATCGACCCGAAGGACATCCGCATCGACGTGTACCGGTCGTCCGGTCCCGGCGGCCAGAGCGTGAACACCACCGACTCCGCGGTGCGCATCACCCACATCCCGTCCGGGATGATCGTCACCTGCCAGGACGAGAAGTCCCAGCACAAGAACAAGGCCAAGGCGCTGAAAGTCCTGCGGGCGCGGCTGTACGACCTGCGCAAGAAGGAGGACGAGGCGAGGGTGAAGGCCAGCCGGCGGTCGATGATCGGCACCGGCGACCGGAGCGAAAAGATACGGACCTACAACTTCCCCCAGGGCCGCGTGACCGACCACCGGGTCAACCTGACGCTGTACCGCCTTCCCGAAATCATGAACGGCGACATCGGCGAGCTGGTCGAAACCCTGCGCGTGGCCGATCTCGACGCGAGGCTGGAGGAGGAAAAGTAAACGCGTGCGGCCGGGCCGTCCGGCCGCTGTACGGGGAAACGGGATGAACGTCGGCTTCCGCCCCTGGGCGGCGGAAGCGCCCATCAGGAGGCACCCATGGCTCGAAACGTTCTCGCCATCATCATGGCCGGCGGGTCTGGAACCCGCCTGTGGCCGCTGACCAAGGACCGGGCGAAACCCGCCGTTCCCATCGCCGGCAAATTCCGGCTGATCGACATCCCCATCAGCAACTGCATCAATTCGGAGATCCGCCAGATCTTCGTCCTCACCCAGTTCAACTCCAACTCCCTCAACCGCCACGTGTCGCAGACGTATTTCTTCGACCGGTTCACCGGCGGATTCGTGCAGATCCTCGCCGCCCAGCAGACCGTGGAGCATTCGGACTGGTACCAGGGAACGGCCGACTCCGTGCGCAAGAACCTCCGCTATTTCCAGGACCGGACCTACGACCACTATCTCGTTCTCGCCGGCGACCATCTCTATTCGATGGACTACCAGCGGCTCATCAGCCATCACATCGAAAAGGGCTCGGACATCACCGTCGGCGTCCTGCCCGTGGCGCGCGAGAAAGCCTCGGAATTCGGCGTTCTCAAGCTGGACGGGGAATCGCGCATCACGGAGTTCCTCGAGAAGCCGAAACAGCCGTCCGACGTCGACCCCTTCATCGCCTCCCGCGAATGGATGCGCAGCCAGGGGCACCAGTCCTCCGGGGACGAGGTCATCGGATCCATGGGCATCTACCTCTTCAACCGCGACGTGCTCCTCGAACTGCTGACCGAGACCGACCACACCGATTTCGGAAAGGGCGTCATTCCGCACGCCATCCAGACGAAAAACGTGTCCGGCTACCTGTTCGACGGATACTGGGAGGACGTCGGGACCATCCGGTCCTTCTACAAGGCCATGATGGACCTCGTCGTGCCCTGCCCCAAATTCAACTTCTACGAGGCCCGGCGTCCCATCTACACCCGGCCCCGGTACCTGCCCGGCGCCAAGATCACCAACTGCCAGGTGATGGAATCCATCATCAACGAGGGCACGGTGCTGGAGGAATGCCGGGTGGAACATTCCATGATCGGCATCCGCGGCCGCGTCAGTCAGGGCGCGTCGATCAGCCGCTCCATCGTCATGGGCGCCGATTATTTCGAGACCGCGGAACACCTCGTGGAGAACCGGCGCCTCAACCGGCCCAACATCGGCATCGGACGGAACTGCGTCATCGAGAAGGCCATCATCGACAAAAACGCCCGGCTCGGCGAGGGGGTTCAGATTCTCGACCGGAACCGGCCCATGGATCTGGAAACGGAGAATTACATGATCAAGGAAGGCATCGTCATCGTGCCCAAGAACGGCGTGCTCGCCCCCGGGACCGTCATTGGATAAGCCGAAACCGGCCGTCCTGATCCTTCAGGACGGCCGCACGTTTACGGGCGAGCCGTTCGGCGCCCCGGTCACGGCCTTCGGCGAGGCGGTGTTCAACACCGGCATGACGGGGTACCAGGAAATCCTCACGGATCCCTCGTACCGCGGCCAGATGGTGGTCATGACTTATCCCCACATCGGAAACACGGGGATCAACGAGGAGGACGTTGAATCGTACCGCCCCCACGTCGAGGCCCTCATCGTCCGGGAGCTGTGCGCCGAGCCGAGCAATTTCCGGTCGACGCGGAGCCTCGACGAATACCTGAAAGAATCGGGCATCCCCGGCATCCAGGGAATCGACACGCGCGCCCTGACGCGCCACCTGCGTGAAAAGGGGTCGCTGATGGCCGTTCTGTCGACCGACGGAACGGACCCGGCCGTCCTTCGGGGGAAACTGGCGGCCCACCCGGGCATCGTGGGGCGCGACCTGGTCAGCGGCGTGAGCATCGAGCGGCCCCTGGAATGGTCCGTTCCCGCGTCCCGGGCCTGGTACCGCGATCCCGTGACCGCGGAGCCGGGGAAGCGGCGGTTCAAGGTCGCGGCCTTCGACTTCGGCATGAAGTGGAACATCCTGCGCCTGCTGACCGCATTCGGCATGGACGTCACCGTGCTTCCCGCGTCCACGCCCGCGGAAAAGGTGAAGGAGATGAAGCCGGACGGGGTTTTCCTGTCCAACGGGCCCGGGGACCCCGAGGCGCTGGGCCCGGTCATCGGCACGGTCCGCCGCGTCGCGGCCGAATTCCCGGTCTTCGGCATCTGCCTCGGACACCAGATTCTCGGCCTGGCCTTCGGCGCCAAGACGCTCAAGCTGAAATTCGGGCACCACGGGTCGAACCACCCGGTGCGCGAGGAAAAAACCGGCCGCATCGAGATCACCTCGCAGAACCACAATTTCGCGGTGGACCCGGGTTCCGCCCGGTCCGCGGGATTCGACATCACCCACATCAACCTGAACGACCGCACGGTCGAGGGCATGCGCCACAGGGAACTGCCCGTGTTCTGCGTGCAGTACCACCCCGAGGCCTCCCCCGGCCCGCACGACTCGCTCGCCCTGTTCCGCGAATTCATCCGGCGGATGGAAACGTCCTGAACCCATCGGAACCCGCATGCCCAGACGCACAGACCTGAAAACCATCCTGATCATCGGCCCCGGGCCCATCGTCATCGGCCAGGCCTGCGAATTCGACTATTCCGGCACCCAGGCGGTCAAGGCCCTGAAAGAGCTCGGGTACCGGACGATCCTGATCAACTCCAATCCCGCGACCATCATGACCGACCCGGAGCTGGCGGACCGCACCTACGTGGAACCCATCACGGCCGACACCGTCGCCGCGGTGATCGCGAAGGAGCGGCCCGACGCGCTCCTGCCCACCATGGGCGGCCAGACGGCGCTCAACGTGACCGTGGAGCTGGCCGAGTCCGGCGTTCTGGAGAAGTACGGGGTGGAGCTGATCGGCGCCAAGCTCGAGGCCATCCGCAAGGCCGAGAGCCGCGAACTTTTCAAGGACGCCATGGTCCGGCTCGGATTGGACATCCCGAGGGGCGGGTTCGCGCGCACGCTCGACGAGGCCATGGCGCTCATCCCGGTGACGGGCTACCCGGCCATCATCCGGCCGTCCTTCACGCTCGGCGGGACGGGCGGGTCCATCGCCTACAACGTGGAGGAGTACCGCGAACGCATCGAGCGGGGGCTCAAGGCCAGCCCGGTTTCGGAGGTGCTGGTCGAGGAGTCGTGCATCGGGTGGAAGGAGTACGAGCTCGAGGTGATGCGCGACCTGAAGGACAATGTCGTCATCATCTGCTCGATCGAGAACGTGGACCCGATGGGCGTGCACACCGGCGACTCGATCACCGTGGCGCCGGTGCAGACGCTCACGGACCGCGAGTACGAGCGCATGCGCGACGCGGCCAAGGCCATCATCCGCGAAATCGGCGTGGAGACCGGCGGGTCGAACATCCAGTTCGCCGTGGACCCCCGCACCGGCCGCATGATCGTGATTGAGATGAACCCCCGCGTGTCGCGCTCTTCGGCGCTCGCCTCCAAGGCCACGGGATTTCCCATCGCCAAGATCGCGGCCCGGCTCGCGGTCGGGCTCACGCTCGACGAAATCCCGAACGACATCACGGGCAAGACGCCGGCCTCCTTCGAGCCGTCCATCGACTACGTGGTGGTGAAGATCCCCCGCTGGAACTTCGAGAAATTCCCTCAGGCCGACCCCCTGCTGGGCACGCAGATGAAGTCGGTCGGCGAGACCATGGCCATCGGCCGCACATTCAAGGAGGCCCTGCAGAAGGCGTTCCGGTCGCTCGAAACCGGGCGCTCCGGCTTCGATCTGCCCGGGCTCGACACCGTTCCGACCGAGGAATTGCTGGACCGGCTGGCCCGTCCTTCGGCTGAGCGCGTGTTCGAGGTCGGCGAAGCCCTGCGGCGCGGCGTTCCGGTTCCGGGTCTGTACGCCGCGACCGGCATCGACCCCTGGTTCCTGAACCAGATGAAGGAGATCACGGACGCGGAGGCCGCAGTCAAGCCGTCCGGAGCCGCGGGTTCCTCCTCCGTGTCGGCCGGAGCCCCGGACGCGGAAGGCCTGCGCCGGCTGAAGCGCATGGGATTCTCGGACCGCAGGCTCGCCCGCCTGTCCGGACGGGACGAAGCCGAAATCAGGAAACAGCGGCGCGCGGCCGGCATCCGGCCCGCGTACAAGATCGTGGACACGTGCGCGGCCGAATTCGAATCCGAGACCTCGTACCTCTACGGCACGTACGACGGGGAGAACGAGGGCCGGCGCCACGACCGGCCCAAGGCGCTGATTCTCGGTTCGGGCCCGAACCGCATCGGCCAGGGCATCGAGTTCGACTACTGCTGCGTGCATGCCGTGATGGCGCTCCGCGAGGCGGGCTACGAAACCCTGATGCTCAACAACAACCCCGAAACCGTGTCCACCGACTACGACACGTCCGACAAGCTCTACTTCGACCCCCTGGCGCTCGAGGACGTGCTTGAAATTCACGACTTTGAAAAACCGGACGGGGTCATCGTTCAGTTCGGCGGCCAGACGCCCCTGCGGCTGGCGAAACGCCTCGAGAAGGAGGGCGTCCGCATCCTCGGGACCTCGCCGGAATCCATCGACCTGGCCGAGGACCGGGAGCGGTTCGGAAGCCTCGTCCGCGGCACGGACATCCGCCTTCCGGAGTGGGGCACGGCCTTCACCTTCGAGGAAGCCCGCAAAATAGCGGCCTCCATCGGCTACCCGGTGCTCGTGCGGCCGTCCTACGTGCTCGGCGGCAGGGCCATGGAAATCGTGTACGACGACGCCTCGCTGGAGAAATACATCCGCGTGGCCGCGCAGGTGTCCCCCGATCACCCGGTTCTGGTCGACCGCTTTCTCGAGGACGCGTTCGAATTCGACGTGGACGCGGTGCGGGACGGAAAGGAAACCCTGATCTGCGGTCTCATGCAGCACATCGAGGAGGCGGGCATCCACTCCGGCGACAGTTCCTGCGTTCTGCCGCCGTACATGATCGATTCCGACCAGAGGCGGATCATCGTCGAGCAGACCAAACGCATGGCCGACATGCTCGACGTGAGGGGCCTGATCAACGTGCAGTTCGCCATGCGCGACGGCGAGATTTTCGTGCTCGAGGTCAATCCCCGGGCGTCCCGCACCGTGCCGTTCGTGTCCAAGGCCACGGGCATTCCATGGGCCAAGGTCGCGGCCAGGGTGATCATCGGTCAGACGCTGAAGGAGCTGGGAATCCGCGAAGCGCCGGACCCGGGGTACGTGGCCGTCAAGACCCCGGTTTTCCCGTTCGCCAAGTTCCCCGGAACGCGCACCTACCTGGGCCCGGAGATGCGCTCCACGGGAGAGGTGATGGGCGTGGACAGGTCGTTCGGCGCCGCGTTCGCCAAGGCCCAGCTGGCCGCCGGCAACCGCCTGCCGGTCAAGGGCGGCGTGTTCATCAGCGTGAACGACAACGACAAGCCCGCGGCCGTGGCCATCGGCCGCCAGCTCCACGACATGGGGTTCCGGATTTACGCGACGGAGGGAACCTACCGGGCCTTCCGCAAGGCCGGGGTTCCGGCCAGGGCGCTCCACAAGGTGGAGGAAGGCCGGCCGAACTCGGTGGACGGCATCATCAACCGCGAGATCGACCTCATCATGAACACGCCCCTGGGCAAGACCGCGCGCGCGGATGAATACAACATCGGCCGCACGGCCATCGCCTACGGCGTGCCCTTCCTGACCACCCTGTCCGCGGCCTGGGCCGCGGTGCAGGCCATCCGCACGCTGCAGGCCGGGGCGCTCGGCATCCACGCTTTGCAGGACGGGGGATCCTGAAGGGGTTCACCCTTCAGGGTTCCATCTGATGAAAGGCTGAAGCCTGAACTCCTGAAACCGGGCAAGATCGGGGTATGAGATCGCGCCGGGGTTCCGCCCCGGCGCGTTTTTCATTCAACCCCTCGTCATTTTCCGTGCAATCAGACCGCCCGGGATCTCCACCCGGGGCGCGACGGAACCCGAACCGATGCACTTTACCGGATGTACACCATCCTCCCCGTCCTCACATCCGCTCCTGCCTCCAGCCGGTACAGGTACACCCCGCTCGGAAGCCCCTCAGGGCGCCACTCGATTCGATGCGCTCCCGCGTCGAGAGCGCCGTCCGCCAGAAGCCCGACCTGCTGGCCCCTCAGGTTATAGACGGCCAGCCGGACCGTCGTTCTTGCCGGAATCCGGAAATGAATGGCCGTGGCCGGATTGAACGGATTGGGATAATTCCCAACCAGGATGAAATCCCGGTCAACCGGCCCGGCCGCGTCGCGTACGCCGCTGACCGGAGTCACCCCCGGAACGCCTCCGACGCGCAAAGTGGGGTCTCCGAACAGCGTGTATTTGAATGTCTGGTGAAATCCGGCGAGCCGCGTCCAATCCCAGACATCGGCTGTCCCCGGAAAAACGGAAGTATCGGTGTACTGCCTGGGCGCGATCCCGTGAATGGCGTGTTCCCGGACATAAGTCGAAACCGCGTATTTCCACATGTCCCCGGCGAGCCGGTACCCCTTCGTGAACGCCTCGAAAAACCACGTGCCGTGATCCTCGCCCGGACTCTGCATGCCGGTGTTCGCTCCGTAATAGATGATGGCGCCGCGGTCCGGGTGATCGCAGATCAGGAATTCCGCGTACGATCCGTCCACGTCCCGCGGCTGAAGCGGATCCGGAACCGGCGGGGATCCGTCGCTGTTTCTGGACATGTTCGTCCCGGTTCCCCCGCTCTCGTTCAGATACCCGTTGTAGCGGATGCCGTCCGCGCCGGTGAAACCCTTGTGCAGGAGGTTGTTCGGCGCGTATTCCCCGGCGTCGCAGCCCGCGTGGAAAACCACGGGCAGTTTTTCCCGGCACACGCGCCAGTCGTCGCGGTCGCCCATGCCCCAGGCCCCGTGCCCGTTGTACAGCAGAAATCCCATGCCTTTCAGGGAGCCGTTCACGAATATCGTTGAATCGATCGGCGTGTGCGCCGGGTGTTCCCGGTGCGTGTCGTTGAATCCGGCCGCCTTCAAAAGATCCGAAGTTTTTCTGGATTCGTCGATCCACGAAGTCCAGTCCTGGTTCGCCAGCGTGAAGGTGTCGTTGAACCACGGCTCCTGAAAGGCCCCGGATTCGTACTGAATCACCTTCTGAACGTAGTTCCGCGCTTCCTGGACGTTCGAGCAGGGAACCCGGCCCACGGCCACCTCCGGGGTGACGTGGAGGTTCTCCGGATTGATGTCGTTCTTGTACATTTCCCCGAAATAGCCGTCCCCGTCCGCGTCCCAGTCGTGGAACGCCCCCGCCCCGTCGAGCAGGTCGGCGTAATAGAGATCCGCGGCGAAATAGTTCGGCAGAAACGTCAGCATGGCCTCCGTGGTCGAGTCTCCGGCGCTCCAGTTCCAGCCCCAGCTCTCGTTATCCAGGAATTCCTCCGGAAAAAAATCCCCGTTCTCGTAACCCGAAAGCGTGTACCGAACGGGCAGGACCTCGGAATCCCCGAACAGCATCACGTGGCGCACATCATGATTGCGGTAATGGAAGTCGATCGCCTTCTTGATGCGCTCGGCCGAATCACGGCCGTCCGTCAGGGTCTGGAAGTCCACAACGGTGGTCCGGATTCCGGTGCTGTTCTTCCAATCCACGAGCGGCTGGAGCGCGTCCATGAACGCGGGGTCGGTCACGATCAGCAGGTTCGCGGAGGTCACGTTCCAGGGCGCGTCGAAATACAGGCCGGACCGGTCGACGTACGAGAAGATCGCGCCCCCGCCCGACGACCAGTTCCCCGGGGAATAGACGAGCTTGGGCGCCACGTCCTCGGGCCAGGGCGTGATGTCCTTGTCGTTCACCGCCGTCCTGCCGTGCCAGACGGCCGGCTCAGCGGCCGACGCCCAGAGCCAGTACAGGGTGCGGCTCAGGCCCTCTTTGTCGTGGATGTAGAGCAGGTTCACGTATTCGTTCGGGTATTCCCGGTAGTTTTCGACGTCCGAAACGTATTCGTCCGCGTTCGTCGAATCCGCGATCCAGATCTCCGCCGGCAGGAACCGGCTGGTGACGCAGTCGTGCACCAGGCCGATCTGATGATCTCCACGGTCGACATTGAAGACCGCCCAGGCCGTCAACTCGTCCACGTTCGCGGCCGCCACATTGGGGTCGTACCGTATCTCCGGCAGGCTGGTCGCGGTCGAGGCCGTCTCCCAGTCGATGCCGCCGTTCGGGGATTTCAGCACGGTTGTGTGAAAGCCCGATTCTCCATATCCGCAGTAGCCGACGCAGACGATGTGCTTCGGATTGGCGTCGACGCTCACCCGTGTGCCGGATCCGGCCTGCCAGCCGAACGTCCGGTCATGGCAGACGGTCCAGGCGTTCAGGGTTGAAAACGAGGATGTGGCGACCCTGAGCCGCTTGGAGGCCGCATCCGCATCCTCCAGCCAGGCGGCGTAGTACATGTCGTTCATCCGGCACACGTCGAAACTGTTCTCGATGACAGGCCCCGCGCTGACCGCC
Organism: bacterium; assembly: GCA_030372965.1. Classification (GTDB taxonomy): domain Bacteria; phylum Zhuqueibacterota; class QNDG01; order QNDG01; family DTFT01; genus JAFGAX01. The sequence goes on from JAUCQC010000048.1 coordinate 29,749, forward strand.
ATGACGACCATCCCGGGCGCCGAGGTCCAGGTTCTGGCGTCCTCCCATTTGAAATTGAAGCAGACCAGCCTGCCGCTCACGGGGGAATTCGGATTGGGCTCGCGATAAAAAATGACGAGGTTCTTTTCCTCGTCATGCACGACCAGCTTGATTTTATAAAGGGGATGGTAGGTGCTCATCCGGAAGAGTTCGGTCCACGAGTACCCCCGGTTGCGCGATTCCAAGACGATGATTTCCGCGCTGTTCTCGGGCTGAAACACGACGAACATCGTGCCGTCCATCGCGTAGTCCGCATCGAAACAGCGGACCTGGCCTTCCGTCCAGACCGGAATGTCCAGGCCCCAGGCGGCCAGTTCCCCGGGGAAGCAGGCGATCAGGCCCACGCACACCAGAAACAGGAAAGTCGTTTTCATGGCATCCTCCCTTTTGGATAAGAGTCCTTATGCCTGAAACGAGGCTATCTGCTTATTTTATCTGGTTTTAGCGGTTTGACCTTCCGATAGGAATTGGAGGCGACGGACACAAACGATGGAGTAATATAACATTATTTCAATGGAAAAGGAATAATTTTATACATCGCGTGGATGACGGGTGATAGTCCGAAGCCTTTGACCGCGCTTCTACTCCCTGTCCAAACTCCACTTCACGCTTCCCCTGCAGGCCATATACAGGAAGACAAAGGCGTACAGCAGGGCCAATTCGCCCTGGTTGACCGCCGGCAGCAGTTTCGGCCCGAGCTGCAACTTCCAGTGGTACTGGACGTACGCCACGGCCATTTCGCCGCTGCAGATGAAGGCGAACAGCCTTGTCCGGAATCCCAGAAGGATGGCCAGGCCGCCGGCCAGTTCGAGCAGACCGCCTATCCAGATCTGCGATCCGACGGCCGGCCGGTATTCGGAGAGCAGTCCGAATACCTTCTGAGCACCGTGAAAACCGAACAGGAACCCGGCCGCGACGCGCATCAGGCCGTAGGCGTGATCGGAATATTTCGCGAGCCGTTTCATGGATTCCCCTTTCGTTTCCCCGTGCGACTTTCCCGGAAGGCGGTTTCCTTCAGTGCGCGGGCAGCCGTCTCAGTCGTCTACGTGATGGACTCAATGTAGGCCGTGATCGAGACAAGGGCCAGCATCAGGAGGTACAGGTGAATTTTCAGATATCCTCTTTCAGTGGACAACCGGCCCGTGGCATGGTCATAATACCCCAGCCAGCCGTCTGCAACGACGAAAACAGCCATCGCGGCAAGAAAAGGAAGCGGCGTCCGGGAAGACAGCGCCGTGAAAACCATGCCCCGTGTCGCGACGTGCAGGGTGGTCGCGATCATGCGCTCCGTTACGGGGCAAACCATGTTGAAGAGAAAGGACTTCGACCCTCTCAACCCCTCCAGAAACCGGATCGTCTCGGCGGAACTCTTCTCGAGCGAAGTTCCCTTGAACAGCTCATTGCCACTGCTGAAAACCACGATCAGGCTCTCGAACGCGCCGATGGCCAGGCCGAAACCGATGATGGACGGTGGGTCGAAAGTGTATTTGTGACGGACCAGCAGGATGATCAGAACCGACGCGGATAGTTCGAACAACCCGGACAAAAACCCGTTGAGCAGAGCCACCGCCTTCAGGGACCGCCCCTTCTGATGCAGGGGCTGTACGAACAGGGAATACGCGAGGATTTTGAGAATACAGCCGATGCCCCAGGAGCCGGTCCCGAACAGGAAGGCCTTGACCGGAACCTTCATTTCAAGGCTCAGATACGCCAACGGCAGCACGGCGATCAGAAAAATGATGGAACGCGTGAGGAATGTCATCATGCGCCGGCCCCTTGTGATTTCATCGTCCTTCCGGTCCGTGATCCGTCAGGTTTCGATCGGTCACTCCAGCAGGTGCCGTATCGCGGATTCGCGGTCCCGGAAAAACGTCACATTCTGCCCCGCGTTCCGCGTCACGGTTTCCGCAAAATCGTGCGAGTGGTCGTCCGGGCTCACCAGAACCGCCACCCGCGCGGTCATGTTGATCCCCTGCGATCGGACGATGTTCTTGTACGCGAACTCGAAGTTGTTCGTGACCGTGTCGACGTTTCTGGCTTCGGTGACGTCCATCAGGTGCCGGTGGATCCCCAGTTTCTCCCCCAGCGCGTGGGCTTCGCGGGTCCGCTGAATGACCGTTTCGCCGGTGATTTCACCCCAGTGTTTGGCGATGATGTATTTGCCGTCTTCGGACACCGTGATGCTGTATTTCATGGCATCATCCTCCGATTCTCCGACCGGATCCGACTGTCGGACGCTGCCTCACGCTTTCCATCCCACGCGCTTGTGATTCCTTTATCGCTGCAGGCCGCGCCTGTACGCGCGGCGGGACCGCTCCGCCCCGGATGATCTGCCGGCATCGGAGATCATTTCATTTCCCCGGCGCCACCAGGGTCGCGAAACTCAAAGGCGGCAGTTCGACGCCGTGCACCGACCGGCCGACGCGTATCCGGGTGAAAGCGGGCCCGGTTTTGCGGTTGTACAGGGCCACGATCACGCGGCCGTCCGGATCGCGGAACGCGACCGCGTCCGCCTCCGGCGCAAGCCCCTCGGTTTCGACCATGGCCGAACCGGGCGGCACGAATTTCGAGAAACTGCCGATGGCGCCGAACAGGGGCGTGTACCGGACCCGCTTCGTCGATGGGTCCACCGTGATCATGGAATTCTGAGGCCAGGGCTTCTTTGAGTCGATGCTCTTGCCGTCCGGCGCGAGAACCATGTTCCAGAGCTCGTAAACCGAGGCCCCGGCCCTGAGATAGTCCCTGATCCTGTCCCACGTGAACCCGGCGTAATGGATGTCGTTCTGCGGCATGTCCGGGTCGTGGCCCGGCATCCAGAACCAGTTGCCGCAGTCTGTCTCGGTCTGCCAGACGGTCAGTCCGGGCGCGACCGCCCGCATCTGTTCCGCCAGGCCGAGGCCGTACCACTGCAGGCCGGCGCGTGAGACGAACCGCCGGGCCGCCGGATCAAGAAGAACCGTGAGCGCGTGCCGGACATTCTGCGGCTGATTGAACGTGCCGAGCATGATCGCGTCATCCAGGCCCTCCTTCTCGAACAACGGCCCCAGGTGATCGCGGATGAACGTGAGATATTGAACCGGGGTCCAGTCGCAGGAGGGATAGTTGGTCAGCGTGCCGGGCTCGTTCTGAACCGCGACCGCTTCCACCGGCAGGCCTTCCTTCCGGTAGGACTGGATGAATTTGAGGAGGTAGAGCGCGTACGCCCGGTACATGTCCGGATCGTCGATGAAGTTGCCCGAGTCGAAGGCCTGGTTGTCCTTCATCCACGTCGGGGGCGTCCAGGCCGAGCCCCACAGCCTGAGCTTCGGCTGTATGGACAGGGCCTCTTTGATGTATGGGATGATGCGCGTCCTGTCCCGTTCGATTGAAAAATGCTTCATCCCGGGATCGCCTGGCGTCTCGTTCAGGGAATACCGGTCCACCGCGTAGTCATTCGCCCCGATCGGCACGCGGCACACCGTGAACCCGATGCCCTCGACCTCATCGAACATCATCCGCATCACCGCCTCGCGGCCGTCCGGGCTCAGAACGGATAGCGCCTCCCAGCCCTTCTCGTTGAAGCACCCGCCGAAACCCTCGATGGTCTGCCGGGTTTTCTCCGGGAAAACGGTGATGTCAGGCAGGCCGGAACCCGCGTCCCGGACCGGGCGCCGGGCGAAGAAGGTGTCTGCCGTGGAAACGGCCAGGGACGCGGTCTGCGGTAACGGGACGCTCATGAACGGGCTCCTCGATTGGATACGCATTTTGCGGACTGAGACGATAGACGGGCCGTCACGGCCGGGCGGTCAGGCCCGCGGCATTCCCCGGTCCCGGCGAAGCCGGAACAGCAGGACCGACGCGGTCAGCAGCAGGAACGGCCCGGACGCCGCGCCCGGAACATACCGGCCCAGAACGACGGCGGCCGCCGGGTGGAAGAACCCGTTCAGCGCCTCGGCCTCGGCCGCGATCCACGCCATCCGGCCGGCCCAGGGCCGCCGGTTCTCGAAAAAGGGGACCGTCGCCAGAAGCGCCGCGACGGCCATGATGTTCAGCACCGAGAAGATTTCTGGGCTCACGCCCGAACGGATGAATTGGGGAAAAAAGGCCGGGACGCGCACCGCGGCCCGGCCCGTGAAATCATGCAAGTGAAAAAGGATCTCCTCCGAACTGTGAAGCGCCTGAATCAGGCCGAGCAGGAGGAGTGTTTTTCCGGATTTCGTCATCCGGTCCGGGTCTTTCCTGTTATGTTCCGGAAGAATGACAGTGGGGATCCCCGGTGAAAATTAGCCATTTCCTTCGAATCATGCAAGCAAAAACGACTCACCCCTTCTCGATCTCCCGCACCGGCCGTCCCTCGATGGCCCCCCGGTACCCCTCGGGCGCCATCTGGAACCGCGGGCCGTCGTCATCGGCCCACTCGAATCCGTACAGTTCGGGCTTGTACGCCTTCATCACGTTCCACAGGCTGGTGATCGCCTGTTCGAAATCCTCGTCCTTGAACGGCGGGCCCTGAAAGATCATCATCTTGCAGGGCGCAAGGTCGATGCAGTCGCAGCCCTCGGGAATCCGTCCCAAATACCCGGCCGGGACCTCCACGCCCATGCAGTACTCCGAAGAGCCTTTGCGGACCAGCCGCGGCGGCAGCCACACGCCGACCGGTTCGTACAGGGCCTCCTTGACGCTGACGAGCAGGCCCCAGATGTCGCAGCCGACCTCCTCGCAGTATTCGAAGTATCCGGTCGCGGAGACGCCCCGCTTCAGGATCATCTTCCTTGCCGGCCGGTCGACCACCTGGACGAAAACGGTTTTCATCGCCTCGTCCCCCCCGTTCTTCCCATTCTTCGCGTCCATCGTTCTCTCCTTCCTGAAAAGGTTGGGATGGGTTTCGAGGATCCGATGCGGGATGAAAAGGCCGACCGGCGGCGTGTCCCTCTTGTAGGCCGCGGGATTGATGCCGAACTGCCTCGAAAAGGCCCGGGTGAACCCTTCGTGCGTGTCGAACACGAAATCGAAGGCCACGTCGATCACCTTGACCTTTTCATCCCTCAGTTTCAGGGCGGCCCGGGACAGCCTGCACAGGCGGATGTACTCGAACGGCGTTTTCCCGACGAGCTCCTTGAAGACCCGCGACGCGTGCCAGGGCGATAGCCCCGAGACTTTCGCGAGATCGCGCAAGGTGATCGGTTCCGTCATGCGGGACTGGATGTAATCCTGCATTTTGCCGACCGCTCTGATTCTGTCTTCTTTCATCCGATCCTTCGTTGAATGGGACAAGATATCAAATCCATACGGCCGGTTCTTGACTTCGGTTGCGGGTTTGAAAAAATCCGCCTGGAACGCGGATCCCTATCCCGCGGAAGGAGCTTGCGCTGAAGTCGGGATTTTGTTTTTATTGTGCTTAGCCGGGGCTTTCCCGAGGGGGAAAACGGTTTATGCGGGATGGAACGGACTGTTTTATTGCCTAAAGTCTAATGTCCCGGTCTTCTGATCGGTATGATAAAGGGTGTTTTTCTTCGATACGCGCCATATTCATCCCCGAATCTCTCCCGCAATTCCTTCTCCTCTACCGTGACCAGGTATCCGATCAGGACGATCGCGAACACCGCCACCGCGGCCAATGCCGTGACCGATGCGGACCATACCGCGATTCCGCCGTAGACCATGAGGGTCCCCAGGGTCATCGGGTTTCTGCAGTGTTTGAACGGCCCGACCGTCAGGAGTTTGCGGGTCGGCAGCATCGGGAAGGGCGTACCGGACGCCAGGGTGAACTGAACGACGATCGTCCACACCGCGAAGACGCCGCCGGACAGAATCGCGGCCGCGCCGATGAGCCTGGCGATCCACCCCCAGTCCAGCGGCTGGATCCCGAAATAACGGTCGATTTTCGGGGAAACGACGGCCAGAAAAAGCGGTATCGCGGCCGGGAAAATCAGGGCGCCTGCCGCCAATGCCAGTATCCGTTGGCCGGATGAACGATCCTGACTCTGCCATTTCAGAAATTGACTCATGCGCGCTCCGGATTATCGGGCCGTATCCCCGTGTCTCACGGCCCGGATAGGCAGTCCGCCAGACAGCGGCAAAGCGCTTCGTGCGCCCCGCTGTCCGGGTCCACAAACTCCATGCGCCCCGCTCCCGGCCGCTCGATCAGCCTGTCACGCGCATCGCCGTGTCAGCCAGATTGCTCCGCCGAATGTGCCTGTCAGGAGGATCACCCAGAAAACGATTCCGGCCATCGCCCTGCTTTTTTGACTCGTCCGGCCTCTGACGGTGGTCTCCCAACCGCCGTCTTCTCCCAGGCATGCTCGTTCCCGCTCCCGGACATATCCCGCGAGAAGTCCGATTTCCTCATAAAGCGTCCTCGCCCGGAGCGCGCCGAGGCCGGACAGAAAGAAAGGCACCCACCAGCCGATACACGGCACGCGTGACGCGTCGTGGGAGAGAAGCCATGTCCAGATTCCGCCCGTCAGCGCCAGGGCGTAACGCTCGAGCTGGCGCGCGTCCTGAACGGCCTGGTTGATCTTCTGGCGAAGACCTTTCAGCTCATCCGCGAGAAACAGTTCCTTTCCTGCGTTCATGACGTGATCTCCGGGCAATGACTGCTTGACGGTGATTCTCTCGCGACGGGGTGGCATGGGTTAAGAATTGCGGGATTCTTAATATGCCGCGACTGACCCGTTCTCATTCCCGGGCATGATCGACCGGGGCGCCCTGCGTCGCCTGATCCGCGTCTGATGACAACACCCAAAGGGCCGCCTTGCGGTCCAGTTCCCTGATCAACTCCGCCTTCCCTGCCTGATAGGCTTCTATGTCCGTTGAAAATCGACCGGCCAAGTCCGCCTTGAGTGCCCCATACCGGGCGGCGTCAGCCCTGTGCGCGCGCAGATAATCACGAAAATTGAGGTGGCGCGCCACTTCAGAATGGCCGCGCTCAAAGACATGCACATGATGGGTTCGGCGTTCTTCATCCCCCTTGATAAAGAATCGTCGACCGGCCATTCCATACTCGCCCTTTGGAAGATATCCGTGCTGGCGCATCTCTGCATTGAAATGATCGATTCGGTCTATCGCACGAACTTCGACCAGGATGTCAATGATGGGCTTGGCGCAAATATCCGGAATCGCGGTGCTCCCGATGTGGTGAACAGCCAGCACTTCCGATTCCAAAAGGGCGCGCAACCGATCGGCCTCTTCATGGAAGCTTTTTGACCAGACCGGGCTATGCGCAACAACCTGAACGAGACGCACCTTTTAGCCCCAACTATCCTGATGCTCCACTCAACGGTATGATCACTGGACGGGCAACATCGGTTACGGCTTGCACAGCCTCTAAAAAGCCAAAACTGATTAGTGCACCGTCCAGTGAATTATTGGGTTAGCTGCGAAATAGATTTAAATAAATGTAATTCATAACTCCGCTATTAATAATTGAATTTCAATAATTGATACATACTAGTACTTGTAATTAATTCTCCGATTTGATCTCGCTCGTAGTCTTTCTGTGTGTTGCGAGATAGATGTTAATAGCAATTATATATGCCTTAGCTCATGGTTCAATATGCTGGCTTACAACCTAAAGATCGAATTATTTCTCGCACTTTCTCGGCTTTTCCATCTTTGTCACCACGTAATCTTAGATAATTGTTTAAATCACTTGCTGCTAATGCTATTTTGTTGAGTTTTGCAAAAGAATCTCCCCTCCAAGCATAAGCTTCAGCATCATTAGAATTATGTTGAATGACTTTATCAAAGTCTTTAATAGCATCGTCATAGTTACCTTGCTTGCCATATGCTATGCCGCGTACAAAATATGTGCTATAATCATGAGGATTTAGTTGTAATACATTATTGTAATCACCAATTGCTGCTTGATAATTGCCTTGTTTTACATAAATAACGCTTCTGGCTAAATATGCAGAATAATTATTTGGATTTAATTTTAAAGCATAATTTAAATCTTGAAATGCTGAAATATTGTTGCCTTGTCCGAAAAAAGCAATCCCTCTGTTACAATATGCATTGGAATATTGAGGGTTTAATTTAATAGCAATATTATAGTCTCTAATTGCGGCCTCCAGATTGCCTTGCATTCCATAAGAAAGACCCCGATTATAATAGGCATTAGCAAATTGCGGATTAACTTCTATGGCTTTATTGAAATCTTGAAATGCTGCTTTCGTGTTACCTTGATAGATATTAGCACTACCCCTCTCACAATAAGCCTCAGCGTCATCAGGATTAAGTTCTATAGCTTTGTTAAAATCTTGAATGGCTGCGCTAAAGTCCCCTTTCCTGATCAAAGCAATCCCGCGATTATAATAGCTATCATAATTTTGAGGTTCTAGTTTAATAGATTTGCTATAATCTTGAATAGCTAAATCATGATAACCCTGCATTGAAAAAGCAACTCCCCGAAAATAATAAGCTTCAGAATGTTGAGGATTGAGTTTTATAGCCTGATTATATTCTCTTATTGCTCCATCATAGTTATTGTATGTCATATAAAAATGTCCATTCGTTAAATATTTTTCAATTTTATGTTTATTAAACATAGAAATCTCTATGTATTGAATATTTGCCTTGTTTACGTATTTTTATTATAATCAATTATTAAATTTATCGTATTAATATCAGCTAAC
>JAUCQC010000049.1 GCA_030372965.1 bacterium
CCGGCGAATACCTGCTCGCCCCTGCCGCCGTGGCTGTTGCCGTCGTACCGGTACGCGACCACGTCCGTGGACGCGCCGCCGGGAACCACGGCCCTGCCGTCCGCCAGGACGACATCGTCGCGCGGCAGGGGAGCGGCCAGGACGCGTGCCGGGTCCGGGCAGTCGCGCAGGTTCGTGTAGGCGCGGTAGCGGAAGCCGTCCGGCTCGGCCTCGCCGATCCAGAAAGCGCCGTCCGCGCCGGAGTATAAACCGATGTCGGTCCTGCCGTCGCCGTTGAAGTCGCCCTGCAGCCAGCGCGTGATCTCCCTGAACTTCGGCGCGCGCGAGAACATCCGGAACGAAATGCTCCGGTCGCCGGTCTCGCCGATCCACCACTCCCCCCTGCCCCGGTCGAACAGGAGGAAGTCGGAGAGGCCGTCGCCGTTGAAGTCGCCGGAGAACCGGTCGTTCGCAAAGAGCGCCTGCTCCGGCGCGGTGAACCTGCCGTACCGGTACCAGTCCAGCGTGAAGCCGGCCGTCATGCCGGGCGCAGTCGAGGCATCGACACGCCGGTTCTCACCCACCATCCAGTCGCCGCTCCGGGAGTCGTAAAGCGACACGTCGGTCCTGGAGTCGCCGTTGTAATCGCCGCAGATGAAGTGAACCCGGTCCCGGCGCCGCCCCTGCGGGCTCGCGTCCGACGTCGCGTCCGAGTTCATGGAGGAGTCCGGCGCGTAATCGTCGCGGAACAGGTTCCTGAAGCGCGGGGGCATCCCGATGAATTCGAACGAGCCGCCCGCGTTCCTCATGAAGGTCCAGCGGCCCGTCGGCTCGTGGAACAGGAGGACGTCCGACAACGCGTTGCCGTCGAAGTCTCCGGTGAACCACTCGCACGCGGCCGGGTCCGGGGCCGCATCGGCCCTCCCGTACGGCCGGAAGTCGAAGCAGACTCCGTTGTGCTCCGCGACCCAGAGCTCCCGGGTTTCCGGGACAAAAAAGGGAATGTCGCTCCGGCCGTCGCCGTTGTAGTCGCCGGTGGCCCCGCCCTTGAACCAGAGGATTCGCCCGCCACTGTACCCCCGGAAACGATTGCCGTAGGTCTTCGCCGCGTACCCGCCGCCGGCACTCCCGGATCCGCCCGGGATTGCCTCGGCGGCCTTCCACTCGCCGGTCGCCGGATTGAAGAAGGCCATGTCCGACAGGCCGTCGCCGTTGAAATCGCCCTCGAAGTACCGGATGTCGTGCGCATCCCCGGCCGGGTCGCCGGCAAAGGGATTGGCGGCGTTTTGCCAGACGAAATAGTGCTCCGCCTCCCGGTATTCAAACGCCGGGCCGGTGGAATGCCTGGTCGACCGGACGGTCTCGAGGAGCGGCCGGCGCGAATCCTCCGACTCCCGGTAGACCGGCTCATACCGCCAGAGCTCGCGCTCCCCCGAAGGCGAATCCCATCCCGTTACAACGGCGTCGAGAAGCCGGTCCATGCGCATGATAAACCCGGCCGCCCGCGACACATAGGCGTCGTCCCGCTTCCGGTAGTAAAACCGGACCCACTGCCGTGTCGGCATGCCCTCCCGCTCATTGCCGGTGTAGCGTATTTCGTTGAGGTATAGCACATGATTGTCATGATAATCGGAATCATCGTATTTCGCATACATGAAGTTGCCGTTCAGGTCGGTCGATTGCGAGAAGTTCCAGATACAGGTACGATTGCAGTCAGCCGGATGGCCGAGCCTGCTCGACAGGTCCGCGCCGTACAGGGTGACCGTGCCGGCCTTATCGTACACGCGCCACACTCCGCCGCGCGCCGAGTCCGAAAGCTCGAAGCGCGAAAAGCCCGATTCGATCTCGAGCCGGTAGGTGCCGTCCTCGCCGCCGGGCGGGCCGTCCACTTTAATCATGCGCTTTCCATTGAAGGTGAATACGTCCCTGCGGTCATAGAAGAGCTCGCCGCGGCCGGTGTCGCGCGCGATGGAGCCGAGGCCGGTCGCGAGCGACCACCCGATGCCCGCGACGCCGTCGCCGCCGGACGACGAGTAGGAGAGGGCCACCGAAGGCCGCATGCCCGCGCGGCCCGGCGGGACCTCGATCGGATATGAAAGGCCGATCGCGCCGTAGTTGCCGACCGACGGCGGCTTCACGTACGCAGCGCCGGCCAGCGGGTCGAGCCTGGGCGCCAGCAGGTCCTCCCTGCTCCAGTGGTTGGTCGACGACGACAGGGCGTCGTAACCCGGCCCCTCGGCCGCGCTCTCCGAAAGGAGGCCGGCAGCCAGGTCCCGCCGGACATCATTATCGCGCGCGCACGACACGGCCAGCGCCATGAGCGCGGCGGCGATCATTACCCCCCGTTTCTTCATTCTTCCCTGTCTCCCCGGAGGGACCCGGCTGCCGCATGGCAAAAACTCAATTAAACCCATCAGGCAATGTCTTCTCCCTGTAATGGAGCAGCGATCGGAAGGTAAAAATTACGAAAAATTTTTGGCGGGAAGAGAATTTTTTTACGGTCGGGGGAATATTTGATTATTTACACCGTTCTTAATCGTATAATATACATGATACTTCATAGAAACTCTCAAAAACGTATATATCAACATAATGCCATATATTTCATCACGACAAAAACATATTTGAATTATCCATACTTCAGGGAAGACATATTTTGCGGCCTCTTTGTGGAGGAATTACATCTTTGCATGTCAAATCATGAATTTACATTATTTGCATACAAAATAAACCCGGACCATGTACATATATTGATAAAACCGGACGGCATTTCGAATTATTCGACAATCATGCATTTTTTAAAACGCAATTTTTCGCAAAATATAAATAAAATATTATATCCATCGTGTACACCCGAATGTGCGTGTGCCCCCCATGAAGGC
>JAUCQC010000050.1 GCA_030372965.1 bacterium
TCTACACCGTTCGGAACTCGTCGGCAGCGTCAGATGTGTATAAGAGACAGGCGCCCGGCACTTTCGAGAAAAAAGCGGACCATTTCGGACCTACAACCGCGTCTGTCAGCGGTTTTCAACCCGGAACCCGGAACTCGAAACCCGGAACCTGCTCTTCAGTCCCTCTTGAACTTCGAGTAATCCGTCTCCTGGTACTTGTGCGTCCCGATGCCGTCGATCTTGAGCATGGCCTGCACCTTGAGCGGCAGGCCGAAGCAGTTGATGAATCCGCCGGCGTCCTTCTGGTCGTACACGTCGTCCTTGCCGAAGGTCGCGAAATCCTCGCGGTACAGCGAATAGGGCGACTGCCGTCCCGCGACGATCACGTTTCCCTTGTACAGCTTCAGTTTCACCGAACCCGTGCAGCGCTCCTGCGTTTTTTCGATGAATCCGTCGAGCGCGACGCGCAGCTGGCTGAACCAGAGTCCGTAATAGATCAGCTCCGCGTAGGTGAGCGCGACGATCTCCTTGTAATGCAGAGTGCGCGAATCGAGCACCAGGCTTTCGATCTCGCGGTGGGCGGCGTACAGAATGGTGCCGCCCGGCGTCTCGTACACGCCCCTCGACTTGATGCCCACCAGCCGGTTCTCGACCATGTCCACCACGCCGATGCCGTGCTGGTACCCCAGCTTGTTCAGCCGAGTCATGAGGCCGACCGGATCGAGGCGTTCGCCGTTCAGCGCGACCGGCACGCCGGATTCGAACCGCAGTTCGATGATTTCGGCGCGGTCCGGCGCCTTCTCCGGCGGGACGGTGATGGAGAACACGGCGTCCGGCGGAGCCTGCCAGGGATCCTCGAGAATGCCGCCTTCGCTCGAGCGGTGCCAGAGGTTGGTGTCATTGCTGAAGATTTTCTTCTTGGTCTGCGCCACGGGGATGCCGTGCGCCTTGGCGTAGTCAATGGCCTCTTCGCGCGAGCGGATGTTCCACTTCGGGTCCCGCCAGGGCGCGATCACGGTCAGCTTGGGGTTCACGGCCTTGTAGGTCAGCTCGAAGCGGACCTGGTCGTTCCCCTTGCCGGTGCAGCCGTGCGACACCGCGTCAGCGCCCTCGGCCTCCGCGGCCTTCACCTGGTGCAGGGCGATGAGCGGTCTCGCCAGCGCGGATCCGAGAAGGTATTGTCTTTCGTAGACGGCGCCCGATTTCACCATGGGGAAGATGTAGTCCGTGACGAATTCCTTTTTCAGGTCCTGCAGGATGAATTTGCTCGCGCCCGACTTCAGCGCCTTCTCCTCCAGGCCGTCGAGCTCGTCCTCCTGCCCCACGTCTGCGGTGACGGCGATGACCTCGCACCCGTAGTTCTCGATGAGCCAGGGGATGATGATGGACGTATCGAGGCCGCCCGAATAGGCCAGAACGACCTTTTTCACTGGTTGCATGGATGACTCCTGATGGTGGAAACGAATTGCACTGCGTCTCTGCCGCGCCGGACGGAGGAACGGGAACTCCGGGACGCGGCTATGCGCGGCCGTCGGTCACTTCGCCGCCAGCACTTCCTGAAGCTTGTCGACCACGATCTGCGCCTGTTCCTGCGAGCGGGTGATGATCAGCACCGTGTCTTCGCCCGCGACGGTCCCGATGATCTCGGGCCATCCAATGTCGTCCAGGCACTTCGCCGTTCCGCCCGCGTTTCCGGGAACGGTCTTCAGAACGATGAAATTGCTGACCGGCACCGTGGCCGTGAGAAAGTCCTGCAGTTCCTTCTTCAGCAGAACGCCGACGTGAAAAATCTCGCGTTCCTTGGTCTGCAGAAAGCGGAACCGGCCCTCCTTGCCCCTCACCTTGATGATGCCCAGTTCCTTCAGGTCCTTCGACAGCGTCGACTGGCTCACGTCCAGCCCTTCCCGGCCCAGGGCGTCCAGCAGGTCCTGCTGTGATTCGATGGGGCTGGACTCGATGATCCTCAGAATGTGGTAATGCCGGTTTTTCTTCCCCATGTGCGAATCCCTCCTGATTGAAAGGCCAGAACGAAGATAAAAACCGGGTCTCCAGCCGTCAGCCGGAACGCGGATGAATCGATAAACATTCTGTCCGATATCCGTTTTTCGATAATTTACCGAATGGATCGTTCAGCACGAAAATGATTTATTCGGACACTGAATATACTGAATTATCGATGAAAAAGCAAATACAGGCGAGAAATATTCTGAGGACGAAAATATTTCAATTGAAGTGTTTGAAAAAAGGGAGTTTCTACGATAGTCCGGACCGATTGACGCAGGCGGGAAAATAAAAAAGGGGCCCTGAAAGGCCCCGTATTGAATGAATATTCCTGTTCCTCAGCGTTTCATCCGTTTCAGCCCGCCGGCTGGAACGTGAAACGCTCCGCTTACAATCCGTACACGAAAGACACCATGACCTGCGTGGCTTCCTTCTTTTCTCCGATGACCCCGCCGTACGACCCCAGGTCGCTCTCGTAAAACAGCGAATACCCGGCCGAGGTCCACTCCGTTCTCGCCAGGCTCAGATCAAGGGACAGGCGGTCCTGCAGTCTGAAACCGGCGCCCAGGGAAATGACCTTTCGGTTCTCATCCGAACCCGCGTCCTTGCGGTGCGACGGCAGGGAGGCCCAGCCCGCGCGCAGGCGCGCGCCGGCCAGGGGCAGGGCGTATTCGGCTCCGACGCGGGTGTTGAGCACGTTCCTGAAATTGTCCCGGATCTGCATGTTGGCCTCGGTGCGGCTCATGCCGCCTCCCGGAGGATCGCTGTTGAACTCGAACTCCCGGTAATTCATCAGCTCGCCCTCGGCCGAGACAGTGACCGGACCGCCGGTCACCGCGAGCCCGCCCCGCATCACCGTCGGCACGCGGACGCGGTATTCGTCCGTGCCCGCGTCCGCGTAAACCGCGGGCTCCGCGGCCTGGTCCGCGTCCCATGAAAACGTGTCGCGATAATCCCAGCGTTCCGAGCCCTTGAGCGTGAACGGCGATTCGAGCACCAGGCCGAGCCGGGCCAGATTCCCGGCCTTGATCAGCACGCCGACGTTGAGCTGAACGCCGCTGTAATCGGTGCCAATATGTTCGGTCGAAGTGGAATCGAGAAACGTGTACTGATCGGAGACGTCGGACTCCCGGAAACGCCAGGTATAATCGTTGTTCCCGCCCCAGATCGCGAGCCCGCCGCCGAGAAACAGGCCGGGCGCCATTTCAACCGAGACCCCCGCCGAAGTCCTGCTGAGGAAGCCCTCCTCGATTCGGTCGTGGTTCCACAGCAGGCCCGCGGCCAACGGGTCGGAAATCTGCATGTTCGTCTCGTCGTCGAACTGACGCACGCGCTGATAGGCCAGGGCGAAAACGAGGCTTCCCCGCGCCGTGGGAACGGGCATGCTCAGCCCGAATTCGTTCAGCCGCGTGAACGAGGGGTCGAGCTGAACCTTCTGTCCCTCGAGGTCCGCGGTGTTCGTCCGCATGAGGTGCGAGAAGGTGCCGGTGAGAACCGTGTGTTCGGCCAGCCCGAGCCCCGCGGGATTGTAGTGCAGGGCCGACGGATCGTCCGCGACCGCGGTCATGGCGCCCGCCATGCCCGCGGCCCTGGCCCCGACGCCCCAGGGCTGGCCCCAAGCCATTGGAATGTCCTGTCCGGCCAGGCCCAGCGGGCCGGCGATGCAAGCGATCAACACCAGTGCGAGACGTTGGGGTCTCATGCGATCCTCCGAGTTTGGCCTTGGGTGCGGGGCAACCGTTCAGCGACGCGAGGGGCGTCCGCCTCCCGATCCGGAAGAACCTGAAGAGCTGGAACCGCCCGAACGGCTCGAGCCGCCCGAGCTTCCCGATCCGCCCGACCCGCTCGAGCCCGATGATCCGGAGCTTGAAGGCGGATGATAGGATGGCGACGAATTTCCGGAACCGGAAGATTCCCTGCGCTCCCTGCGGCCGGAACCGGACGATCCGCCGCCCGATTTGGCCTTACCGGCCGGGGCGCTCCGGCCGGTGCGTTGAATCGATCCGCTGCCGCCCGAAGATCCGCTCTCCTGCCGTCGGACCCGGCGCGAAGTGGACGCGGGCGCGGATCCGGCCGAGGATTTCGAGACTCCCATGTCGCCGGTCCGCTGAACGCGCCGCGTGCCAGAGACCATGGCGGGCGATTCCGCCTTGCCGACGCCGGTCACCGACGACCGCGCCGAAGCCGGAACCGCGGATCCGCCGACCAGGCCGGCGTCGCGCGTGTGCACCAGCTCGCGCCGGTTGAAGGGGCGGCGCTGGTTCGGATCGCCGCCGTGATGGTTCCAGTCATGATCTGCGTAGACCCAGTAGGGATCGTAGTATCCCGGGTAATGCCACGGGGAATACCCGTGATAGAACGGGTAATAGGTGTTCCGCCAGCCCCAGCCCGCGTAATACGGCCACGGGGTGTACCAGGGGTTGTACATGGAGCCCCACCACCAGGTGGAATAGCTCCAGGCGAACGGGGAGTCCCAGAACGGATCGTAATACCAGTGGCCGGGCCAGCTGTCGTAGATGTAAAAGCGGTTGACGGTCACGTCGCGCTCCGATTCCTCTTCCCGGTCCCAGGTGTCGAGTTCCGAATCAGCATACGTTCCGCTCTCCTCGCCGACCGGTTCCAGCAGTGGCTCCGAGGCGGCCCTCTCCTTCCTTGGTTGGCTCTCTTCGGCCTGCGGCTTCATGAGGACGGTGTAGCATCCCGTGAGGCTGATCGACAGGAATAATCCCGCCGCCGCGAGTGTCCCTTTGGTCCAGGTCATGGCTGACTCTCCCACTGATAGGAAAAACGGTTCATTCATCATTTGAACGTGGAACCGCGGCCGGGGTTCCATATTTATTTCAGGTTCAGGCCGTGAAAAATCAACCGGCGCGGAACGCCTCACGGGATTGTGACAAAACCGACAAAAGGCCGGCAAAGGCATGCCGTTTGCCGATTGGCCTCATGATGTAAAGCATGCATCGTGTGACAAAGCACTTTATAATAGAGTTAAGCCATTTGGAATCAAACTCTTATCCCGAACCCTTCCAGTGTGACCGGACCCTTCGTGAAAAGACACGCAAAGCCGGATTACACAATGCATCGGAACAAGCAAACAGGAGTCTTTCGACATGGTGATGGCCGATTTGCTGCTGGCTGAGCAGGTGACCCATATGCGCTCTGCCCAGACGGACGGCGACCTGGTGATCAGCGCGGCTGAACTGCACTGGCTCAACACGATTTTCAGCGAGGGAAATCCCCCCTCCCTGTCCCGCGTTCTGCAGAAAATGAACGCGCTCGTGGAATTCGCCAGCGCCGCGATTATGGCCGGCCCCGAAGGAGAGATGGTGGCGTGCCAGGCCAGTGTCGGACTGAGCCTCCGTGAGGTGCGGGAATGGGAGGAATGGCTGAACGGCTCCGGCCGGGACATGTGGGAAACCGCGGAAAAACCCCGCTCCCTTCTCGGTGAGGACGGGGTGTCCGGTTCGGGCACGGCCGCCCGGGGCGCGTCCCTCCTGGTGCCGCTCCGCGGCCGGAACGGCACGCTCGGCGTGCTGCTCCTGAACGGCGCTCCGAAAGCCTCCTTCAGCCGGCGCGACACGCACATCGCCGAATTGCTGGCCGGACAGATCGGTTTGAGGATCGAAAACCAGTCCATCGATGAGCGCGAAGGCCGCCGCTCGTCGCGCATCGAGGACCTGCTGGGCCGCGCGAACATTCCGTATTTCGTCCTGGCCACCGACGGCACGCTCCTGCGGGTCAACCGGGCGTTCAGGGCCCTGATCGGGTCGTCCGGCGGAAAGGAAGCCGTTCTTCCCAATTTCTACACCGGCGTCATTCACCCCGCCGAGGAGGGGCCCCGCCTGCGGCACCTGATCGAGCACAGCGACCTCGTCGACCAGATGGAGCTTCAGGTTCGGCGCGCCGACGGCGCCGTGGTGCCGGTCGTGATGGGGAGCCAGGCGGTCCGCAATCCGGAGGGACGGATTCTCGGACACGAGGTCATTCTCACGGACGTCACGTCCAAGAGACTTGCCGCCGAGCAGATCGTCCGGAACCAGGCGATGGCGTCGGTCGGCCAGATGACCTACAACATCGCCCACGATTTCAACAACCTGACCACGGGCATCATGGGCTGCGCGTCGATGATGCTTTCGCGTCTGGAGCCCGACCATCCCCTGACCGAGGACCTGCAGGCCGTCGTCTCCGCCTCGGTCAAGGCCTCGGATCTCGCCGGCCACCTGCTTGCGTACTCGCGGGGCGAGTGCCGGCCGACGAAAACCGCTTCGGTCAACGAGATCGTCGGCGAAACCCTGCGCGTCATACGCAACCTGTTCGACGAGCGCGTCGAAATCCGGTGGACGCCGTTCGCCGGCCTCTACGAGATCAGGGGAGACGCGACGCGGATTCAGCAGGCGGTCATGAACATCTGCCTCAATGCCCGCGACGCCATGACAAGCGGCGGCCGCCTGACCCTCGAGTCGGAAAACGCGGTTCTGGACGGGGACGCGGCAAGGCGGTTCGGCGTGGAGCCCGGGGAATACGCCCTGCTGCGCATCACGGACACGGGAATCGGAATGGACCCGGAGACGCTGAAGAGGATCTTCGAGCCCTATTTCACGACCAAGGGCGACAAGAACGGAAACGGACTCGGGCTCGCGATCACGCTCGAAGCCGTGCGCATGCACCGGGGCGGCATCGCGGCGTCAAGCCGCAAGGGCGAGGGCACGACCTTTGAGATGGTTTTCCCGGCGCGGAAACAGCCGGCTGACGCGGTCCCGGCGCCGGCTCCGGCGGCCGACCCGCGCCTGCCGTGCGGCCGCGAGACCGTGCTGTTCGTGGACGACGAGGAGGTCATTCGCCGCATGGGCAAGCGGATGCTGGAAAAGTTCGGGTATCGCGTGCTCATGGCGGGCGACGGCGAGGAGGCGGTGCAGCTGGCGGGCGATCCGAATGAGCGGATCG
Organism: bacterium; assembly: GCA_030372965.1. Lineage (GTDB taxonomy): Bacteria > Zhuqueibacterota > QNDG01 > QNDG01 > DTFT01 > JAFGAX01. Next base: position 6,925 of record JAUCQC010000050.1, read on the forward strand.
ACCTGATGATCGTGGACAAGGTGATGCCCCGGCTGGACGGATCGGAGACACTGAAGCGGATCCGCGAGATCCGGCCTGCGATCAAGGCCCTGCTGACCAGCGGCTACGGACTCTCGGACCCCGAAGCCCCGGGCCGCGACGGGTTCCTGGGCTTCCTCCCCAAGCCGTTCATGATGGAGCAGATGCTCCAGCTCATCCGCACCAGCCTCGACGGGCCGGTGGAGAGGATGCGCGCGTGAACCGGTTCCGAGTTGGAAAACAGTTTCGGGTTCCGGGTTCCGGGTTCCGAGTTCCGGGTTAAAAACAAGCGCACCCTGAAGAGTGCGGCTACCGGTATAAAATAGCGGTCTTAAGCGGCCGCACTCCGAAACGGGCTCAACGAATTACCCCATTCACTCCGCTCTATCCGTGAAAATCCGTTCCATCCGCCCGAATCCGTGTTCCATTTTTCGCTTTAGACCCGGACCATGTCCATCAGGCGGCCGGCGCCGGCGAAGATGAAAGCCGCGGCGAATACCAGCATCAGGGCGGCCAGCACCGCGACCAGCCTGCGGTAAACCCGGTCCGAGAAGAACCGCTTTCCCTTTCCCACCGCGAATGACACCAGGCTGTACCATCCGAGATCCGCGAGTATGTGGCCGGAGAAGAACGCCGCCACGCCCGCGAGGCCGAACCGCCGCGCCTGCAGAATGGCGCCCAGCCCGATCGTCGCCCACCATATGGTCCAGTAGGGATTCGAAAGGCTCATGGCCACGCCCGTCCACACGAGCCGGTTGCCCCGGCCTTTCTGCGTCCCGCGGGGCACGGACAGCGAGGAAAGCGACCGGAACATGTCCGCCGCCATCCAGGCCAGCACCGCGCCTCCCAGAAAGGAGATGCCGACGAAAACTCCGTCTTTGGCGAGAATCGGGGAAAGCCCCAGCATGAGCGCGACCAGCAGGCAGGACTCGAGAACCGCGTGGCCCGCGATGATCAGGGGGCCGGCCGAGGGACCGCGGCGCGCGCTGGCCGCGATGGTGGCGGTGAGAAGCGGGCCGGGCATGAGCGCGCCTGAAAAGGCGACCGTAAAACTCGCGGCGAAGAGGGTGAGGAGCGGCGTGAACCCGGTGGATTCCATGGGCGTCCGTCCGGCTCAGCGGACCGGGACGGCCGGAGCCGGCGGCATTTCGCCGCCTGGCAGAAGCGGCTTCGCGCCGTTGTTGAGCTTTTCGGAGAGACGGTTGAGTTCCGCGATCAGCCGGTCCGCGGCCGCGCCTGTCATCGGCCGCGGCTGATACTGGACCTTTTTGTAATCCACGCACAGCGGGACGACCCGTCCGCCCGCGAATCCGGAGGAATCGAAGGACGCGATGAAGAGGGCGCTCTCCCGGCAGGAGACGCTCTTCGACCCGAACGCGAAATTGCCGAGGCTGTAGGCGATCGGCTTTCCCCTGTAGAGTTCGAAGCCCTGGAGCACGTGCGGGTGATGCCCGATGACGCAATCGGCTCCGGCGTCGATCGCGGCGTGCGCGAACTCGCGCTGATACGGCTGGGGCGTGCCGTGCAGTTCCTTGCCCCAGTGAAAGGAGACGATCACCAGATCGACGGCCGGACGCAGGGAGTCGATGGCCGCCGCGACCCGTTCCTTCACGGCGAACGCCGTTCCCGGCTTCGAGGCCGTGGCCCAGAAGGCGTCCGGGTAGGTCAGGGAGAATCCGAGGAACGCGGCTTTCCAACCGCCCCGGTCGACGATCGCGCCCGCCTCCGCCGCGCGGCGGTTCAGACCCGCGCCGCAGGCCGCGATGCCCAGGCTGTCGAGGATAGCCAGCGTCACGCGGAACGGCTGTTCGCCGAAGTCCAGGATGTGATTGTTGGCCAGGTTGATGGCGTCGAATCCGGCGTTTCGCAGGCCGCCCGCGAAGCCGGGCGGCACGCGGAACGTGTAGGTCTTCTGAAAGGGTCTGCCGCCCGTTCCGAAAGGCGCCTCGAGGTTGCCGATCGCGAAATCAGCGGATTGCAGCAGCGTCCTCGTGGAATCGAACGGATAATCCGGCCCGAAACGCTCCACGACGGGAAGCGCGGATCCGGCCAGCATGACGTCGCCGACCGCGGCCAGGGTCACGGACGTTTTCCTGGACGGCGCCGCGGTCGCGGCCGCGGTCCGGCCGGAGTCCCCGGATCGGGCGGCAGGGGCATTGTCGCGGCCGCAGGACCCGGCCCATGCCGTCACGATCGCGAGAAAGAGGAATCCGGCCGCCCGGTTCCCGAGGCCCGTCCTGCCCGGCGGAATTCCCCCCGCGTCCGTTCCGGCGGAAAAAGAAAGCGCGGGGCTGCCGGAGCGGCGGGCGCGGGCGTCCGTGCGGCCATCAGGCCTTCGAATCGACATCCGCGCCCGTCTCCGTTGTCTTCCCCGATTCGCCCGCTGATTTGGAGGGAGCCGCCGATCCCTTCCGGATCTCCTCGATCTCCTTCTCCTTGTCGCGGACATCCTGCAGGAGCTTTTCGATCCGGCCGATATGATCCTTCACTTTGGGATCCTGGGCCGCGTTTTTTTTCGTCTCCGCGGAAGCCTGCTGGTAAACAGTGACGCCCAGGTCGTGATAGGCGGCGTTCAGGCTCTTGTTCAGGTTCATCAGGTCCAGCTTGGCCTTGCCGATCCGGGTGTATTCCTCGGTCTTGGCCGCGGCGACGGACAATCCGTCCTTGACGGATTTCTTCAAATCGTCCCAAATGGGTGTCATCGGTTCACTCCCTTCTCTGTGGAGATTTCGAGCGGTAATTTAATCATCGCCGGAGCTCTTTTCAAGGGGAAAGCCCCGGCTCCGTCCCTGTCTCCCGCGGGTGGATCCGGGCGGCTGCGGGACATCCGGACGTTTCAGCGGCGTTTCGATCCGTGAAATCCCGGCCATGCCCGCGCCCGGGCACACGGACCGGACATTTTTCTTCCACGCCTCCGCGTTCAGGTTGTCGGGCCTGAAAGGCCACGACCGGCACTGATGCGGCCGGGCCGGATTGATCGAGCACCGGTTCCCTTCCAGAAAACGGCACTGCCGCTCCGATTCGCCGATATAATAGTGGCCGTCGATGCGGACACAGACGGTCCGTATCAGTTCGCGGCCGGCCAGTCCCAGGTGGCGGGCGAGACGCCTGCGGTCCGCCGCGGTGAGGCAGACGTAAGCGTACTTCCCGCGGACCCAACAGCAGGCGCCGCATCCCCGGCATTCGAAGCGGACGGCGTCGCGGAAAAGCTTCATTTCGGACGGATCGATTGCCATCGGACGGATGAAGCGCTAAAACAGTTTCAACTGGTCCCGGCCGGGCATCCGGCCTCTCTTCCCTCGCGCTTCCGCCGCGCCGAGAAGCGTCCTCCCGATGTCATCGAGAAACGGGCTTCTCGCGGAATCGCGGACACGGCCGAACAGCTCCCGCCGGTCGGCGTGGGACAGGATCAGATGCCTTTTGGCGCGCGTCATGCCCACGTACAGCAGGCGGCGCTCCTCTTCCGGGTCGCAGGAGGAAGAACCGGGCGGGGTGTACGGCAGAAGCCCGTCCTCCACGCCCGCGATGAAGACGCACGGAAACTCCAGTCCCTTGGCCGCGTGCAGGGTAAAAAGCGACACGGATTCGCCGCCGCTCCGGGCCCAGTCGGGTCCGGAGCCCAGGGCGAGCGCTGTCAGAAAAGCCGGCAAGTCGGTTCCGAAGGGGACGGACCGTTCCGCGAGCAGTTCGAGATCGATCCGGTCCGCCGGATCCGCGACCGGAGGAAGCAGGGATATCAGCCGGAGGATCAGGTCGCGGACGGGCTCCTTCCCGGACACAGCCGTTCGTGCGACTGACTGGATCTCATCCGACCCGGAACCCGAAACCCGGAAGCCGGAACTCGTTTCTTTAAACCCGGAACCCGGAACCCGGAACCCGGAACTTTTTTCTTCCAACCCGGAACCCATAACCCCGAACCCGGAACATTTCTTGAGCGCCTTGACGATCGTCCGCGCGGGCTCCCGCCTGTAGAAAGGCTCCGTGTCCGAGCGTCGGTACGGAATGCCGTGGTCCCTGAAAGCCTTCTCCAGCGCGGGAAACTGGCGCCCGATCCGGCACAGCACGGCAAAGTCGGAGAAACCCATCGGTTCCTCCTCCGCTCCGGACGCGATGCCGCTGTCCATGGAGAAGAACCGGACGCCGCCGGTCATCGCCTCGATGGTGCGGCTGATGAACTCCGCTTCGGACGCCTCGGTCGCGTTCCGCGCGACGCGGACCTTGACCGTCTCGTCCGTGCCGCGGAGATCCGACTTTTCTTCCTTTGAACTTTGAACCTTGAACTTTGAACTCTGTGTCAGGATCATCCCCGACGCCCGCAGGAATGTGTCCGGACACCGGTAACTCCGCGTCAGGCGGTACACCGTCGCGCCCGGAAAGTCCGTCGGAAACCGGAGCAGAAAGTCCGGGCTCGCGCCGCGGAAACCGTATATGGACTGGTCCGGGTCCCCCACCGCCCAGATCGACGGCCGGTGGGGCCCCTGTTCAGGGCCCGCGAGACAACGAATCCACTCATACTGCACCTCGTCCACATCCTGGAACTCGTCCACCAGGATGTGATCGTACCGGCCGGCCACGGTCCGCGCCCATTCCGCGTCCTCCCGGAACAGCTGAAGGGGCCGCGCCAGCAGATCGCTGAAATCGAACAGGTTCCGCGACCGGAGCGCCTCTTCATAACGGGCCGCCAGCGGCTGCCTTTCCCCTTCCGGGCTCTCAGCGTCGGTCGTTTCAGCCCCCGGCCCGGATTTGCCGTCCGCGCGCCTCAGCGTTTTCAGGAGGCGGCGGACGTCCGCGCATTCCGGAAACGCGGCGCCCAGAAGTTCGAGCGCATCGTCCTCATCCGCGACGCGGAAATCCCGGTCCCTGCCGAAACGGTCCGGCCGCTCCCGGAGCAGGGCGTGGCCGAAGGAATGGAATGTCATGACCGGCGGAATCCGTCCCGGGGCTTCGGGGCTTCCGGTTCCGGCGGACACGCGGCCGCGGGTCTCTCCCGCCGCCGTGTTCGTGAATGTGATGGCGAGAATGCGCTCCGGGGGAACGCCCTGATCGCGGATCAGCCGCAGTATGCGTCCCGTCAGGACCCCCGTCT
>JAUCQC010000051.1 GCA_030372965.1 bacterium
TCATAATATTAACAGTTATTTAAACCGGAGGAAGATTGCCATGTCCGATTTTTTCGAGAAGGCCTACATGGCCGGGCTCGGCGCTTGGTCCGTGACCAAAGAAAAGGCCAAGGAAATTGTGGACGATCTCGTTGAAAAGGGAAAAATCACGGCTGACGAAGCGCCCAAATTCCTGAAAGAGGTGGTCTCCAAGGCGGAGGAAAGCAAGAAAGCGCTGGAAGAACGCGTCGAGAAGGGCGTGGAGAACACGGTGAACAAGCTCAACCTGGCGACGAAATCGGATGTTCAGCGGGTGGAGGAAAAACTCGATCAGATTTTAAAGGAACTCAAGAAAAAATAAAAAAATGGAACTCGGATTACCACGGATGGAGCGGGAGGGATGTCAGAGGGGTTGAAATCCCATTTCGGACAATGCCGACAGCATGGAATTTACCCTTCAGGGTTTTATGATGAAAGACTAAAGTCTTAATTCCGGGTTTCATGAAATCCGCGGGTATCCGTACGATCCGCGCCGAAGGCGTCCCTGTTCCATTTCTTTATCCAGCCGCCATTTTCGACGCCCACGCCTCGTACCGCTCCTCGGGCACGACCAGCGACAGCGCCCCGAACTTCGCCGGATCCCTCAGCGGTGTGGGTTCGACCCTGAACTTCGGCCGGAGCATGTTGTTCCCGGCCGTGAGGGCGTCCGCTTTTTCCGCGATGCGCCGCACGTGCCAGGGGTGGTTCAGGGCGATGCTCTCGCCCGCTCCGATCACCTGGAGCCCGAACAGCAGGGCCGCGGTGACGGCCGCGGTCGCGGTCACGTCAGCGGCCAGGTCCTCGATGAAAGACGCCAGTCCGTCCTTTCCGTCACGCGCGAGTTCCATTATCCTCTTTGAATCCGCGGTTCCGTTCTTCAATGCGGATGCGGACACCAACCGACTCAGTCCGGGGAACGCCGATTCCAGTTCCGGCCTCCCCTGCATGGACAGTAGGACGCGGGCCGTTTCCGCGAGGCCGCGTCCGGAGGCGTAGTTTTCGGCGCACGCGGTTCTGCGGCCTTCCGTGCATCCGCATTCCTGGAGCATCCAGTCCGGCATGGACCGGACCGGGATGTGGCCGATCTCGGTCAGCGCCGAATAGAAGGGGATGCCGAATCCGAAGCCCGTGCCGAGGATGATATAGCCGGTTTCGCGCGGCTCGATTCCCGAAACGGCCCGGTAATAGATGCCCTGGGCCGTGGCCGCCGCGTTCCCGTCGTTCGCGGCCTGGACGCCGTCCGAGGCTTCCGCGACGACGATGCCCTCCCGGCCGCCGCCGAGACCCGCGGCGAACCGCATCGGCGCGTTGCTGCCCACCATGACAATCTTGCCGTCCTGCACCCACGTCTTGCCGCACAGGCTGTACCCCTTTCGTTCAGGGGCCGCAGCGCCCGCTGACCGCTTCGCCTCCTTCAGAAATTCGGATGTGAGCCTGGCCATGTACGCGGCCACCCGCCGCTCCGCCGGGATATCGGTCATTTCCGCGTCGATCACGGTTTCCGGTTCTCCGTCCGCCGTGGTCCGGGACGTCCGCTGAAAGGGGCTCGGATAGGATTTCTCGTGCAGAAAATTCCCGTCCGCGTCCGCGAGCACGAATCCGGCCTTCGTGCCGCCGAGATCGACACCCAGAGTGTTGGACATGAGCATTCCTCCGTAAAAACTGCAGACTGCAGAAGGGTGAATGCCGCCTTCAAAAATAACGGTAGCCGTGGGCCTTAGCCCGCGTGATCAACCCTCTTTTCAATAGACGCACCCTGAAGGGTGCGGCTACCGTTCTTTCGGGCCATCATGATTCCATCGTCAGGTCGCGCACGGAATCGCGTTCCACGATTCGCACCGGGACCACCGTCACGAACGGCATTTTCGGCTCGCGCCGGATCAGGCGCAGGATGTTCCGCACCGCCAGGGAACCGAGTTCCTCCTTGTACACGCGCACCGTGGTGAGCGGCGGCGAGGCGTGCCGGGCCAGCTCGATGTCGTCGAACCCGGCGATGCTGACGTCTTCCGGAATTCTCAGGCCGGCCTCCACGATGGCCTTGAGCCCGTAGATGGCGTTGATGTCGTTGGCGAAGAAGATGGCCGTCGGACGGCCCGCCTCGAGCAGGCCGCGGACGTGCGCGTACCCGTCCTCCAGCCCGCCGGAGCGGACCAGCGACGGATCCGGATCAATGCCGTTCCGGTTCAGGGCCTTCAGGTAGCCGAGGTAACGCAGCCTGAAGCTCTGGCGCTCCAGATCGCCGGAAACGAACCCGATGCGGCGGTGCCCCTTGCGGATGAGGTACTCGGTGATGAGGAAGCCCCCGTGCTCGTTGTCGATGAGTATCTGGTGGCAGTCTTCAGCCGGCTGTTTCGGGTCGAGCAGGATCATCGGGAGCCCGTTCTGGCGGATGCAGTCCACGAACGACTGCTGGAACGAACCCGCGAGTATGACGGCGTCCACCTGCTTCTCGCGGATCATGCGGGGCAGTTCGTTCTGCCCGGACTCCGTGATGAGAAGCAGAATCAGATTGTAGCCGTTCAACGCGGTTTCGGCTTCGATGCCTTCGAGCACGCGCGAATAGAAGGGATTGATGGAGAGCGGCTGGGGCTCCCGGCAGAAGATGAGGCCGATGTTTCGCGTGACCCGGCTTTTCAGGCCCTTGCCGAAGGCGGAGGGCGTGAAGTGATGGCGCCGGGCCAGTTCCCGGATGCGCTTTTTCGTGTCCTCCCCGACATCCGGGCGGTCGTTCAGGGCTTTCGAGACCGTGGATTGCGAGACATTGGCGATACGGGCGATGTCTTTGATGGTGATCATGCGCGTTCCGGCCGGGATGGGATATGGGTTGAGCGGATCAGAACCGGATCCGTCTCAATCTACGTTTAGAATGCTTGAGTGAGCGGCTGGCGAAATCGTTTTCGTGAATGTCCCAAAATAGCCATCTTTATAAAAAAAGTCAAGCCGAAACACGGATCATTGAATCAAAGCACATAACCTCTTTTTCTCCGTTTCTCCGTGTCTCCGATTCCCCGTTTCTCAGATTCTCCATGACTCCGTCACTCCGATACTCCGTTACCCCGTCACTCCGATACCCTGCTTCTCTCCCTTTCTCTCCCTTTCGCTCCCATCATTTTCATTTGTATTTCTCCCTGCGCCCCCCTAAATTGAAAGCAAACCCGGAGGCAACCCATGCAGCGGAACACGATCGGTGTGATCAGTCTCGGCGCGGTGGCTCTGGCCCTGGCGGCCGCCGTGCAATCCCTTTTTCAGGAATCCATCCTGCTCGGGACCGCTTACCTTCTGCTCGCGTCCCTGGCCGTTCCGGTCGTGTTGTTCGCTTTCTGCGCCAAATGCCCGGACCGGGATAATTGCGGTCACGCGTTGCCCGGAAAGGCCGCTGCCGCGCTCTTCTCAAAACGCAAGTGTTCGCCCTACACAGCCGGGGATCGGGCCCTGACCGCGGCCGGCCTGGCCGTCCTTCTGCTGCTTCCCCAGATCTGGCTGTGGAAACACCCGGTCGCGTTCGTCTTTTTCTGGATTGTCATGATCGCTGCCGTGACCGGTATTCGCGCCAAGCTGTGCCCCTCCTGTCGGAACACCGGTTGCCCGGCCTGCGGGGGAAAATCCCGCGGAACCGGATCCGGAAAGGGGCGCTAATCATGAAGGCCCCGAAAAAACGTGTTTCCGGCCGGAAATCCCGCGCCCGTAAACTCGCGACTGGAAAAACCACCGCCCACGCATCCGGGAAGACGTCAGGCAGGTCCATCCCATCCGCAAGCCGCGTCCGGAAACGCGGGCCCGTGTCCCGGCCGGCGAGGAAACACGGACTGGACGCCCCGCTCTGCGAGGCGGTTGGCTGGAACACCCGGGTTCCGGTCGCGTCCGGGGCGAAAAGGCGGTACGTGAACCTTGACAATGCCGCATCCACGCCCGCGATCCGGCCGGTGCTCGACGCCATCGTCTCATTCGCGCCCTGGTACAGCAACGTCCACCGGGGCACGGGATTCAAGTCGAAACTGTCGTCCCGGGCCTTTGACCGCTCCCGCGAACGGATATACCGATTCGTCCGCGCCACCCCGGAGCGCCGCATCGTTCTGTTCACGCGCAACACCACCGAATCCATCAATCATCTCGCTTCCCGGTTCCCCTTTCAACCGGACGACGTGGTCCTGACCACGGTCATGGAGCACCACTCGAATGAACTGCCCTGGCGCAAGGCGGCCCGTGTCGTTCACGTGGACGTGCTTCCGGACGGCCGCGTCGACGAGGCCGATTTCCGCGCCAAGCTGGACCAAACCCGCGGCCGCGTCGCGCTCGTCGCGGTCACGGGCGCTTCGAACGTGGCCGGGTACATCAATCCCGTGCACGTCTACGCCCGCTGGGCGCACGAAGCCGGTGCGCGGATATTCGTGGACGCGGCCCAGCTGGCGCCGCACCGGCCCATCGACATGAAGGATCCGGACGATCCGGAGGCGCTCGACTTCATCGCCTTCTCGGCCCACAAAATGTACGCGCCCTTCGGCGCGGGCGTGCTGGTGGGCGAACGCTCCGTGTTCGAGAAAGGCGATCCCAGCCTGGTGGGCGGCGGCGCCGTGGACATCGTCAATCTGGAGAACGCCTACTGGACGGACCTTCCGGACCGGGAGGAGGCGGGAACGCCGGACATCGTGGGCGCCGTCGCGCTCGGCGCCGCCATCCGCTGGATCGAGAAGACCGGGTGGGAAAGAATCATACGCCACGAGGCCGGACTCACGGCCTACGCGCTGGAAAAACTGGGCCGGATACCGGGGATATCGATTTACGGGGACGCCGATCCGGCCAATGCCGCGGACCGGCTGGGCGTGATTCCATTGAACGTCGGTAAACTGCCGCACAGCCTGGTCTCGGCCGTGCTCGGCGCGGAATGGGCCATCGGCACGCGCAGCGGCTGTTTCTGCGCGCACCCGTACGTGAAGTGCCTCCTGCGCGTCGGGGAGAGCGAGTCGCGGGAGATGGAGAAACGCATCCTGAACCGGGACCGGTCCATCGTGCCCGGAGCGGTGCGGGTCAGCTTCGGCGTGTACAACACCCGTGCGGACGTGGACGCGCTGTGCGAGGCGCTCTCCGCCATTGCCTCCGGCCGGTTTCTGGACGGGTATGAACTGAACAGGGAGCGGGGGGAGTACTTTTTAAGGGGAATGAACGAGGATTACGGGAAATATTTTAAAGGAATTGCGGATTAAAGACAGCAGATCATCAATATTCGCCTCAGAAGGGTCCGCATCGCGAACAACGTCATCCCGAGTTCAGCCCCTTGCTCTGGTGGTCGCGAAGGGATCTCGGGGTGGTAGTCGATATTTCGGATTTTTATTGTAGGTCCGATATGCCCGCGCATTCAGCGCGGGCTATCGGACGGGCAGGGTCCTTTAGAAAAGTCCGAAAGCCTCGCCCATAAAGCGGGCTCGGCATTTCGGACCTACAACTGCTCAACCGGAGATTGCTTCGTCGCCCCGCAAACATGCCCCGGACTTGATCCGGGGGCGGGGCTCCTCGCAATGACGATATCCTAATTTTCGGACGGACATAGCCCGATTTTCTGCATCAATCAGTCCAACAGCCTCTTCTGCCCCTCCAGTTTCCGGATGTGCTCCACGTCCTGCGTGCATTCCATGCATCCGAGATATTTTCCGGATTCATCCCTTAACGCGAAGAACTCGATCAGCACCTTGTGCGGCTCTCCGTTCGGCCCGATCTTCAGGTCGATCCAGAACCGCGCGGAGTCGCGTTTTCCCGCCTTCATCTCTTCCACGATCTGAATCACCTTGTCCAGGCTGGTTTCCGGGTGGCAGTTGCGGAAGTTCACGCCCATGGACGTCAGAGGCCGCTTGAACAGCCGGTTCTCGTGTTTGTTCCACCCGACCACTTCGTCGTTCGCGTCGATGACCGTGAGCTCCACGGGAAGGGATTCCAGGATGGCGGTGACCATCTTTTCATTCATCTGGTCGATCTGCACGGGGCCTCCGGTGTCAGTTCAATCGGATTGAGTCGTTCAGGAGAAAAATATACGCAATCCATCCATCAAAACCAAACCTCCCGCGGACTGGTACAATCCCGCGGGAGGTGGCCTCAGGCGCGATGCGCCTCAAGATGAATCGTGGATGAACAACCTCACCCGACCGGAATCTTCACCCGCGCCAGAATGCCGCCTTCGGTCTGCACGATCTCGGTCTTTCCGCCGAACGCGTCCGCGAGCACGGCCAGGGCCTTCTCGCCCAGGTCGCTTTTTTCCGCATTCTCCTGCGTCACGGTCGGGTCCACGGCGCGCGCCAGAAAATAACGGAAATGAATGGCGCCCGGCGCCCGGATCTCGGCCACGGCCATGTTGTCCTCCATCAGGGTCCGCACTGCAAGATCCGATTTCGCCGCCTTGGGCAAAGATTCGTAGGCCGCTCGAAGCAGAACCTCGAAGGCCAGGGACAGGTCGCGGCCCGAGGCCAGCAGGGGCGGGATATCCTTGGAAAAGGACGTGTTTTTGAGAATGTCGTCCGATCCCGCGAGAAAAGCCAGGTGGAAGAGCTCCTGCCTCAGCACCTCGGCCAGGGTCCAGTTTCCGCTCTGTTCCTCCAGGTTGCGGGAATTGCGCGCGACCAGGTATTGCAGGGCCTTGCGCATCTTCTCCCATTCCATGAAGAATGGCGAGAACTTGGCGTCCTCGGCCGGCAGTTTCTTCAGGTCCCTGTTGACCGCGTCCATGGTGGCATTCATGGGCGAAATGAATTTTCGCACCAGCTGCTGGTTCTCTGCCGCGGTCGCCCGCAGTCTGGCGCGGCTGAATTCCGCGAGTTCGAGCGCGCGCTCATTTCCCTTCGAATCGGCCTGGCGCTTGATGTCCCGCGCGACATGGAGAATGCACTGGGTCTTGTCCAGCTTGATCCATTTGGCGTTGACGTCCAGGTGCAGCGTCTGCCCGTCCTTGTTCTGCCACTGCTCCTCGAACCGGCAGATGCCGTTGTCCAGCCAGGCCTGTTTGCGGGATTCCGTAAACTCATTTTCCACCTGGATCTGGCCCAGAGTCATCTTCTTCAGCTCTTCGCGCGAGTATCCGCTGAGCAGAGTGACGGCCTCGTTGAACAGCAGAAAACGGCCGTCTTCCGTGGTCAGGTAAATGGCGTCGCTGATCGTCTCCACCAGGAGCCTGTACCGGCCCTCGAGGTTCCGGAGACGGCCGCGGGCTTTTTCCATGTTCTCTTCGAGCAGTCCCTTTTCCTCCTGCAGCCGCTCATACTTCTCCCGCTCCTTGCCGCTCAGGTACCCGATGGCCGCTCCGACCAGAATGAAAATCACCCAGACCAGGGAAGAAGCGCCCATTCTCTTGTAGAAAAACTGGATGATATAGCCGCCGAAAACGCCCATGATGACGCCGACGATGAGGTTCTGGTAGACCTGGTTGAGCTGGTTGATTCTGTTGACAATGGATTCAGGCATGACGGTTCCCCTCAGGCATAAATACGGATTATTCCGCCCAATATTTTTGCAAACTTTATACCAATATAGAGGATACGGAATGCATTATTCCCGTTTTTCCCCTTGACATTTCCCCTTTTTCGGCTTAGTATAAAAAAAATGCATGACTTGGAGGCGTGTTTGATTTCCGTTCTGTATGTGAAAAAGACCCAATCCGACCCCGAATCCGATATCCTTTTGAAAAGACTGAAGTTGGAAGGATTCGGGAATCTTGTATCCCTTTCCATGGAACGCGTTTACAGACTGGAAGGCATCGACCGGGAAAACGCGAGACGGCTCATTCCCCTGTTCTGTCACCCGGGGTACGAAAGCGCGTCCGAGGTTTCAGGCTTCAGGCCCGAGGACGGCCCCATCGTGGAAATCGGGTACCAGAGAGCCGTGACCGACCCGGAACTGCCGTCCATTCTGCGCGCGGCCGAATCGCTCGGCGTGTCCGGCCTGCAATGGGCGCGGATTTATCACCGCATCCAGTTCACGGGCGTGGACGCCAAAACCGTCCGGGACATCGCCGGCCGCCACCTGTACAATCCCCAGGTGCAGGTGCTCGTTTCCGACAACGAAAAATGGGACTCGCTCAGGCCGCACGGCCACACGGGCCCCGTCGAGAGGATATCCCTGCAGGGCCTGGACGCGGCAGCCCTGGCGGCGCTCAGCGACGACCGGCGCCTGTTTCTCGACCAGGCCCAGATGACCGCCCTGCAGGCGATCGAGCGCTCCATGGGCCGGCCCTTCACGGACGCGGAACTCGAGATGTTCGCCCAGACCTGGTCGGATCACTGCTTTCACACCACATGGAAGAGCCTCGGCCTGCTCAAGGCCCTGTCGGGCGCGACAGCCGAAATCGGCCATCCGCTGGTGCTCTCCTCCTTTGAGGACAACGCGGGCGTCATGGAATTCTACGACGGCTGGGCGCTGACCGTGAAGGGCGAGACGCACAATTCGCCCACGGCCGTCTCGCCCTACGGCGGCATCATGACCAAGCACGGCGGCGTGATCCGCGACACGCTCGGATGCGGGCTCGGCGCCTGGCCCATCGGCGGCAGCACGGTGATGGGCCTGGGAGACCCGTCCCTGCCGTGGGACGCGGTGCCCAGGGGCGCCCTGCACCCGAAAACCATCCTTCTGCAGTCCATACGCGGGACCGCCGATTACGTGAACCCCATGGGCATCCCCATGATGTTCCCCGTGTACCGCTTCCACCCCGGATACACGGGCAAATGCTTCGCGCTCGGCCACTCCATCGGCCTGATTCCGGCGAAGGCCGCGGCCAAGGGCCGCCCCCGGCCCGGCGACCGCGTCGTCCTGCTGGGCGGGCTCACGGGCCGCGACGGTCTGCACGGCGCCACGGTCAGCTCGGCGTCCATGACGCATGAGACCGCGGATGTCGACGCGGCCCACGTGCCTGTCTCTTATACACATCTGACGCTGCCGACGAGTTCCGAAC
>JAUCQC010000052.1 GCA_030372965.1 bacterium
GCCGCCCGCTGAATGTCCGGCGAGGGGTCCTTCAGGAATTCCGACAGCGGCCGGAAGGCCGCGGGATCCCGTTCGCGCCCGATCGCGAGAATGGCCTCGCGCCGGGCCGTGGGCTCCGCGTCCTCGCGGGCCTGCCGGAGCAGTCTCTTGAGGTGGGTGTTCACGGCCGTTCTCCGGCTTTCATACGCGTTCAATCGTGCCCTGGCAGTCGCCGTCCAGGTTGAACGACCGGACCTGATAGTCGCAGTCGATGTGGGCCAGCGCCTTCACCGCGGCCCGGAAACAGCCGATGCGCGCGCAGGTGAGGTCCTTGATCGTGAATCCCTCGTCGATCAGGGTCTGGCAGCTCTTCAGGTACTCGCAGTTGTGGACGGTGATGTCCAGGCGGTTCGGATGCGTGTCCGAGAGTTCGAACTCGCTCTCGGACCGGAACAGGCCGCCCGCGATGCCGATGCGGATGTACTGCTCCACGGTCTCCCGGATGGAGTGCGTGCGCGGAATCGGCAGGCCGTATTCGTCTCCCAGCCGGCCCAGGTAATGCGCGACGGAATGCTCGTACACCCGTTCGCAGAAATCCTTGGGCCGGGTGCCGTGAAAATCGCGCGCCGTCTCCTCGATGGCCGAAAGCCAGCTCACGGCGATGAGCCAGCCCCCCTCTTCCCGGTTGATTCTGATCATGGTCGGTCCTTTTCGTTGGGTGCCGGGGAGGCGTCAGCCCTTCCCGGTTTTCGGATGCTTTTTCGCCTTCGCCGCCGGCTTCCGCGCCGCGGCCGCCGTTCCGGCCGGACCGGCACCGCCGGAAAGCAGGCGGGCCGTGTCGCGGCCGATGGCGAGCTCCTCGTTCGTCGGGATCACCAGCACGGCGACACGGCCCGATTCGATCCGGGTCTGGTGCGACCGGTTCTTCTCCGCGTTCACGCCGATGCCCAGGTGCTCCATGCCCCGGAGCGAGCGCTCGCGTATCGGCGCGGCGTTCTCGCCGATGCCGCCGGTGAACACGACCGCGTCGACGCGGCCGAGGACGGCCATGTAGGCGCCCACGTATTTGCGGACGCGGTAGCAGTACACGTCGATGGCGAGCCGGTGCTGTTCGCTGCCGGCCTCCGCCTCCGCGAGAATTTCGCGCATGTCGTTCGAAGTCCCCGTCAGGCCGAGCATGCCCGAGTTCTTGTTGAGCAGGGTGTCGATCTGCTTGGGCGTGAGGTTCTCGCGCTCCATGAGGTAGGGAATGAGCGCGGGATCGATGTCCCCGCACCGGGTGCCCATGATCAGCCCCTCGAGCGGCGTGAAGCCCATGGACGTGTCCACCGACTTTCCGCCCTGCACCGCGGTGATGCTCGCGCCGTTCCCGAGGTGGCAGGTGATCACGTTGACGGCTTCCGCGGGTTTTTCCAGGATCTCCGCGGCCCGGGCCGCCACGTACCGGTGCGACGTGCCGTGAAAGCCGTAGCGCCGGATGCCGTGCTTCTTGTAGAGGGCGTAGGGAAGCCCGTAGATGTAGGCCTGCGGCGGGATGCTGTGGTGGAAGGCCGTGTCGAACACCGCGACCTGGGGAACGCCCGCGAGCAGGCGCTCGCAGGCCTCGATGCCCTTGAGATTGGCCGGATTGTGCAGGGGGGCGAACTGGATGCACTTCTCGATGGCCGCCTTGACGGGTTCGTCGATCCGGACGGAATCGACGAAGGCCTCCCCGCCGTGGACCACCCGGTGCCCGATGCCGACGATCTCCTCGCGGCGCCGGATCACGCCGTTCTGGGGATGCATCAGCAGGTGGAGCACGATTTCCATCGCGTCCTCGTGGTTGAGCACCTCGCGGACCTCGCGGAGTTTCGGGGCGTCCCCTCCCTGGTAGTTGATGATGGCGTCGCTTGATCCGATGCGCTCGATCAGCCCCTTGGCGAGCAGCGTTTCGTTCGACATGTCCAGAAGCTGAAATTTCACGGACGAACTGCCGCAGTTGTTGATGAGAATTTTCATGGGTTTTCCCGCATTAGAATTCGGCCCGGAGGCCGCCGGGATCGGCGTTCCGTAAGACCGGAACCACCGTCCCCGCCGACCGGACGAACAGCGCCCGAGCCTCGGGCTCTCCGCGGAACGCCGCGTCGAGCGCGGCCTGCAGATCACCGAAGGGGCGGATGAAAATCGATTCGAGAACGCCGCGATCGAGGCGCGTCACGGCCCAGAGCCGCGAGTGACCGACGAATTCCGCGATCTTGGCGGACTTGTGATGCCCGAGCCTGTACTCCCGCCGGACCTTTTCGATCACGGCCCGGGGCTCCGTTTCGGACGCCAGCAGCCGGACGAACGCGTCGTTTCCGAGGCCGTTCCGGCAGGAGGCGACCAGGATGAAGACGCCGCCCGGCTTGAGCGCGGCTTTCGCGTTCTCCAGCGCCTTGTGCGCCTGGTAGAGATCCGCGTCCAGTGGCGGGGAAACGACGGCGACCACGATGCCCGCGGGCGCCGCGCCCCCGGCCGGCACGCCGTACACGGCCTGTCTCTTATACACATCTCCGAGCCCACGAGACAGCG
>JAUCQC010000053.1 GCA_030372965.1 bacterium
TACTATTAATTGAATTTGATAAATCGAGACAATTACAAGGAACTATATCTGAATAGAAATAAAACAAAAGGGGTCCCCACGGGACCCCTTTGATTGAACACAAGTCAGCGGTTTGCGCTTATTCCACGCTCACTTCGATCTGCTTCGGCTTGGCCGCCTCGGACTTCGGGATCACGATGTTGAGCACGCCGCTGTCGTACTTCGCCTGAATCGCGTCGCCCTTCACGTTCTCCGGCAGGCGGAACGACCGTTCGAACTTGCCGAACACCCGTTCCACGAAATGGTAGTTCCGCTTCTTGGTTTCGCTTTCCTGCTTCTTCTCGCCCCGGATGGTCAGCAGGCCGTCCTCGAGCGACACCTGAATGTCCTCCTTCTTCAGGCCGGGGACTTCGGCTTTCAGTTCATAGCCGTCCTCGGTTTCGAGAATGTCCACGGAAGGATTCCACACCGTGTCGCGGCCCTGACCCAGGCCGTAGTTTTCGAAAAACGTTTCAACATCCAGCGGAAGCTCAGCCAGATGCCGCATGGGGTTGTAGCGTACGAGTGTCATGGTTATTCTCCTTTCACTTCTTTAATTTTCTTTTTGGTTTCCGTCAGCTGAGACTGGATTATGCAATAGGAATGCCAGATGTTTTTCTGACGGTTTTTACATTTGTTATTTATTCACTTAGATATGGCTATAAATAATTATCAAGTACAAATATATTCATGTCTTTTTGACCTGTTCAATCAAAAACTGCCAATTTTTCATGCCATATAGTCTTTTTTGGCAGTATGCGGTCCCAACAATGGTTGAAATGCCTTCACCGGACCCCTTTACTTATCGATTTAAATTTCCTATATTTATGACTTAGACATGATCATCAGAATAAAAAAACGCTGGCACAGGGACGGAGGATATAAAGATATCCTCAGGCTGTCGCTTCCGCTGATCTTCAGCCAGGGTTCCCTGAGCATTCAAACCGTCGTGGACCGCGTCTTCCTCTCCTGGTACGCGCCCGAGGCCGTGGCCGCGGCCATGCCGTCCGGCATGATTCAATTCACCATTTCCTCCCTCTTCATCGGAGCCGCGGGATATGTCGGCACATTCACGGCACAGTACTTCGGCGCGGGCCGGCACGACCGCATCGGGCCCGTGGTCTGGCAGGGATTCTATCTGTCTCTGGCGGCCGGCCTCCTGGGCCTCATGACCCTGCCTTTCTCAGGATGGTTGTTCAGCCGTTTCGGCCACCCGCCGGACATCCAGTCGCTCGAGCGGACCTACTTCAACATCATGATGCTCGGACTCTTCCCCGCGGCTACTTCGTCGGCGCTGTCCGCGCACTTCAGCGGACTGGGGCGGACCTGGACCGTGCTCCGGGTGACCCTCGCCGCGACTTCGTTCAACCTGTTCTTCGATTACGTCCTGGTTTTCGGCAAATGGGCTTTCCCCGAGATGGGAATCGCGGGCGCGGCATGGGCCACGGCGCTCTCGCAGGTTCTGTCCATGGTTCTGTACGCCTCCGTCGCGCTGAGACGGGGGGATCGGGATCGTTTCGGTTTCAGCGCCGGCTGGCGGCCGGACGGCCGGCTGTTCCTCAGGCTGGCCCGTTTCGGATTTCCGAACGGCCTGCATTTCGCGCTGGAGACCTCCGGGTTCACCCTGTTTCTGATCCTGGTCGGCCGGATCGGAACGGACGCGCTGGCCGCCACCAACATCGCGTTCAGCATCAATCATCTGGCCTTTATGCCCATGTTCGGCTTCGGAACCGCGGCGTCCATACTCGTCGGACAGCGGCTCGGCCGGAACAGGCCCGATGACGCGGCGCGCTCGGTGCGCCTCATCGCCGAGATGACTTTCGCCTACATGGCGTCCGTGGCCGCCGTCTATTTTTTCGCGCCGGGCGTCTTCCTCTCCCTGTTCGCGGCGCAGGCGGACCCTGAGCGTTTCGCCCCGATCGCGGCGGACGCGGCCCGTCTGCTGAAATTTGTGGCCTTCTATTCCCTGTTCGACACGGCGAACATCGTGTTCGCGTCGGCCGTGAAGGGCGCGGGCGACACGCGTTTCGTCATGTGGGTGTCCATGACCCTCTCCTGGGCCCTGATGGCCCTGCCTTCCCTCGCGGCCGTGCTCTGGTTCGATCCGGCGCTGGAAACGCTGTGGGCTTTCGCCACCCTGTACATCTGCGTGATCGGAATCGTGTTCACCGCCAGGTTCATGCGGGGAAAATGGAAGACGATGCGGGTGATCGAGCCGGATCTGGTCGGTCAAGAAATACGAATCGTTTAAAGCATTCCGGGTCTCGGGTTCCGAGTTCCGAGTTCTTCAACCCGGAACACGAAACTCGGAACTCGGAACGTTTTGGACCAGGAACTGGCTTCAAACATTTCCCCCCTTCCCCCGTATAAAAAAGAACTTGACCCTCGAAGAACGAATCATTAATTTCGGACGATCATAACGGAGCGGTTGCCGATGGGACTCAAGGGCTTTCTGCGCAAACGGGTCACGGCCTGGAATCTTCAGCCGATGGACGTTGTCATTCTCGTCTATCTCGCGCTGATCGGCATTCTCGTGGTGCCGTTCCACCGCGACGTACGGAACTGGGCCGCCGTGCCATTCGTGCACGCCGCACTCTGCGCCGCGGTGCTCGGCCTGATCCGCTGGCAGTCCCGGCGCCCCGGTCCCGTGCCCGATTTCCTGCGGACGTTCTATCCCGTTCTGTGGATCTGCTTCGCCTGGACGGAGATGGACAACCTGGTCACCATGATCTTCCCGTACTGGGCGAACGACTTCGTCGTGCGGGCGGACCTGTGGATTTTCGGCGTGCACCCCACCGTCTGGGTCGAGCGGCTGTTCCGGCCCTGGCTGACCGAGCTGATGAACTTCTTCTACACGATCTACTATTTTTTCATCGCGGCGATCGCCTTCCCCCTGTACTTCCGCGACAAACGCGAGGAGACGTTCGAATTTCTCTTTCTGGTCACCTTCACCTTCGCCGTGTCCTTTCTGCTGTTCCTCGTCTTTCCGTCCGAGGGCGCCTGGGTCATCCTCAAGGACAAGCACACGGTCGATCCCGAAGGCGGGTTCTTCCTCCACTTCATCCGGTGGGTTCAATCGCGCGGCACGATGCGGGGCGGCGCGTTTCCCAGTTCGCATGTCGCCGCCGCGTTCACGATCACGCTGGCCGGCCTGCGCTACAACCGTCCCGCGGGGCTCGTCATTCTGCCGCTCGCCGTCGGTGTCGCGCTGGCGACGGTCTACTGCCGGTACCACCACGCCGTCGACGCGATCGCCGGCATCATCACCGGCATTCTTCTGTACGGAATCGGACGCCGCATTCTCCGTTCGGCCGGCCGTCCGCTTCCGGCGCGCGGGTGATCCCGCGTGCGGGTCTTTCAGTTCGCCTCCGCCCGCGCCTGGTCCCGGTCGGCGCTGACACGGGACGAGATCGTGCGCGTGCTGGAACATGTCGCGGAGGGAACGGACACCCGCGACCTGGTGGTCGCCCTGTACCTCCTGCCCGGCATTCACGCCAGCCGCGGCACGGCCTATGTGCACCGCTGGATGACGCCCGACGATTTCACGACCGGCCGCGGCAACTGGAAGTTCACGCTGCGTTTCGGCGCGGCAGACGGTCTTCCGGACCGCTTCAAGCTGATCCGCATGCGGCTCGACCCGGACCCCGCCGCATACCCGCGGGACGAGCGGGACGGTTACCGCTGGCTGTTCCGGTACGGCGCGTTCGAAGACCATCTGGCCGCTCTGTTCGGCCATGAACTGCACCACTTCAGACGGCATCACCTCGGAATGCATCCCCGGGCGGGGGAACACGCGGCCAACCGCTGGGCCCTGGAGCACGCGGTGCGGCTGGGATACAATGTGCGGGGAAAACCCGGGCAGCCGGCCCGGCGTCGGCCGGTTCCGCCGCTATCCGGCCTGTTCGCGGGCTGGAGGAGAAAGACGGATCCGTACGGGGCCCTGAGGCGGCTCCGGCCGGGCGAACGGATCCGAATAGACAGGGACCCTCGAAACCGTTACACCGGGGAAAATGCCGAACTGGTGCGTCCCGTCCGAGCCAACGCGAAAAGAATGGTCATACGCACAAGCGATGGATTGATCTGGCGATGGCCTCTCGCATGGGTGAGCGTTTTTGAGCCAGCCGGAACCATTTCTTTATTCGAGGAGAATGCGTTTGAAAGGCGGGGGAATTAGAATCAATCGCGGCAACTCTGACAAGTATTTGTTTATTATGAAATAAATACGCATCCTGTCTGTCATTGCCCCCATCCGAAGCCTACCAATACACCCGCCTGTTCGTTCTTTTTGGTGTAATAATTGCTTGATCCATTAAAAACAGGGATTTTATACGGAATCCTTTCAATTTTGAAAGGATTCGACGCCTGTTTTCACTTGATTCCCGGGTTTTTGAATTGTAATTTCGAACGTTAACTCGATACGGGAGCGGATCGGATGCATTCCCAGCCGGCTGTTCTGTTCAAGCGGAAGACATTGGACATCGTGGTCACAGGGCTTCTCACGTTGGGCTTGCTGACACTTTCCATTCTGTCCTTCCGGAATCATTCCGGACCCTGGGCCGCGGCCGGCATTCTACTCGGCGTGATCACCCTCCTGATGGCGGCCCGCCTCTGCATCGCTGTCAGGAAACCCTATCTGGATCTGACGGATAACCGGGTCACCGTTTACAGCGGCCTTTTTCCCAAAGCGAACCATTATTCCCTCGAGCACATCCAGGGCGCGCACACCAACCGGCCCGAAACCTACATCGAACTCCTGGGCCGCGAAGAGGATAAATCGGTCCGGATCGACCTGCATCCACTGGACAAAGCCGACCGGATCCGCTTCATTTTCCTCGTGGAATCGAGCATCAACCGCAAGTTCAGCCATAAGCATCGGTAGAAAAGTTCAAGGTTCAAAGTTCAAAGATGGGACGATTCCGGGTTGAAGAAATTCCTCCCTACCACGGATCCCCGGTAAAAGATCTAGGGCCTTCAAAAATTAATAAAAAAGATAAATTAGTCCCGCGTAACGGGTGATGACACCTCCTCATAATCCGTTTATTCGCTTTTTCTTTGAACTTTGAACCTTGAACTTTGAACTGTCCCCATAACGGTTCCGCATGAAAAAAACCCTCCGCCTCATCTCCTGGAACGTCAACGGCCTCCGGGCGGTGTACCGCAAGAATTTCATGGAATGGTTCCATTCCGAAAACGCGGACATAGTCTGCCTTCAGGAGACCAAGTCGCGGCCGGACCAGCTTCCGGAGGACCTGCTGTCGGTTCCGGGGTATCACGCCGCGTTCTCCTCCGCGGAAAAAAAAGGATACAGCGGCGTTGCGGTGTACAGCCGCGAGGCTCCGCGACGGACCGCGGAGACGTTCGGAGACCCCGGATTCACGGGAGAAGGCCGCGTCCTGGCGCTGGAAATGGAGGCGTTCAAGCTCTACAACATCTATTTTCCCAACGGCAAGGCCTCGGCGGAACGCCTGCGCTACAAGATGTGTTTCTACGAATCCTTCCTGGCCCGGCTCAGGCCGGCCCTCCGCAAAGGCGAACGAATCGTCGTGTGCGGCGACGTCAACACGGCCCACCGGGCGATCGACCTCGCCCGGCCGAAGGAGAACGAAAAGACGTCCGGCTTTCTGCCCGAAGAGAGGGAGTGGATGGACCGTTTTCTCGAAGCGGGATTCACGGACACCTTCCGGATGTTCGAGCCGGGCGGGGGGCACTACACGTGGTGGGACATGAAGAGCGGCGCGCGGAAACGGAACGTGGGCTGGAGAATCGACTACTTTTTCGTGAGCGCCCCGCTGCGGGACCGCGTCCGGGCGGCGGACATCCTGAGAGACGTCGAGGGATCGGATCACTGTCCGATACGGCTTGCTCTTGAAATCTAGTTCAAGGTTCAAAGTTCAAGGTTCAAAGAAAAAGCGGATTTCAGTCCGCTTTTGTTTTTCCCCTTTGAACTTTGAACCTTGAACTTTGAACTTTAAACTGTAAGCTATGAACTTTTTTTATCCTTCCGTAAAACCTCCCGCATCGCCTTCAGGAGATCGTTGAGCGAGTAGGGTTTCTGCAGGTAGCGGAAGCCCTTCTGCACGATCAGCGGCCACTGCGACTTGTGATCCGTGTACCCGCTGTTCAGCAGAACGGCCAGGTCCCGGTTGCGGGCCTTCAGGTTTTCCACGAGTTCGATGCCGCTGCGGTCGGGAAGCACGACATCGCTGAAGACCAGATCGAAGGCGTTCCGCTCCCGCTCGAAAACGGCAATGGCCTCCTTGGCGCTGGTCGCGGTGTCCACCCGGTAGCCGGACTTGGTCAGCGCTTTTTCAGTGTATTCCCGCACGCTGTTCTCGTCCTCGACGAGCAGAATCCGCTCTCCCCTGCCCCGCAGGTCGCCCGGCGCGGCGCCCTGGCGCATGTCGGCGGCCGCGGTTTCCGACACCGCCGGCAGGTAGATCTCGAAGCGCGCCCCGTTTCCGGGACTGCTCGTCACGTTGATCCAGCCTTCATGCTGCTTGACGATGCCGTAGACCACCGAGAGCCCCAGGCCGGTCCCGCGGCCCGGGCCCTTGGTGCTGAAGAACGGCTCGAAAATGCGGGACAGGGTCTCCGGCGTCATGCCGATGCCCGTGTCCTGCAGGGTGAGATGGACGAATTGCCCCGGCCGGGACTCCGGTATCCGCCGCGACTCCTCCGGGGAAATCTCGTGATTGGCGGACCGGATGAGGAGCTGGCCGCCTTCGGGCATGGCGTCCCTCGCGTTCACCGCGATGTTCACCAGCAGCTGCTCGATGGTCCCCCGGTCGGCCATGACGCTCCAGGGATTCTTGCACAGGGCCATCTGGATTTCAATGTCCTCGCCGATGAGACGGCGCAGCATCTTGTTGAGGTGCTCGATCGTCTGGTTGATGTTCAGCGGCGTGTATTCCATCGGATGCTTGCGGCTGAACAGGAGGAGCTGGCGGGCGAGATCCCCCGCCCGGGCGGCCGTCTGGTGGATCTCCTGGAGCGTGTTGCGGACCGGGTCCCCCTCCCGGACGTCGAGCATGCCCAGGTCGGCGCTCACCTGGATGGCCGTCAGCAGGTTGTTGAAGTCGTGCGCCACGCCCCCGGCCAGGATTCCGACGGCCTCGAGCTTCTGCGAGTGGAGAAGCTGGGCCCGCATCCTCTCGTTCTCCTCCTCCGCCCGGTTCCTCTCGAGCCGGGTGCGGAGCGCGGTGACCCCGAAGGCCAGGTCGTCCGCGAGTTCCTGCATCAGGTCGATCTCGGACGTGTCGAACGATTCCGGGTCCACGGAGAAGATGCACAGGACGCCGTACGTTTTTTCGCCCGCGGTCAGCGGGAGGGCCAGCGCGGACGTGAATCCCCGCTCCAGGGCCGGACGCGCCCATTGCGATTCCCGCGCGTCCCCGCCGGTCATCGCGATCCGCTTCGGCCGGCTCTCGCGGATCACGGCGAAAAACGGATTCGCGCCGCCCCCGTCCGAGACCAGGGATTCCGGCGCGAAACCGTAATCCGCGAGGCCGGCGGACGCGACGGGCCGCAGGAGGCCGGGGGTTTCCGGTTCGGCCAGCCCGACCCAGGTGAAGGGATAGCCGCCCACGTCCACGAGGATGCGACAGACGCTGTCGAAGAGCGCCTTCTCCTCGGTCGCCCGGACCATGACCTCGTTGCATTGCGACAGGGTTTTCAGGGCGCGGTTGACCCGGAGCAGTTCGTCCTCGACGTGGCTCCGCTCCTCGTTCTCCCGCTTGAGCATTTCATAGGACTGGACCAGCTCGGACGTCCTCTTCCGGACGAGTTCCTCGAGCTCGTCGTGCGCCTTCTGCAGCGCCTGTTTGGCCCGCTCGCGCTCCTCGAACAGGTTCTCGGCGTACACGCTGAACAGCAGCATGACGCAGACGGCAAGCAGGCGCATCCAGACGCTGACCAGATCGGGCTGAAACAGCCGCTCGAGCAGGCCGCCCTTGTGGAAGACGATCACGTCTCGGAAGGCCTCGAGCACCCAGTACAGCAGGCCGAACCCGAGCCCCCGCCAGACCATGCCGAGGCGCCGGAGCCGCTTCTGCGCCTTTACGTCCGGCACTTCGAGTTTCTGCTTCAGCGACTGCGCGTAGATGCCGAAGAGAAACAGGATGCAGACGATGAGCAGCCGCATCCAGAAGCTCATCAGGTCGGGTTTGAACAGTCGGTTCCAGATCGAGCCTCTCTCGAACACGATGACGTCGCGCACCGATTCCAGCACCCAGTAGAACAGGCTGAAAAAAGCGCTGATGAGGATGAAATTCATGGATCGCGGAGACGGCTGTTGCGTGCGGTCGGGAGAGGTCATGGATGGGGTCTTTCCTTCCGGATCAGACGGAGCCGCGCGTCCGGGGACGGCGTCGTGCGGGCGTTTTGGATCAGGGGGATTGGGCACAGTTCATCTTCCGCAACAGGAGTTGGGGGATCCAAATATTCTATCTTAAAGAATGAGGACGAGAAAATCAAGCGGAATTTCCGCACAGGGCTTTTCCATACAGGAGCCGCGAAGCGCGCGGCTCCGAACCGCGCGCCGGAGCGCCGCCCGGATTGGGGGGGCGCCTGGAGCCGGCCTCACACCGGCGTGAAATCCGCGACCGGCGCGGAGCGCGGAAAGCGGTTACCGGGCCGCTCCTCCCGGGGTTTCGCGGGCTCCGGCCGGCTCGAAGCCGAGAACCGCGGTCACGGATTTTCTCGGGATCATCAGGGACGAGGGGGTGACCTCGATGCCGATGAGCGGACCGCCGCTCGCGGCCACCACATCCGCCTGAACGGTGAGGCGCCAATCCCCGTAGCCCGGGCTGAAACGGGGCGTGACTTTCAGCCCGTTCTCCCCGGCCCTCTCCTTCAGAATTTTCCAGTGCAGTTCATCCACCGCCGCTTCCACGGTCTCGGAACCGATGGCGTCGAGCATGAACGCTTCCGTCATTTCGCCCCGATCCATGGCGGACGACACGGCCCTGTCCAGGGCGGGGCCGGCAGTGGCCGCGAGGCACGCGACAACCGGCGCGCGGCGCAGGAGTCTCGCGACCATGGCGCTTTCAATGATCAGATCGGATCCCTTGAACCGGATGCGGAGGCCGTCATTCGAGGCCACTTCCAGGATGCGGTGTGAAGTCCGGATGTCCAGCAGCCGGCCCGCCTCGGCCATCGCGCCGTCGAGGATTTCGTCCATGCCGCCGGACAGATCGTGACCGGCGGACGGATATCCGAGCCGCCGCATGACGTCCCCCTTCGGAATCGGCACGTCCGGAAACGGGATCAGCACGGGATCCCGGGGTTGGAACATACCGGATGGAACTTTCGCGTTCATCGGAAGATCTCCGTGCGCGGGCCCGCGGCCGGCGTGACCGGTTCCGGCCTCAGTCCTGGAAGGTTTCGAGCGGCCCGCCTCATAAAAATTCCGCCAGCCGTTTCCGGAAACCCGCGTTCTCCATGGGCCGGACGCCTTTCTTCAGCATGCCGTTTCCGTCCGCTGCCAATGTGCCCAGTTTCACGAACCGGCCGTACTCGGACGGCCGGGTCAGCGCGAGAAAGGCGGTGTGGTTCGACACGAGCGGATCCGCGTCACCGGCGATCAGCCCGGCGGCGACGGCTTCCGCCCAGCTGGCGGTGCCGGGGATGGGCGAAAACGCGGCCAGACTGACGCGCATGCCGAGCGAAAAAACAAAGGCCAGGGTCTCGGCCGTTTCTTCGATCGGCTGGCCCGGAAGCCCCATGATCGCGTACGCTCCGAGTTCGGCGGGGCTGTAACCGGCTTCGACGAACCTTTGCACCGCTTCCGTCAGGCTTTCGGCCGTGACCTTGCCCCCCATTTCGCGAAGACGGTCCGGATTCACGGTTTCCACGCTCAGCCGGATGGTCCGGAACCCGGTTTTCCGCATCCAAACCGCGGTCTCCCCGTCGATCCAGGACGGGTGCATGCCGTTCGGCGCGTGCAGACGCAGGGGCAGCCGCTTGGCGGCCAACAGCCTGAGCATCGGCAGAAGATGCTCCTCTTTGCGGAACAGAAGCGCGTCGTCCACAAACGCGAAATCGACCGTGCCCTTTTCCCCCAGATGCGTTTCGATCTCCCGGACAACGGACTCCGGGCTGCGCGTCCGGAAACCGCCGCCCGTGAGCAGGTGCGACGCGCAAAAGGGACAGCGGAACGGGCATCCGCGCGAAGTGATCAGGGACGCGGAACGGAGGACGGGGTAGAGATCCTGCGCGGGAGCCGGGAACGGCTCCCCGTCCGCGGCCCGGGACGAGTCGACGGCCAGCCCCGTGATCTCGGCCACGGCTTCCAGGCCGGCCCGCTCGCCCTCTCCGGGTATCACGCAGTCCGCTCCGGACCAGCGCCTCGCGTGCTCCGTGCAGAGCGTGGCGTACACGCCGCCGAGCAGAACCGGGACGCCTGGATGGCGTTCCCGTATGCACGCGATGACCGCCTGCACGCCCGGATACCAGTACGTCATGCCGGATGTCACGAGAACCGCGTCCGGAACGGGTTGTGAGGCGATCAGACGGCGGACCGTTTCGAGCGGAAGCCCGTACCGGCCCCACCGCCTGGGAACGGCCGCCAGGACTTCCGGCTTGTCCAGAACGGTTTTCAGGAAATGGCCGGACCCGTCGTCCCTCTCCGGCACGGCCGCGGGGGTCCGGGCCGCGATGTCACCCGCCAGGGCGGGATGATACCGGTCCATGCAGTCCAGCAGACGGACTACGCATCCCGCGTCCCGGAGCGCGGCGCCGACGGACAGGAGCCCCACCGGCTTGTTCCAGAAATCATACGCGGCGAAGTCGACGATCCAGGGATTGACGAGGAGGATCGACGGAGCGGATCTGGCCAAACGGCTTCCGGAGCGGTGGAACGCGGCGCGGAAGGACTACGCCGAATCCTGTTTGTCGTCCCTGCGGCTGTTCTGCCGGACGATGAGGTACACGCCCAGCCCGATGAGCAGAAGCGGGAGCCAGGGCACGTCTCGGTCCAGCCATCCCAGGTTCCGGGCCAGCCAGACCAGCCCCACGGCGATCAGGGCGACGGGCCAGAACATCTCGTTCGATCCGCCGCGGGCGGCCGGGCGGCCCTTTTCCGGGACGGGGGATTTCTTTGAAGGCATGGGGGCTCCTTGCTTTCAAGTTCAAAGTTCAAAGTTCAACGTTCAGAGTCGAAAAATTTTTATTGTTTTCTTTGAACTTTAAACTTTAAACTTTGAACTTATTTCCGCGCCGCTTCCAGCGCGTCGAGTTCCTTCTGAATCTTTTTCCGGATTTCCGGATTGTCCGTGCTTTCGAGTATGCCTCTCAGATATTGAATCGTCAGGTCCCAGGCATCCGCCTGACGCGTCACGCCCCGAAGGAGGGTGAACACATAATCGGGGCATCCCGGAACCGCCACTGCGCGTTCCATGTAGGAGCGGCTTTTATCCAGATCGGCCCTGTACATCCAGTAATACCAGCCGAGGTAGAACGCCAGTTTCCAGGAGCCGGGGTTCTCACGGTGCCCCTTGAGCAGGAGGCTTTCGGCCGCGTCGAGTTCGCCAGTGCTCATCAGGACGTAAACACCGCCGAAAATATAGGGATCGATGAAATGCGGATCGAGCGTGGTCACCCGGTCCAGAAGCGGGTAGACATCCCCGACCATGCCGCGTTCCCTGAACCCGAAATACAGATGCGACTGTAGTGCCTCCATGCCCGGATTCACCGGCAGGCGGACTTCCGGCCGCTTGACGGCTTCGAGCTCCCGTTCCAGCATCCCCTGACGCAGGGCATACATGTAATACGGATTCTCGTCGTCCATGACCCGGCGGCCGAAATACAGGACGCTCTGAATCCAGAGCGCGTCCGCGAATGACGCCGCATGCCCCATGCTCATCCACCGGAGCAGTCTGCCGTTCGGCAGAAATACGGGCCGGGTGTCGACGAAATGAACGGCCCGGTCCTTGTCCAGTTTCCGCTGAACGGCCGTGACACAGGCCGCGGACAGGGCCAGGAGCAGCCAGAGAGGGAGAAAACGGAACACGCGTCGCACGGCCGCCATCCTACTTCAGGTCCTTGTTTTCGAAAATCAGAACGGTCAGCGTGAGGACAAAGGCGATGTAGCCCAGCCCGTACAGTCCGCCGAACGCTGCGGCATGGGGCGGCAGGGCCGCGTGCTCCACGGCGGCCGTTTTCAGGTTCAGGTTTTCGAGGTTGGGCATCACCAGGTAGATGATCCTCAGAAGCCAGTGGAAGCCCGCGTCCGGGTGGATCATGATGAATTCACGGATGAACGCGGTGGTGTGTCCGATCACGTAAACGCACAGGGTGAAAACCGCGGCCAGCGTGGGCGACGTGATGGTCGAGAAGAGCAGGGCGAAGGCCACGATGAGCAGAATCTCCAGGGTGATGAGGAGAATGGCCGGAATCAGGCTCAGGTCGACGCGGCCTTCCTGGATGAGCCCCACGGCCCACAGCGCCGCTGCCATCAGCGCCACGTTCACCACCAGCGTGGCGGCCAGCCCCAGATACTTCCCCAGCACAAACTCCCAGCGGCGGATCGGTTTCGACAGGATCAGATAGATGGTGCGCTGTTCCATCTCCTGAACCATCAGGCGGATGCCGATGAAGACGGCGATCAGAAGCCCGAACAGGGACATGGCGGAGAGCCCGAAGTCCTTGATGACCTTCACCTGATGGCCCATCGACCATTCGCCGATGACCAGGGAGAGCAGGATGAGAAAAACGGCGAACAGCAGGATGTTCAGCAGGATACGGTTCCGGATCGTTTCCTTGAATGTGTTCGAAGCCACGGCCAGGATGCGCATGGTTCATCTCCCGATTTCTGCCATGAAAACGTCCTCGAGGCTTTTTCTCTGGGGCGACACGGACACCAGCCGGCCGCCGTGCGCCTGCACCGCAGCCACCACGGCGGCCACGTCCTCGGGCCGGGCCACCCGGACCACCCGGTTGCCGCCCTGGTCCGTAAAGGAAAACCGGGCCAGGTCCTCGGCGGACGGCCGCCCGTTGGCCGGCATGAACGCGATTTCAACGGATCCCGTCTGGGTCTCCAGCAGGTCGCCCAGAGTGCCGGTCTGCACCAGACGGCCCCGGTTCAGGATGCCGCAGCGGTCGGCGACGAGCTCCGCGTCCGACAGGATGTGCGAACTGAAAAAGAGAGTCTTGCCGCGGCTCTTGAGTTCCAGGATCAGGTCACGGAAATCCTTGCGGCCGATCGGGTCGAGCGCGGACATGGGTTCGTCGAGGATGAGCAGATCGGGATCGTTGATCAGGGCCTGGGCCATGCCCAGTCTCTGCATCATGCCACGCGAGAACGCGCGAACCGCCCGCCCGCCCGCGGCCGCGAGGCCCACCCGTTCGAGGGTTTCGCCGATCCGCTTCTTCCGGACGGATGAAGGCAGGCCGAATATTTTCGCGATGAAATCGAGCATTTCCGCGGCCGTCAGGTACCCGTACAGATTCGGCTGTTCCGGGACGAACCCCACCCGGCGCATGGTCCGATTGTCCGAAACCGGCTCACCGAAAATCAGGGCCCGTCCCCGGGTCGGCATCAGAAGCCGTGTGAGCAGTTTGATGGTTGAAGTCTTGCCCGCGCCGTTCGGTCCGAGGAAGGCGAATACTTCGCCGGGCCGCACGTCGAGATGCAGGCCCTCGACTCCGACCGTTGGCTTCTGTCCGAGCTCCCCCTGATAGATTTTGGTCAGGTCCTCGGTGAAAATGACGGAATCGGTCATGGTTTCTCCCTTTCAGGGGCCTGATCCGGGCTGGCTGATCACGGTCATGGCCCAACAAATTCTACCGCATGACCCGTCGGTCCTGGGCTGGAAAAAACATCCTGCTGCATATTAACTCATTAAAAAATTTATAATAACAGACAATTAAAATCAAGTGGAATTTTATAGTTTTTTATAAAAATTTTTGAAAATTATCTTGACTTGGGGGCATTTTTTTATATATTTATATGAAGTTTTGAATAAACAACATCCTTTAAAATCACATAGATACAAAACACAACAAGGAGGTGAAAAAGGTGAAGAGGTTCATCGTGATGATGTTCTGCGTGTCCGTTATGGCATTGACGGTCATGGGTTGCGCGAAGAAGGCGGAAGAGCAGCAGCCGGCTCCTGCTCCGGCTCCGGTTGATTCTGCGGCGGCTGTGGTTGATTCGACCGCGGTTGCTCAGTAACAGAATCAGATTCAGGACTGGTAAGAGGAAGAAGCCCACGCTTCTTCCTCTTTGTATTTATCAGTAACCCCTTATTTGACCCCAGCACACCAACCAGCATGGAAATCGCAATTATATCCGGTTCAGTGTTGGTTTAATCTTTGCGGTTATAAATATCATTGATCTTATAATCTCGCGGGGTTCCGAAGACCCGGATTTCGAGCTTTTATTGTCGTTGACGTAAG
>JAUCQC010000054.1 GCA_030372965.1 bacterium
GCGTCAGATGTGTATAAGAGACAGGGTCCGGGGTCCGATCGCCCCTGTCTGGCCGCAGACACGGCGA
Organism: bacterium; assembly: GCA_030372965.1. Classification (GTDB taxonomy): domain Bacteria; phylum Zhuqueibacterota; class QNDG01; order QNDG01; family DTFT01; genus JAFGAX01. The sequence goes on from JAUCQC010000054.1 coordinate 68, forward strand.
GCGAACCCTCCGGAATCACCTCCAGCTCGGTGTACAGCGAGAGCGAGGGCTCATCGATCAGGACCGGTTCGGTTGTCCGCATCCGGAACACGGTGCTGAAGGCGAGTATATGGACGCCCAGGGATATCAGAAAGGCGAGTGCGAGACGTTTCATTCGGGTTCGCGCTTTCTGATTGAACGATACGGAAAGAGCAGGGTTCCCCCGGCAGGAAAAGAAATGAGAGCTCCCCGCGGTCCCGTCCCGCTGCGCGGAACGGGACCGGGCCTTCAATCATCAACCATCGGACACCTTGGCCCGGCGAAGTCTTCAACAGCCCGCATCTGCAGCTTGATCCCGCGTCGCGGGCCGGGGGAATGCGCTCGCGGACAGATTCTGAGCGCAAGGCTCGTGATTGCGCAAGTGCCGTCTCTCAGCCTTTCAGTATCCCCAGTTCCTTCGCCCCGGCCGTCAGTATGTCGGCGCAAGCGGCCAGGTCCTCCCGTGAATGACAGGCCAGCACCGCGGCCCTCAGCCGTGCGCGGCCCTTGGGAACGGTCGGATAATAGATCGCGTGTATGAACACGCCGTGCCGCTGGCAGTACCGCGCCAGGTAAGCCGCTTTTTCGGTGTCATGACACATCACGGGAACGACCGGCGTCTCCGTGGGCCCGATGTCGAACCCGGCCGCGGTGAGGAGCCCCTTGAAATACGCGGCGTTCTCGCGGAGCCTGCGGATCCGCCAGGGCTCTTCGCGGATCAGCCGTATGCCGGCGATGGCCGAGGCGATGACGCCGGCCGATGGGGCGCCGGAGTACACGAATCCCCGAGCGGCGTGCTTCAGGTAGGTGCAGAGATCCGCGCTTCCGGCGATGTATCCGCCCGTGCTCGGGATGGCCTTGCTGAGGGTGCCCATCTTGACGTCGATCGTGTCGGCCGGCATGCCGAAATGCTCCTCGATGCCAGTCCCGCCTTCGCCGAGCACGCCCGTGGAATGCGCCTCGTCGACCATGAGGTATGCGCCGTATTCGCGGCAGAGCCGGTGTATGCCGGGAAGGTCCGCGATGTCGCCGTCCATGCTGAACACGCCGTCCACGATCACCAGTTTCTTGGGCCGGTCCCGGTACTCCCGAAGCCGGTGCTCGAGCGAGACCATGTCGTTGTGCAGGTACCGGACGAAATCCGCCTGGGACGACAGGCAGCCGTCGATCACGCTGGCATGGTTCATCTTGTCGCAGATCACGACATCTCCCTTGCGCAGAAGCGTGGAGATGGCGGCCACATTGGCCACGTAACCCGTGGAAAAGGTGACGGCCGCCTCGGTTTTCTTCAGGCCGGCGATTTCCGATTCGAGCCGGTTGTGCAGATCGAGCGTGCCGGCCAGGAGCCGCGATCCGTGCGTGCCCGTGCCGAACCGGTCGATCGCCTCCTTGGCCGCCCGGCAGATGGCCGGGTGCTGATTCAGGCCGAGATAGGAGTAACTGCCCAGCATGATCATGTCGCCGAATCCCTCGACCGTCACGTGCCCGTCGGGTCTGACTTCGGTGACGGGCTGAAGCCAGAAATACAGGCCACTCTTTTTAAACTCCTCTATGGTCAGAAAGGCATCCGGGTGGATTCTGGCGATTTCGGTGTTGAGATCTTCGACGAGCGGCATGCGGTTTCTCCTTTCCGCGGACAGGGTGGGGGGATCGGGTGCGAAAGGAAAATCTTCTCTCGTGCTTCCCTAGCCGATGGGTATCGGGGTGGAGGCGCATTGATCACATGATCAATCGTATGATAAATAGAATTTAAATCAGATGCAAATAAAAAATAACCCTCTCGAAATCAATTGTTTCGGAATATTACCGCATCAGGCGGGATGTGACCGGATGGGATGGCGGGTTCTCATGCGGGGCCGGAAGCAACAGTTTTGAAAACAGTTAAACCGTTTTTTCAGCTTGAAATTGTGATTTTCCTTTGTTAATATCTGTCATGCCGGGCCCGGCGGCTTATTCCCGCCCGTCCGCGGGCCAGCCTTTCCCGACACACTGTCACGGTTCACCGTGGGAGGAACCGATGCACGTTCTGTCCGCTCCAGTCGCCGTCATCGCCGGCGTCACGCTGTACGTCGCCCTGCACCACCTGTTCCTCTATGCCCGGCGGTCGGTCAAGAAACCGGAGGATCTGTCCTTCGCCCTGCTCTGCCTGACCATGTCCCTGTACGACATCTTCTGCATCGGGGCCTACAACAACCACTCTCTGGAGACGGGCCTTTTCTGGCAGCGCTGGCAGGTGGCCACGCTTTCGCTGTTCGGGGCCGCTTTCGCGTGGTTCCTCGTCGATTACACCGGAACCCGGAACAAGCGCCTTCGGAATTTCTTCGCCGCGTACTTCGTCCTTGCGGCCATGCTGTCCGTGTTCGACAATACCGGACTCTCCTGGCGGATGGACAAACCGGCGGTGAAGACCATCCCCCTTCCCCTGGGCCTGGACATCACCTATTATGAAGTCACGCCCGGAATCATGACCACGCTCGTCAGCCTCATGGGCATCGCGGTTTTCATCTACGCCTTCCGGCTCGGCATCCGTCTCTACCGCCGGGACGAGAAAGCGAAGGCCCGTCCGCTGTTCTGGTCCGTGGCCTTCTTTTTCTTCGGCCTGTGCAACGACGCGGCCGTCCAGTCCGGGCTGTACAAGTCGATCTACCTGATCGAATACACCTACATGGGCATCGTCATCATGATGGCCTATTTTCTCTCCAAGGAAATCATCCAAAGCGCCGAGATGAAAGAAGCCGTGCAGAAGGCCTACAACCAGCTGGTCGAAACCAGCTACCGTCTCTCCGGCAGTTCCCAGGAGGTTCATTCGGTGACGGACACCATCGATCAGGCGATGACCGAGATGTTCACCGAAACGCAGAAACAGAACGAACACATCCGGAACTCGCACCGGACGATCAGCGACCTGCTCGCGAACATCCACGCCATCAGCCGCGAGGCCCAGCAGGGCGCTTCGATCACGCAGGGCACGGCCAGACGCATCACCGACAGCATCGGCTCGCTGAAGGATTCGTTCGACCGCATGAAAACGGCGGAGCAGTCGCTGACGGACATGCGCGCGACCATCGAGGCTTTCTCCGGGCACTCGAAGAAGGTGGACGCGATTCTGGGGCTGATCGACGACATCGCGTCGCGGATCAACGTTCTTTCGCTCAACGTGGCCATCGAAGCCTCGAAGGCGGGCGGACGCGACAGCGGATTCATGGTCGTGGCGAACGAAATCCGCCAGCTGGCCAAGAACACCCGGGCCCACACGGACGAGATCGCCGAATTGATCACGGGGTTCCAGGAGGACATCGCCCGCGTGCGGACCGCGATGCAGAAGGGGCTGGGGCAGTTTCAGGAACTCGGCCAGAGCACCGAACGGAGCCGAAGCGGGCTCAACGACATTCTCCGCCTCACCGAGGAGGAGGAACAGCGCCTGCAGCGCATCTCCACGCGCATTCTGGACCTCCGCGCCTATTCCCAGCAGGTCGAGGCCGAGATGGGAACCGTGGCGCTTGTCAGCGAGCAGAACCTCAAGACCGCCGAACGCGTGAACACCGGCACCAAGGCCATGAGCGCGAGCATGCGGGAACTGTCGGTTCTCGCCGACACGCTCCGCGAGACCGCCACCGCCGGCATCAGCGGCATGGCCGCGAAGACGGCGTAGGCCGGACGCCGCGCAACCGGGTCATTAGACCCCGCGGACGATCGTCGACGGGATAAAAAAAGGCTGGAGCCGCGCGGCTCCAGCCTTTTGATTTCAGGAATCCGGACGGAACGGGCGCATGCGGTTGCCGGCCGGAAGAAGACCTTCCTACACCTCGAACGGGAACCGGAAGGCCACCCGCGGCTGAATGCGCTCCTGGGGTTTATAGGCCTTCAGATCGTCGTTCCACACGAAGTTCCAGATATAATCCATGTACAGCATCAGGTACGGCTTCATCTTGTATCCGACTCCCACCCGGGCGACGCTCCGCGCGTCCAGCGTGCGGATGTCCTTGAACGTGCCGATGCCCCGCTTGTCATAGGCGGCCTCCACCGACAGGACCGGGATTTTCGGGGACAGGCCGGCCCCGAGATGCAGGGTGCCGCTGTTGCCGAACTTGTCCACCTTCTCGAACGACCCGACCGTGTGAATCAGCTTGAAAAAATTGAGGTCCAGCGCGCCGTACCAGGCGTTGCGCGACCCGGTCATCATGGGGAGCAGGCCGTTCTGGCTGATCAGGGTGTCGGAGGGCGCGGCGGCGAGCGCGGCCGGCATGCCCGCGGGATCCCCGCCGATGAGCCCGTAGTAGTCCTGAACCTCGTTCAGCGTGGTGTGCCGCATCACCTCGTAGAAAGGCCCGAAATAGGGCGCGATGAACTCCTTGCCCATGAACCGCCGCTCCACGTTGAAGGCCAGGCCCAGGAATCCCCACAGAGTGTTCAGGTCGGTCCTCAGCCCCAGAGTCTGTCCGGCCCCGTAATCAACGATCTGGGCGTGGTCCGCGTAGACCATCGTGGTCAGCGCCTGGGACTTCAGGAGCGGCAGTTCCACGTCCGCGCCCCACACCGAGACGCCGTCCTTGGTGGAACGGCGGCTGTCCGGGTCCGTGTCGCGGACCATGGTGGCGCCGAAAGCGAGGCGCTTGAGAACCGGGATTTCGCTGTTCCAGAGAGGACGGACGTACAGCCGGCCCCCGACCACGCCGAGCCGCTCGAGGCTGTTGGTCATCGATTCAAATCCGGCGATGCCCGCGTCGATGTCGAATGAGAGCCCGGTTTTCCGGTCCTCGTACGCGATCCGGTTGTTGTAGAAATTGAGAATAAAGCCGTGACCGATCCGCTCGACGTCCAGGGCGCCGACGCGGCCGTACACCGGGTCGCCCTTGAACCCGTACCGGACGTAGCGGATGATCCGGAGCCAGTCCGTCTTGCCGGTGCGCCGGTTTTCCCAGTCCTGCGAGTAGAATTTTCCGTTGGAGGTGTTGTACAACAGGTTGACGTTGAGGCCGATGCCGGCCTTGCCGAGCGCGATGTCCGGCTGGAGATTGATGCTGTAATAGGCCTGGTTGTCGATCCAGGTCATGCCGAGCCCGCCGTCGAACGAACTCTGGTTGTCGTTGGGCGGGAAGGCCATGTACTGGCCCGCCGCGAACGCCGGCAGGAGCGTCAGGAGAAGAAACAGCGCGCTTTTTTTCATGAGCAATCCTCCTCAGGGTTCGACGCGGGGAATCCGTCCCGTCGCGGGCAGCTCGGAAAGTGTACTAAAAATCGCGAGACTTGTCAAGCGAATAGTGACCCGCTTCCGTTTGCTCCGGGCGGGCTTCGGGGAGCGGGACGGGCCGCGGCTCGCCCGCGCGGTCGCGGAAGGCCTCGAGCCTGGTCCGGACGTCCTCCGGGTCGGTCAGGGTGAACGCTTCCCTGCGTAACTCCGCGGCCCCGGGCATGCCCCGGGTGTACCAGGCGATGTGCTTCCGCATTTCCCTGACGGCCTTGGCCTCGGGGAGAAGCCGGAGCGCGGTGCGGTAATGTTCCAGGCAGGCGTCGATCCGGTCGCGGAAAGGCGGATCCTCCGACGGCCGGCCCGTTTCCACGAGTGTCCGGACGGCCGAGAAAATCCAAGGCCGGCCGAGCGCGCCGCGGCCGATCATCACCAGGTCGCAGCCGGTCTCGGTGAGCATGCGGAGGGCGTCCGCGGCCGAAACGATGTCCCCGTTGCCGATCACCGGGATCGAAACCGACTCCCGGACCGCCCGGATCACGGACCAGTCCGCCGCGCCGCGGAAAGCGGCCTGTCCGCTTCGGCCGTGCAGGGTCAACGCACGGATGCCGCAGGATTCGAGGATCTTCGCAGCTTCGACCGCGACAGGCTTCCCCTCCTCCCACCCGGTCCGGATCTTGGCGGAAACGGGCAGTCGGACCGCGCGGACCACGCCTTCGGCGATGCGCCCCATCCGGTCAAGATCGGTCATGACGCCGACTCCGGCGCCGCGGCGCACCACCTTCCGGGCCGGACACCCGAAATTCAGGTCCAGGCAGTCGGGTTGAAGCGCTTCCGCGATCTTCGCGGCCTCGGCCAGAACCGCGGGATCGTGGCCGAACAACTGAATGCCGAAGGGCCTTTCCTCCGGCAGAAAATCCATGAGTCTGCGGGTTTTCCCGCTGTTCCGGACCAGGCCGTCCGCGCTGACCAGCTCGGAAAACACCATGCCCGCGCCGCAGGCCCGGGCCATCAGACGGAAGGGAGAATCCGCGATTCCGGCCATGGGCGCGAGAACCGCCTTCTCGGGAATTTCCAGGTCGAATATCCGCATGTGCATGGTAATTTAGGCTTTCCAGCCTTGATAAACAAGGACTTTCAGGCCCATGCAAATCCGGTTGGACCGGGCGATTCGACTTAAAAGCGCTAAAATTATGGCAATTATCGATAAAAGTGTTGCTTTTTGCCTCCGATTTTTGTATAATTTAGTTCGTTTTTAATTGTCACTCTCGAAATCAGTTCATTAATGAGCAGGGGAATTTATGTCACGCGTCTGTGAAATCTGCGGAAAGAAACCCATGGCCGGACACCGGGTCAGCCACGCCAACAATCTGAGAAAACGCCGCTGGCTGCCCAATCTGCAGACGATCAACGTCCGCGTGGACGGTAAACCGATGAAAAAAGTGGTCTGCACCGGGTGTATCCGCACCGGAGCCATTAAAAAGAAGTAGCGCCCGCCTGTGGAACCAGCCCCGGCCCTGCCGGGGAATCCCGCCCCTCTGTCTCCGCCGCAGCGTTCCCTCTTCGGACCCTGATCGTTTCAACTCACGGAGGCCTGCATGAACCGAGAAGCGTTCGCCGCGTTTTCGACGGGGAGGAAGGACGCCGCAAGAACCGCCGTATCGACATCGTCATAAAGACCGGAAACGGATCCAACTGAAAGAACGCGCCATGAGAAAACCGGGACATGTCATCGTGGGCATACACATCCGCGACCGGATCCGCAAGGCTCCGGACATGCAGAAAATCCTGTCGAAGCACGGCTGCGTCATCAAGACGCGCGTCGGTCTGCATGAGGTGTCCGAAAATTTCTGCGACCCGGCGGGTCTCATCATTCTCGAACTGGCCGGGGACCGTCAATCAATGGATGCCTTCGTGAAGGAGGTGTCCGGCATCAAGGGTGTGGATGTGAAAAAGATGACGTTTTCGCACGACTGAACGGACCCGGCCATCGGCGCCGGCCTTGAGGCCGACAGCGGAGCGGATCCGGCCATGGATTTGAACATTCTGTGAGGGGCGACAAGGGGACAACGGCCGAAACCGTCTGTCCCCTTTTCTATTTCAAACTCGAAAACTGGACGGTTTGCCCGTTGCCGTTTACACTTTGCGCTACGTGCTTCGCGCTTTTCGCTTTGCGCCATGCCGCCGTCTCTTTACGGCACTCGAATTGCAGCCTTTTCCGATAACTCACCGAACATTTACAAACGATTGATTTTATTGGGCGCCGCTTCAAGCTCGGCGCGCAAAGGTGTCCTTTTTTTCCCGGAGGCCATGCATGAAAACAGGTCGTCTGATCGGATCGGGTGCATTTCTGCTCATGGGAGTCGGCTTCCTGCCAATCGCGGAACATTCGCCGGCCCTCGCATCAGTCCCTGTCTCCTCTGACGCACAACAGGCGTCCCAATACGACCTCGGCGACGCGCCTGACGGAAGCAATGGATCCGGAGCGGAGATGACCGCGTACCCCCAGGGCGGGCCTCCGGGAGTGAAAGCCTCGTTTCCCACCGCAGTCAACACAGGCGCAGGACCGGCCGGCCCGCTGCACCTCTCTCCTTCCGAAACCGCGTTCCTCGGGTCCGCCGTGACCCTCGAACAGGAAGCCGACACCGGATGGGACGCGGACGGCGAAAACAACATCCTGCCTTCCGCGGACTTCTGCGACCGGGACGGCGGGGATGACGGCGTTCAGACGCCGATCGTGCTGACGGAATGCTCGCCTGTGGCATTCAATTACACGGTCACGATCGTCCGGTCCTCAGTTTCCCTCTACGTCAATGTCTGGATCGACTGGAACCGGGACGGGGACTGGGACGATTCTCCGGTCTGCCCGTCGGGCGCGGTCGCGAATGAGTGGGCGGTCCGGAACCAGCCGCTGTCCGGTCTCGCCGCCGGCACGCACACGGTTCCCACGCCGTCCTTCATCCCGTACCACCCGAAATCCGCGGTTCCCCAGCCGGTCTGGATGCGCGTGACGCTTTCGGAAATGCCGTGGAGCGGCGAGTGGCTCTCAGGCGGAAAAGGCGCGGGCTGCGGCCCGCCCGCCGGCTACGCCGTCGGAGAAACCGAGGACTACTGCTTCGTTCCGCTGTCCGGACAGGACTTCGACCGGGGCGACGCGCCCGCTCCCTACCCGACTCTGGACGCGGACGGGGGGCCGTCGCACTACATCACGCCCGGTCTCTGCCTCGGCCGCGCGGTGGACCCGGAACCGGACGGGCTGGCCGATGTGAACGCGGTGGGCGACGATGCCGGCGGAATGAACGACGCGGACGGCGTGACATTCGATTCGCCGGTCGAGCCCGGAACAACGGCGTCGGTGACCGTGACCGCGACCGGCCAGGGCATCCTGAACGCATGGATGGACTTCAACCGGGACGGCGACTGGAACGACGTCGGCGAGAAAATCGCGGATGAACGGACGATCGTCTCTGGCCCGACGACTCTGATCGTACCGGTTCCCGCCGAAGCGTCTCCCGGACTCTCATTCGCCCGGTTTCGATTCAGCCAGGTCCGGGGCCTGGGCGTCTCAGGTCCGGCGCTGAACGGCGAAGTCGAGGACCATCCCTTCTCAATCGTCCCTGTCGGCGGTTTTCCGCTGAAGTGGGACCAGGCGCTTCTGAAGGTGCCGGTCTTCACCGAGCCGGACGGATTGGTCTTTTATTCGGATGGATGGAGCGAGCCGTCCGCGGTCGGGGGCCGGATCGCGGCCGATGACTGGATCTGCCTGGATCTTGGGCCGGTGACCGGCATCGTATTCTGGGGCGCGTACGCGGGCTGGGATTCCGCGGCCCCGCCGCCTGAGGCGCCCGCGGCCTTCCACATCGGACTCTGGTCCGCGGCTCCGGCCTCCGGCGACACGGTTTTCGGGGGCCCGGCCGAATGCATCCGCCAATGGCGCGTGAACCGCAATGCTCTCGATGAAACCGACACGCTCCTGACGGATTGGCGCGGAAAAAGCCGATGCTTCCGCTATTCATTCGACATCCCGCCCTCCGACCGGTTCTTCCAGGAAGGCGATTCCGCCGTATACTGGCTCTCGATCGCGGCGGTTTACGGCGGAACTCCGGAGGAACACGCCTGGGGATGGCTGACCCGTAGCCATTCTTTCCGGGATGACGCGGTGGGTTATCCTGGATCCGTCCGCCCCCGCCGTCGGATCCCGTGCGATCCGGACTGCGCCCGTCGAAAAAGGATGGGACCTCGCCTTTCAGCTGAAAACCGACCGGTTCGAGGCCGTATTCGACTATGGGGACGTGATGGGCAGTGTTTTCTTACCGGGGGCGGACTTTTACACACTCAGGGAATGGAACGGCGCGCGGCACTTCATCCGTCCCGGCGTCTATCTCGGGTCCGGAGTGGACGCGGAAGAGGACGGTCAGCCGGACGAATCGGCGGCCGGCGACGGGGACGACGAGGACGGCGTTTTCCTGCCGGAACAATTGATCCAGAACCGCGCGAACGAATGCCGGGTGGAGGCGTCCTGTCCCGGAATCCTGAACGGCTGGATTGATTTTCACGGGGGCGGACGATGGATGGCGGAAGGTGACCAGATTTTCCTGAACGTGCAATTGAATGCCGGAACGAACGTTCTTTCGTTCAACGTTCCGGCGGAACTGCAACCGTCCGAACGGGTCGCCCGGTTCCGGTTCAGCACGGAGCGGAACCTGAAACCGTACGGTCTGGCCGTGGACGGGGAGGTGGAGGATTATCTCGTGCGCATCGCGCCCTCGGGCGTCGGGGATCCGGAAAGCGTCCTTCCCGTTCAAAACCGGCTGATGCAGAACTTTCCGAACCCCTTCAATCCGTCGACGCGGATCGGATACAGCCTGGCCCGGCCCGGCCGCGTCCGGCTCACGGTGGTCGATCTTGCGGGAAGGGAAATCGCCGTGCTCGTCGAATCGTCCATGCCGGCGGGAAATCACGCGGCCGTGTGGAACGGCAGGGACGGCTCCGGCCGGCCCGTGCCGGCCGGCCTGTATCTCTGCCGAATCGAATCGGACGGATTCATCAAAACACGAAAACTGCTGATGGTGAAATAGCGCGGGAAACGAAAGTGCCATGATCGCGCCGGGGCTCTGCCCCGGTGCTTGTGGAGGGATCTGGCGCGTCCGATCGGTAATTGACCGTTCTCGTCCTTCGACAACCCCTCGGCAACGCTCAGGGCAGGGCTCAGGACGAACGGAGCTGTTATCGCCTCTTTTCGGACAATCCCTTTTTAATCACAGCACCTTCTCCGCGTCCCGGCCCGGCGTCACGCGGAAAATCGACAGGGCGCCGGTTTCCGGGATCACGATCTCCCGGCCCTCGCAGAACGCCTTTCCCCCGATCCGTCCGCCCGGCGCCGCCGGACAGACCAGCAGCAGCACTTCTCCGGCGTGACGGACGACCGAACCCAGCCCGCCCTCGGGCAGCCGGATCGGCGGCCTCAACCCCAGCGCCTCCAGAGCGCCCCCATCGCACGCCTCTGGATCCAAATCCGGTTCCGCGGGAAACGGGATCGGTCTTCCCTCCGAAGTCATGACCGGCACGCCGCCCGCGAAAAAAACCGGGAAATCCCTTTTTTTCATCTGATGCAGTTTCTCCAGGGTCTCGGGTTCCAGCACGTCCGGAAACGGGCAGATCAGGCTCCGGTACAGGCGGAAGCCGATCCGGAAGCCGTCCCGCGAGAGGCGGCCGGCCATCAGAAGCGGGGACGAAGCGACGTCCATCTGGAGTCCGGCCGACGCCAGGTTCCCGATGAAACGGTGCAGGCGGTCGACGATCAAAGCGGCCGATTCCGGCCCTGCCGCGGCGAGCGTGCAGGCGGGATACAGAACGAGCGTGTCCGCGTCCGGGAAGCGGAACCCCGTCCAGGATTCGACCGCCTTCAGCCTGCGGTTCGCCGAACAAAACGTCTCGAACCCGGCGTTCGGCGCGCCTCCGGGGGCCGCGCCGTCCGAGACCCAGCGGAGCGAATGGAGGCCGCACAGGTCCGTCCAGTGACCGACCTGTTCCGGCCCGCAGCCGCTCAAATCGGCGCGCACGAGCCCGGACCGCATCGAGGAGAAAACGCCCAGACCCTTGGTCAGTATCATCCGGCCGTTCAGGCGGCCGTCGGCTTCGCGCATCCCTTCAGCCGCGTCCACGGCAGCGAAGCCGGCGGCCGACGGATAGAGCATGCGCCACGGATCCGGAACGGATTGGAAGGTCGCGCCGCCGGGTTCCCACCCGTGCAGCATGGCGGCGCCCGTCGATCCGAAAAATCCGTGCAGGCCGGCCTGCAGATCGCGGAATCCCGACCGGAGCAGGTCGGTCAGCAGAAACCGGTAGTGGAGGCGGACCTCCACGTGCGACCCGTCATCGAACGGAAAAACGAGGCCGAGCAGGCGGTCCCGCAGATCGTACCCGTATTCCGCGATGAAGCTGTTGAAGAGGGAAAGGCTGACCGGGAGCCGGCCGGCATCGCCGCCGTATCCGCCGCGGTCCCAGGTGACGCCGTCGAACAGGGCGCCCCCGTCAAACAGCGACTCGGCCAGCGCGATGAGAAGGTCGCTGTTCTCGCGGCCGCCGGGGTCCGCGAGCCGCGTGTTGACCCTCGGGAAAACCATGACGCGCCAGTCCTCCCCCTCGGGGCAGACCACGGAGCCGAACAGGTCCATCGCGCCGGACCGGACGTCGTCGTACATCCGCGCTTCGGCGGTCAGGTCCCGGACACTGTCGCTCAGAACCGCGCCGTTGTGGAAACGGAAGGCGAACGCCTTTTCGATCCCGTCCGGTTCGAAACCGGTCGCGGCCCCGGCGTCGTCCGCCCGCCGGGTTTCGTTCCGGTAGACGCACCGGATTTCAAACCGGCCCTCCCGGACGGGCGCCATGCATAGATTCTCCGGTCCGAAGGCCGAACCGGGTTCCTTGAGGACGAGGAGATTCTGCGTGCGCTCCCCGGTCCGGCTGATGAGCGACCGCGACGCGGAGCTGGGGTCGGCCTGAAACCAGAACCGGATGGACCGCTTCCGCGCCCATTGCCCGGCCTGCGCCACGGCGCGGACGACCTTCCGGTCCGCGAGATCGTACCGCAGGCGCTTTCCGGGAACGGCCAGCACGGCCGTCACGCCCTCCCGCTGAAACGCGTCGAGGTCCGACTTCAGGATGCGCGGATCCTCGACGCGGTCGTCTTCCCAGGGCCACACCAGAAAAGCGCCCGCGCCTCCGGAGGCGGTCATCCGGCCTTTCCCTCGATGAGGAGTCTCAGCCCCTGCTCCAGGGTGATGCGGGGCGTCCACCGCATTTCCCGCCGTATCTTCTCGATGTTGAGCACGCGCCTGCGGATGTTGTCGATGTCGAGCCGGTCCACGGTCTCGATGGGAGACGACGACCCGGCCGCGGACAGCACCTTCTCCACGAGCGTGTTGATCGTGGTCTCGATGCCGGTTCCGACGTTGTAGATCTGCCCCTCCGCCTTGGACAGGCAGCAGGCCTGCAGCGTGGCGTCGACCGCGTCGTCGATGAAGACGAAATCGCGGGTCTGTTCCCCGTCGCCGTGCACCTGAAGCGGTTTGCCGCCCAGCGCGCTTCTCAGAAACCGGTCGGCTGCGCCCGCGGGAAGGCGGCTGTCGCGGACCGGCGCGCCGTACACGTTCGCGTACCGGAGCACGGTGGTCGACAGCCCGAAGGTCTCGTAATACGCCTTGCAGTAGTTTTCCCCGGCCAGTTTCGACACCGCGAACGGGCTCAGCGGATTCAGCAGGTCGTCCTCATTGATCGGGAGGTACCGGGGATTCCCGTACACGGCGTCCGTGGACGCGTACACCACGCGCTTGACGGACCGGGATTTCCGGGCCGCGTTGAGAACGTTCAGGGTCCCCCGGACGTTCAGGTCGCAGTCCAGCACCGGATCGCGCAGGGCGATGTCGATCGACGAGCCGGCTTCGTGCAGGACCGCGGTGCAGTCCGCCATGGCGTCGGCCACCTGGGCGGGGTTCAGGATGCTTCCCGTGAGGACGGTCAGCGGTCCGTCCGCGGGCAGGCGCCTGCGGTCGCCCGTGCTCCAGTCGTCCAGAACGGTGACGGCCGCGCCTTCCCGGAGCAGGGCGAGGACGACGGCCGATCCGATGAATCCCCCGCCTCCCGTGACCAGCACGTGTTCATCCTCGAAATGCGGCCTCTCGAGGGTCAGATCCTTCTTCGTTTCGATTGCCATCATTCCGTCCTTTTCGCTTGATGGACCGTCCGCTGACCCGCCGCCGCGCCGGGAAAACCGTCGCACGCGGCCGGAGCGCCGGACCCGTTCCGGCTCATTCCGGCGTGTGACCGGCGATCCGGTAGTTGAACTCGTACGCGAGCGCGCCGCTCCAGTCCGCGTCGTACACGCCCTTGTACCGCGTTCCGTCCACCGGCCCCACCGGTTTGCCGTAGGTGTAGAACCAGTTCACGACCGGACTGCCGGTGAAACCGAGACAGATCCAGTATTTCCCGGGAGACAGAACCGGAGGCGAGGCGTCGAATGAAAAGTCCACCCAGTCATAGCCCGGCTTCCGGGGAATGCCGTCCAGAGCGATGAAATCGCTCGTGGCGATGGCCGCTCCGGGTTTGCCGCCCGCGTCCCGGACCAGCTCAACCCAGAGCTGGCCGTTCCCGCCGAAGGCGTGCAGGGCCAGGCCGATGCGGCGCAGTTTGAGCGGCTTCTTCAGGACGAAGACCTGCGCGTACTGGGTCATCTTTGTGGTGACGTACTCGGCCGTCTCGACGAGGAAGTTCTTCTCCATCCGGAATTCGCCGGCCGCACCCCGCTCGGCCGGACCGCGGGTCACGAGGAAATCCGCACCCGCGGGGAAATCCAGGTTGCCGAAAACGAACCTCCGGGTGTAGTCCAGCCGGTCGAGCCGGTCCCGGGGGACGGTTATCGGGGGCGGCGGCGGCGCCACGGTCACGGGCACGAATTCGGCCTTCACGTCCGGGCAGACGAGCATGTTCCGGGGGCCATAGGCCTGTTTCTCCATGTTCAGGCTCACCTGGTCCGAAACGAATTCGCCTGTGATGCCCTCCTCGAATACGGGCTGGCCTCCCCGGTCGCCGGACTGCGTCCACCGCACCAGCCCGTCGTTCACGGTTTCCTTGTTGTCCAGGCCGACCTCGGCCCGGATGAACCGGTTGGAGACGAAGAGTTCGGTCTGCTGGGGGTCGAACGGCACCCAGCCGAGATCCGGAAAAAGCACCTCGATCCAGGAATGACGGCCCTGCCCCAGGCGGAAGGCGAACTCGCCCTCCGGCGTCTTGACGGTGTACGGCTGTTTGAGCGTGACGCCGTTGACGATGCGGACCGGTATGCCGGCGGCCCGCATGAGCGCGGCCGCGAGGTGGGAGTAATTCTGGCAGTTGCCCTTGCCGCTTGTGAAGCTGTACAGCGCGTCGTACTGCTGGGGCGGCGTGACGTACCGCATGTGGTCGACCACCCAGGAGAGGATGCGCTGGACGGCGTCGAATTCGGTGGTCACGCCCCGGACCAGTTCCGCGGCGCGCGACCGGATGCCCGGATCCCCGGATTGGACCTGTTCCGTGGCCTTCAGGTACGCGGCCGCGTCCGCGGGAGGCCGGACCGGCGGGTACGGCGCCGCGGACCGGAGGGTCTGCAGGACGGTGCGGTTCAGCGCCGTGAACTGCATGGACACGTCGATGGCCGCGGAAGGCCGGTTCCACACCACCCGCACGACCGCGTTGCCCCGGTTGTCCGTCTCGTCCTTCCGTTCGGACGGCGGAACCGAAAAGGTCAGCCGGAAATCCTCGATGCGCTGGTTGTAGGTGGGGGAACTGAAATCGCCGGGCACGACGTAACTCAGCGTGAGCGTCCGCGTTCCGGGCGCGGGCTGAACCCGCTGGGTCAGTCGGTAGCGGATGCGGGATTCCTGCCCGCCGTTGATCAGGTAATTCTCGCCGAAAGCGTGCGCGGCCGCCAGAGCCAGGCAGAGAACCGGGACCAGTCGCTTCATCGTCGCCTCCTTGCGCAGCCGCGGACAGATTCACAGACTGCGGAGAAAAAAATCGGTCAGGCCGTTGTACAGGTGCACCCGGGTGTCCTTCCCGGACAGGCCGTGCTCCTTGCGCGGGTACAGCATGAGGCTGAACGGCCTGCGGCTGTTCTGGAGCGCGTGCGCCAGCTGCAGGGTGTTGGAACAGTGCACGTTGTCGTCGGACGTGCCGTGCACGAGCAGCAGCCCTCCCCGGTAACGGTCGATCCAGTGCATCGGGCTGCTCTCGTCGTATCCCGCGGGATTGTCCGCGGGAAGGCCCATGTAGCGCTCCGTCCAGATCGTGTCGTAGTTCCGCAGGTCCGTGACCGGCGCCACGGCCGCGCCCGCCCGGAAAACGCCCGCGCCCCGGGTCATGGCGAGGCACGTCATCCACCCGCCTCCGCTCCATCCCCAGATGCCGATCCGGTTCGAATCGACGAAGGAGAGTGACCGGAGCCAGTTCGCGGCCTCGATCTGGTCCAGCACGCCCAAACCCATGTTGCCGTTGACGAGGTTCATGAAGCGGTTCCCGTGTCCGAACGTGCCGCGGTTGTCCACGCCGAAAACGAGAACTCCGTGCTGGAGCATGATCTGGCCCCAGCCGTCCCCCATGCCGTTCCGCCAGGAGTCGGACACGGTCTGAGAAGCGGGACCCCCGTAGGTTTGGACAAGCACGGGATACCGGCGGGTGGAATCGAAATCCGCGGGTTTGAACAGCATGGCGTTCAATTCGAGACCGTCCCGGGTGCGGAACGTCAGGAATTCCGGCGCGACCAGTTCGAGCGTGTCCAGGCCGGGAAGGGCGCCGGACCGCAGCACGCGGATCTCCGAGCCGTCGGTCCGCCGCAGAACCGCGCGGGTCGGCGTCCGCACGTTCGAAAAGGAGTCGAGAAAGGCCCCGCGATCCGGCGACAGGTCGACCCGGTGGGTTCCGGGTTCCTCCGTCAGCCGTTCCGGCCGGCCCCCGTCCAGGGGCACCCGGTACAGGTGCCGCTCCCGAACGCTCTTTTCGGTGGATTCGTAATAGACCCATCCGTCCGTATCGGAAACACCGGCCAGAGCCGTGACGTCCCAATCGCCTGAGGTGAGGGGGCGGATGAGAGATCCGTCCGGAGCGAACAGATAGAGGTGCATCCGGTCGGAACGTTCAGAGGCCCAGATGAACCGTCCGTCCTGGAGAAACCGGACCATGTCATTGCAGTCCACCCACCCGCACGGATCCGATTCCGTCAGCACGGTTTTGGCCTTACCCCTGCGGATGTCCATGAACATCAGGTCGAGCCGGTTCTGCCTGCGGTTCAGGCGTTGAATCGCCAGTGTCCGGCCGTCCGGGAGCCAGTGAACGCGGGGGATGTAGATGTCCTGTTCCGGCCCCAGATCGGCCCACACGGTGCGTCCGCCTTTTGCCGGAACCACGCCGATGCGCACTCCGGCGTTGGGATCACCGGCTTTCGGGTACCGGATCCATTCGACTTCGTTCCGGACGGGGATGAAATCCGTCAGCGGGAACCGGGGCTCCCTCGAGGTGTCCAGTTCCCAGTAGGCGATGTGTTTCGAATCCGGGGACCAGGCGAACCCGGTGCGGATCGAAAACTCCTCTTCGTACACCCAGTCGAACCGGCCGATCAGAATGTCCTCATTCCCCCCGCGGGTCAGGCGTTTCTCGCGGCGGGTGCCAAGGTCGAGCACGCAGAGGTTCCCGCGCTTCACATAGGCGATGGCCCGGCCGTCCGGCGACACGGTCGCGTCGCGCTCCTCTTCGGGGTCGTCGGTCAGGCGGGACAACGCCATCCGCCCGGACACGGAAAGCCGGGAGGAATCCGCGGCCGGCCATCCGGCGTCCCGCGGTCCGTCCGGGCCCGGATCGAATACCGTCAGGTCGAAGATCGCCAGATCCGTCCCTGAGTTCAGAAGAATTCTCCGGCTGTCCGGGAACCACGCGGTCCCGGGCAGGCGAAACCGCTTTTCGGACCTCGATCGGCCGGAACCGGCGAGCGTGGCGGAATCGAGCAGGACGGTTTCCACGCCGGACGCGATGTCCTGAAGGATCAGGCTCCCGCCCCGGTCCGGGTCGGAGAAGGAAAACGCGCGGCCGTCCGGCCGCCATTGAAAATCGTCCAGGGATTGCGGCCTGAGCACGCCGGTTTCAAACACATCCTCCACCGTGAGCGGTCTCCGCTCCCCGGCCGGTGCGTTTCCGACCGCAAGCGCGACGGCCAGCAGGATTCGAACGGCCGTTCGAGTCGTCATCCCCCGCCCCCGCCGCGTTTTTCCAGCCTGTCCAGTCCGTCCCGCAGCGCCGTCACCCAGTCCTCGGCTGAATGCATGGCCGATTCGGGCAGGCCGCCCAGAAAGTCGCTGACCGCCGCGGCCGTGATTTCCCGGGCCTCGGCGATGGACCGGTTCAAGGCCAGCTGAACCGCCGCGCTCCCACAGGCCCTTGACGCGGCGCAGCCGTCCGCGAGAAAAGAGGCACGGCTGACGCGGCCGTCCCTGATTTTCAGAAAAACCTCAAGCCTGTCCCCGCAGTCGTCGGTGCGGGTACCGACCGCATCCGCGTCTTCCATGCTGCCCATCTGGACAGGGTCATAGGCCAGTTCATAGGCCTTGTCCGGAAAGGGGCCGGAAGCCGCGCCCATGTAATAGGACTTGAGGCCTCCGAAAACGGTCTCCAGCTCCCCGGAGTCCGCGCTGTTCAATGCATCGTGATCCGTCATGGACGGTCACTTCCCCGGCGGAAAGGGTTCAAGCACTTCCTTCACCGCGTCGACCAGATGGCTCGATGGGTCACGCCTGTCCAGCACACCCTGGCCCACGCCCTGCCAGACCAGCTCGTCCCCCGCCCGGTCCACCATGTCGATGACCAGGGTGCCCTCCTTGTAATTCACCGGATGCCCGGGCCTGGCCTGCCACACGCGGCCCCGGCGTCCCACGCGGTAAACCGGCGGCGCGAAATCGCGCTGGTTCCTGACCATGGCGTAGAAATGAACCAGGAGATCCGCCTCCTCCGGGCTGGATGCCTCGGACATTCCCTTCCGTTCCAAAACCGTCCGGATTTCAGCCAGCACCTCCTTCGTGAACAGGGGATTCCGGCCCGGTCCCGGAAGATCGGCCTTCGAGGGTTTGAAGAAGAAGGTCCAGTACGCCTTGAAATCCGTTTTTTCATCGTATTGCTGGGACACCCGCATCGACGAGCACGCGGTGAACAGCAGCAGGGCGACGACGACTGAAACAACGCGCTTCATGAGCGACTCCTCCCGTCAAATGATTGGTACGGACATAAATGCCTCATTTTAATTTAGCCATTTTTTCATGAAAATCAAGGACAAAGCCTTTGGATTTAACGCCTGTTTTTGTTAAAATACAGTCGCTTCCATCACATCCTCCGGAGTGCCCATGGCCGGCAAGCTCTGCCCCAAGATCATTCTCGAAGGAACCCGGCTGACGCACAAGACCGACCTGGCCTTTTGCCTGAACGAGCACCCCCGGATCGTCGGACCCCGTAAATACCGGTATCATTCCCCCCTCATCTCCGCGGAATGGTGCGCGTTCACCAATTTCCCCTGGGGCCGCGGCCCCATCAATTTAGAGCCCCACGAGGAGGCCCTGGCCATGGAAACCTTCGCGACCTGGGTCCGCCTGTTCGAGCTTCAAAGGTACTATTCCTGGATCGTGGACCGTTTCCACGTGTCCGCCGCGTCGTTCCAGAAATCCGCCAGAAACCGGGACATCGACTTCGGATGGCTCGAGGCGCGCCTTCTGCCGCTCGGGTTCCGGCACGTGCTCTGCGTGCGGTCCCCGGATTCATTCTCCCGGGGCCGCGAGGAAAGGCTGAAAGTGTCCGGCAAGCCCTCGCAGTACGACGATCTCGGGATCTTCATCCGGGAGCAGGAGGATCTGAGAAACCGGATACGCGCGTCCTTACTCCCGCATCTGGAGGTGGACGTGACCGACGACAACGTGCCCGCGGCCGCGGACCGCGTCGCGGACTGGCTGGAGGCCACGGGCGGGCTTTACGTAAAAGACTGAGTTCAACGTCCGAAGTTCAAGGTTTAGAGTTCAAGGTTCAAAGTTCAAAGGCAAAAAAATCGGTCCTGCTTTTTAAGGATCGATCAACTGATGCCTGCTGTCGGAGGCTTCAGTCTTCCCGGGATGAACCCCTGAAGGATGAATTCAATGCATTCGGCCTTCCCGCAATAGGTTTTATTTGAACTTTGAACCTCGAACTTTGAACTTGAAAGAATCGGAAGCCGCATTCAACTGCAATCGACAGTGATTAAAAAGCAATGACCGACCTCTCCATCATCATTCCCGTGTGGAACGAACGGCGCAAGATCGGCCGCGACGTCGAGGCGGCCGCCGTTTTTTTTAGAAGCCGGAAAATAAAAGGCGAACTCATCGTTTCGGACGACGGCAGCAGGGACGGGACCGCGGAAGCCGCAGAGGCCGCGGGGAAGGCCCATCGCGTCCCGTTGAAGGTCCTCCGTCTGCCGCATCGCGGCAAGGGCCACGCCGTCCGCCGCGGCATGCTCGCCTCTTCCGGACGCGTCGCCGGATTCCTGGACAGCGGGCTGTGCGTCCCCTATGAGGACATCTGGACGGGCATCCGGTGGATTCAATCCGGCCGATGCGATATCGCGCACGGGTCCAGAAGACACGCGGAGAGCGTCATTGTCCGGCCTGGAAACCGGACCCGCCGCT
Organism: bacterium; assembly: GCA_030372965.1. Taxonomy (GTDB): domain Bacteria; phylum Zhuqueibacterota; class QNDG01; order QNDG01; family DTFT01; genus JAFGAX01. The sequence continues at coordinate 19,997 of JAUCQC010000054.1, forward strand.
TCGCTTCGGACTGTTTCAGGCGGGTCGCGTCAGGACTGTTCCGCGTTCCGGACGGACTGACGGACACGCAGGTCGGATGCAAGTTCTACAGGGGCGAAACCGGCCGCGGCCTGTACGCCGCCTGCGGATCGGACGGGTTCCTGTTCGACCTGGAAGTGCTCGTGCTCGCGAGAAAGGCCGGATGCAGGGTCATGGAATTCCCCGTGCACTGGACCTCGGATCCGGACAGCCGGCTGTTCCTGATCCGTTCCCTGCCCGGCATCGCGGCCGAGGCGTTGGCTCTGTTGAGATCCGGTCAGCCGCTCGGGAGGAATCGGGTCGCGCGGTACCCGCATGCGGGAGACGGACCCGGCTGAATCGTGTCGGATGTGAAAGACCCTGTTTCACGCCAGTCTCTTCTTCCTATCCGGGCCGCGGGGATCGGGAGTAAAAAAAACTTGCTTCCGTTGGAATTTTTGCTATTTTATTATATTTCGTCCCGGGACATGCCGCATTGAATCGCATCAGCCGCCCGGATCGGCCGGACCGCGCAACATGCCATCCGCACGCGACGGGAAACAAGGGCCGATGAACTGGAAATTTTTATCGAAAGCCCTCGCCGACCCATTTCAAGATTTTGTTTTTAAAATAATTGACAACACCGCCTGATTCCACGGGTTTTTACCGAAAGAACGGACCGCGGAAGCAGTAAATCGGTTTCAACCGACACTCACATTCCAGGGAGGGAATTATGCGCCGCGCCTGCCGCTGTATTCCGATCCTCGTCTCCATTCTTGCCTTTGTCGTCTCTGTGGAGGCCTGGGCTGACCGCCCGACCCCTGGCGAAGAATCCGCCGGACACAAAAAACGCCGGTGCATGACCCACCGGAAATCCGACGCAAACGGCCTCAGATTTATGCCGGAACCCGGCTGGGACACCGTAAATCCGGCCATCCGCACCGTGCTCTCCGCTCCGGGCGCCCTGACGGCCGCGGATGACAACTGGGACAGCCGCTTCGGCTTTCCGGGCCCGGGCGTGGACGACCAGGTCAACGTCGTCGTGTCGGATGGGACCAATCTGTACGTGGGCGGCCGGTTCCGCATGGCCTGCGGCATCCAGGCCAATTTCATCGCCAAGTGGAATGGGAGCGCCTGGTCCGCTCTCGGAACCGGCGTGAACGAAGAGGTCTACTCCATCGCGATCAGCGGGGGCAGTGTCTACGTCGGCGGATATTTCACGGAAGCCGGCGGAGTCCCGGCCAATTACATCGCGCGGTGGGACGGTTCAGCCTGGCACGCGCTGGGATCCGGCGTGAACAGCGAGGTCTATGCCGTGGCGGTGAACGGAACAGACGTGATTGTGGGCGGCAACATGACGAAAGCCGGGGGCGTGGACGTCAAGCGCGTCGCCCGCTGGAACGGAACCGCCTGGTCCGCCATGGGCGCCGGCTTCACCGACGACGAGGTGGACGCCCTGGCGGTCAGCGGAAACGACGTTTACGCGGGAGGGGACTTCACCCTGTCCGGAGGAACGACGGTCAACCACGTCGCCCGCTGGAACGGAACCGCGTGGTCCGCAGTGGGAACGGGAATGGACGGCGGGGTCGGCTGCCTGGCCGTGTCCGGGGGCAACCTGTACGCGGGCGGGTATTTCGAGACCGCGGGCGGCGTGACCGTCAACAATATCGCGAAATGGAACGGCAGCGCCTGGTCGGCCCTCGGAAGCGGAACGGACGGCAGTGTCCTGGCGATCGCGGTTTCCGGATCCACCGTGTACGCGGGGGGCTATTTCGAAACGGCCGGAGGGCAGAACGCGGAGCGCATCGCGAGATGGAACGGCGCCGCCTGGTCCGCGATGGGCGCCGGGGTGGAGGATGAGGTGCTCGGACTGGCCGTTTCCGGAACCGCGGTTTACGCCGGGGGCACTTTCCTGGACGCGGGCGGCGTGGCCGCCAACCGTGTCGCCCGCTGGGACGGGTCGAACTATGCCGCCCTGGGGCCGGTCGGTTCCGGAAAGGGATTGAACAACGCCGCAATCACGGCCGCAACGGCCGGCAATAAAGCCAATGCATCGGGCTATTTCAACCGGGCGGGATCCGCGTCCATGCCCACCGGATTCGCGGCATGGGACGGCGCGGCCTGGTCGCCGGTCAATGCATACAGCCCGGAGGTGATCGTCCCGTTCGGCGGCGGTTTCATCATCAACCGCGGGGGATTTCTTGTGTCGCCGGGAGTCTATTCCAACGGCATCACCCGTTGGGACGGCGCCGCCTGGAAGGCGTTCGGAACCGGCATTACCGGCGGAACGGTCGATGCCATCGCGGTCAGCGGGAACGACATTTACGCCGGCGGCAATTTCACCAACGCCGGCGGTTCCCCGGCCGGCAACATCGCGAAATGGAACGGCAGTTCGTGGTCGCCGCTCGGATCCGGGACCAACGGAGGCGTGACGGACATCGCGGTGATCGGAAGCGACGTATACGCGGCGGGATGGTTCACCACCGCGGGCGGGGTCGACGCAAGAACCATCGCCCGCTGGAACGGCAGCGCCTGGTCCGGCCTGGGGTCCGGTGTGAGTTCCTCGGTCGGCGATCTCGCCGTGTTCAACGGCGAGTTGTTCGTCGGCGGCATGTTCCGAAACGCGGGCGGAAGCGCGGTCAACTACATCGCCCGCTGGGACGGAAGCGCCTGGCATGACGTCGGCGGGGGGACAAACGGCTCGGTGTTCAAGCTGACTCCCGGAAACGGCCGGTTGTTCGCCGGCGGCGGGTTCACCACCGCGGGGGGCGTTCCCGCGAACCACATCGCGGTCTGGGACGGCAGAGCCTGGTCCGCACTGGGATCCGGCCTCGACAAGGAGCCCTACGGCATCGCGCTGGATGGCGATGACGTGTATGTGGCGGGATACTTTCACCTGGCGGGCGGCAAGTCGTCCTCCTATTTCGCCTGCTGGCACGGCAACGGCACTCCGGTTCCGGAGGACCAGCCGGCCGGGCCGGACGGTTTCCATCTGATGCAGAACTATCCGAATCCCTTCAATCCGACCACCACGATCCGTTTCAAGCTTGCATCGCCCTCGAACGTGCAATTGAAGGCCTTCGACCTCGCGGGCCGGGAAAAGGCGGTGCTGCTGACCGGCGGCCGGCCGACGGGTTCACACGAAGTGACCGTGGATGGAAAGGATTGGGAAAGCGGGGTATATTTTGTGCGAATCCGGGTGACGCGCGATTCGGACAACTCGGTTTTTGAGGAGACCCGGAAAATGATTCTGGTGCGTTAAACCATCCAGACCGGTTGTCAAAGCCCCGGACACGTGTCCGGGGCTATCTTGATACTGTCTCTTATACACATCTCCGAG
>JAUCQC010000055.1 GCA_030372965.1 bacterium
TTCGGAACTCGTCGGCAGCGTCAGATGTGTATAAGAGACAGCAGCGTGGTCGAGGGCATGCAGTTCGACCGCGGCTACATCTCGCCGTACTTCGTCACCGATCCCGAGAACATGGAAGCGATCCTCGAGGATCCGCTCATCCTCATTCACGACAAGAAGATCAGCGCCATGAAGGACCTGCTCCCGATTCTGGAGAAGACCGCCCAGATGGGACGCGCCCTGCTGATCATCGCCGAAGAGGTCGAGGGCGAGGCGCTCGCGACGCTCGTGGTCAACAAGCTGAAGGGCACGCTGAAGGTCGCGGCCGTGAAGGCGCCGGGCTTCGGCGACCGCCGCAAGGCGATGCTCGAGGACATCGGCATTCTCACCGGCGGCCGCGTGATCGCCGAGGAGGCCGGGTTCAAGCTCGAGAACACCACGGTCGGGGACCTGGGCAAGGCCAAGCGCGTGCGCATCGACAAGGACAACACCACCATCGTCGAGGGCTCGGGCGAGACCAAGGAGATCCAGGGACGGATCGCCCAGATCAAGAAGCAGATCGACGTGACGACCTCCGACTACGACCGCGAGAAGCTGCAGGAACGGCTCGCGAAGCTGGCCGGCGGCGTGGCCGTCCTGAACGTCGGCGCGGCCACCGAGGTCGAGCTGAAGGAGAAGAAGGCCCGCGTCGAGGACGCCCTGCACGCCACCCGGGCGGCCGTCGAGGAGGGCATCGTGCCCGGCGGCGGCGTGGCCCTGCTGCGCAGCATCGCCGCGCTCGACAAGGTGAAGGTCGAAGACGACCAGAAGGTCGGCGTGCAGATCATCCGGCGCGCGCTCGAAGAGCCCCTGCGGCAGATCGTGAACAACACCGGGCTCGAGGGATCCGTGGTGGTCGAGGCCGTGAAGGGCAAGACCGGCTCGCAGGGATTCAACGCGCTCACCGAGAAGTACGAGGACCTGCTGCAGGCGGGCGTGATCGATCCCACCAAGGTCGTCCGCATCGCGCTCGAGAACGCCTCCAGCGTCGCGAGCCTCCTGCTCACGACCGAGGCGCTCATCGCAGAGAAGCCGAAAGAAGAGAAGACGCCGCCGCCCATGCCTCCCGGAGGCGGTTACGGCGACATGTATTAAATCAGGCGTTTCATGCGATTCATTGGACCCCGGGGTCGACCCCGGGGTCTTTTTTTCGCGCTATTGACATTCCCGGCCGTCCTGTGTAAATTCATAGCTCCGGTCGGACGGACCGGCAGATCGGAACGACGACAATGAACGCGACCCCGGGACCTTCATGATCCAGATCCGCGACCTGCATTATTCCATCGCCGAGCGCCGCCTGCTCGACGGCGTCGAGTGGATGATCCATCCCGGCCGGCACATGGCCCTGATCGGGCCGAACGGCGCGGGCAAGACCACGCTCCTGAGAATCATCCACGGCGACCTGCAGCCGGACCGCGGGGACATCGTCATGCCCAGGGGGACACGCGTCGGGTACCTGCCCCAGGAGGAGACGGCCTGCGGCGGCGGCTCGCTCCTCGAGACCGTGATGCGGAGCCAGGCGGAACTGAGCCGGATCGAATCGGAGATCCGTACCCTGCACCACGAACTGTCGCAGGGAACGTCCGACGATCCCGCCGCTTTGGACCGGCTGGGACGCCTGGAGCACCGGTTCACCGCGCTGGACGGATACGGCGTCGAGCACCGGGCCAAGGGAATCCTTTCCGGGCTGGGATTCGCCCCGTCCGACTTCGGCCGGCCGATGACCGAATTCAGCGGCGGATGGCGCATGCGCGCGGTTCTGGCCGGCCTGCTCCTCTCCGATCCGGAACTGCTCCTCCTCGACGAGCCGACCAACCACCTGGACCTGCCCTCCCTGGAATGGCTCGAGCAGTACCTCCGCTCGTTCCGCGGCAGCGTGGTCCTCGTGTCGCACGACCGCTTCTTCATCGACCGGCTGGCGGGTGAAATCCACGAGCTCGACCGGGGCCGGCTCGCGCATTACACGGGCAATTACCGGGACTACGAGAAGGCCAGGGACGAGGCGGCCGAGCTCCTGCGCAAGCGCTGGAAGGAACAGCAGGACGAGCTGGCCCGTCAGCAGGTCTTCATCGACCGTTTCCGGTACAAGGCCACCAAGGCGGCCCAGGTGCAGAGCCGCATCAAGCAGCTGGAGAAGATCGAACGCATCGAACTGCCGGAGGAGCGGCGGTCCTGGTCCTTCCGGATCCGGTCCGGAAAGCCGAGTTACCGGGACGTCCTGCACATGCGGGACCTGTCCTTCCGGTACGGCGAAGAGTGGGTGCTCGAATCCGTGAACCTGTCCGTCTACCGGGGGGACAAAATCGCGGTCGTGGGGGCGAACGGGGCGGGCAAGACCACGCTCACCCGGCTGATCCGGGGCGAGCTGAAGCCGCAGAAGGGACAGGCCGTTCTCGGCACGAACGTCGTGACCGGCATGTACTCCCAGCACCAGGTCGACTCCCTGGACATGGAGAAGACGGTGATCGAGGAGGCCGTTTCGTGCGCGTCCGACACCGTTCCCCAGCGCGTGCGCAACGTGCTCGGCATTTTCCAGTTCACCGGGGACGACGTGTTCAAGCCGATCCGGGTGCTCTCGGGCGGGGAAAAGGCCAGGGTGTCGCTGGCGAAAATCCTGCTGTCCGAGTCGAATTTTCTGATCATGGACGAGCCCACCAACCACCTGGACATGGTCTCCAAGGAGGCGCTGGAACAGGCCCTGCGGGAATACGACGGCACTTTGCTCCTGATCTCGCACGACCGGTACTTTCTGACCAAGCTGGTAAGCCGCGTCATCGAGGTGCGGGACAAGCGGCTGAAGGAGTACGAGGGGAATTACGGCGACTACCTGGACCGCAGGCTGGCGGAGGAGGCGGCCGGGGAGACGGACGCGGACCCGGCGCCGGCCGCCCCGAAGAAGGGAACAGCCGGGTCGCGGGAGACCGCGGCGGCCGGTTCCCAGGCCGGCGGGAAACGGACGAAGGAACAGCGGCGCGCGGAAGCCGAGGCGCGGGACGCGCTCAACCGGCTGAAGAAACCCTTTGAGGCCTCCGTGCGCAGACTGGAGGAAAAGATCGCCGAGGCGGAGAAGCGCAAGGCCGGCCTCGAGGCGCGGTTGGCGGACCCGGAGACATACACGGGGAAAACCCAGATCGGTCCGCTTCAGGTGGAGCACGCGGAGACCGAAAGGGAATTGCAGGATCTGTTCGCGGCTTGGGAGACGGCCCAGGCGGAGCTGGAGGCGGCCGTGCGGTCCGCGGGCGGCGACCCGGCCGCGGCGTAAGGGCCGTCGGGGCGCCGGCCGGTCCGGGGATTCGGGTTGACATGTTCGTTTGAAATATATATATTGGAGAAGGGATTACGGATCCGGAATACGAAACGGGAAGAGACCCCAAAGACGAGGTGGAAGCATGAAGAAGATTCTGGTGGTTGCGATGCTGGTTCTGGCAGTCGCGGTGGGCGCGCAGGACCTGCGCACGAACAACAAGGCCATTCTGTTCACGTTCAGCGGCCTGGCCGACCTGGGTCTGTACAATTACAACGCAGGCCCCGCGGCAGGCGTCGGCGCAAAGATCTTCAACGCGGCCGGCACCATGGCGTACAGGCCCTGCATCCTGTTCGGCATGTCCAGCACGGAGCAGGATCCCGACATCGAGGACTACGTCGGCGAGAAGGAAAGCACCTCGTCCTTCGGCGTCATGTTCGACGTGATCAAGCACCTGAACAAGAACAACATCACGCCCTATTTCGGCGGCGGCGCGGGATTCATGAAGCAGAGCGAGAGCACCGAGTCCGGCCACATGGAGGACGACGACCCGAACGAAACCGAGTCGTCCGTTTCCGGATTCACGCTCCGCGGCATTCTCGGCGTGGAGTGGTTCGTCAAGAAGAACATCTCCCTGTCCGGCGAATACCGCCTGGCCTTCACCAAGGGTTCGCAGGAGAACAAGTCCAAGGCCGGCGGGGCGGACGAGTGGAACAAGATGTCCGCGAGCTCGACGAACATCGGCATCGGGTCCTCGGGCCTGTTCACGATCGCGATTTACCTCAAATAGGGCGTTCCCGGACCGGTTCCAGACGGGTCCGTCTGGAATCCGGAGCGGTTTGCGATAACCTCCCGGAGGCTTCGAGCCTCCGGGAGGTTTTTTATTGGGCGCCCGGGTCTCGGGGACGTGCGACGCGCCCGCGGGCGCGTCGGGCGTTTTTCCGGTTGATCCGCAACGGATTATCATGTATTTTAAGCCATATCCCCGCCGATCCGGCGGAACAATGCGTCGTCATCAGGAGAATTCCCGCATGCGATTTCGATCCGTTTTCATGATCCCGCTCTTCGGATTTCTGCTTTTTTCTCACGGAGGAATCCGGGCTCAGAGCCGGCCGATCCCTGCCACGGAGCCGATTCCCCCGAATCCCATACGGATCGACGGAACCTGCCTGCGGGTGGGAGGCGATCCCGTTTTCCTTGTCGCCGGGGAACTGGATTACTTCGCGGTGCCGCGGAAACAGTGGAAGTCGCGCATGTCCGCCATGAAATCCGCGGGGATCAACTGTCTCTGGATCAGCATGCCATGGCGCCTGCACGAGCCGGAGCCCGGCCGTTTCGATTTCGGATCCAAAAAGGATGAAGTCCGCGACGTGGAGGGCTTCCTGAAAGCGGCGAAGGAAAAGGACCTGTATGTCATCGTCAGGCCCGGCCCCATGATCGGTCCGGAACTGAAATACAGCGGCCTGCCCGACTGGATCGCGGAGAAGAAACCGGATCTCCGCTCGAAAACCCGGGCCGGCGCGGACCGGGGGCCCGGAAGCGCCTCGATCGTCCATCCGTCCTATATCGAATCCGCATCGGCGTGGATGGAGCAGGCGGGCCGCGTGATCGCCAGGCACACCCTGGCCCAGGGAGGGCCCGTGGCCTTTGTCCAGCTCGACGGGCCGAGTCCCGGAATTCCGGACCGGTACGAGGACGCGGATTTCAACTCCGCCGCGCTCGGGTTCGGGAAAAAGGACGGACGGTATCCGCATTTTCTGTGGACCCGGTACCAGACGATAGACAAGGTCAATTACGAGTACGGCGGCCAGTACACGTCCTTCCAGCAGGTGAGGCCGCCGGACCCGGACGGCGGATCGGACGAATTCGAGCGGCGCAGGCGCAGGGATTTCATCCAGTTCACGCTCGAGAACGGCGCGGAATACCTGCAGACCCTGTCCAAGGCGCTTCGCGCGGCTGGCGTGGAGGTTCCCCTGACCTGCATCGCGGGCGGGCCCGGATCGGGCGGCCTGCTGTCGACCGCCGCCGACCGGATGGGCGTCAAGTCGCTGCTTCCGGCCGCGGATCACGGCTCCCTGTTCTCCGGAGCCGATGCGGGCGCGGATGCAGGCGGAGCCGGGGCTTTCCGGTCGCTGGCGGACGCCTTCGTCTCCCTGGAAATCCTGCGCCTCATGGGCGCGCCGCCGGCCGCGTTCGGAATGCCGGTCTTCGCGGGCCCTCCATCCGCGGCGCGCGGCAGGAGCCTGGCGCAGATCGCCGCGGGCCTCAAAGGCCTTGCCTATTCGAGTTGCGCGGAAGGCTCCATGCCGGCGGGATTGGCTCCGGAAACGGCCGCCCCGGCCGCGGGTCGGACCCTGATTGACGCGTCCGGCAAGCCGGCGCCCGCGGCGAACGCGCTCAAGGAAGTCCATTCGTTTCTGCGGAAAAACGCCTGGCTGGCGGAGGCGGAACGCGACGCGGACTGCAGGATCGCGTACGATTTCGACGCCGCGGCAGGCGCCCTGTTCTGGGGCGGCCGGGGGAGATCGGCATTCACGGCCGGGGAGGCGGACGGTTTTCTCCGGAACGGCATGCTCCCGGCCCTGTGGCGCGCCGGGTGGTCGCCGGTATTCGTCAAGCTGAATTCGGACGACTGGACAGCGGACACATCGACCCCGGTCATCGTCCTATCCTCGTCGGCCATGTCGCTCGCGAACCAGCTCAGACTGGCGGATTTCATGAAAAGAGGGGGCCGGCTCCTCATCGCGCCCGTGCTTCCCTCCACGGACGAGCGCTTCAACCCCTGCGCGGACCTGGCCGGTTTTCTCGGCGCGTCCGCCGTGCAGACGCTGAAAACGAAAGAAGCGGTTTTCCGGTTTGCCGGAGACTCCGGGATTCCGGCCGGAGGCCTGTACTGGACCCGGACCGTGCCGGCCGGGGCGGAAGCGATCGCGACAGAGGAGCCGTCCGGTAAAACCGTGGCCTGGAGAAAGAAGACGGCAGGGGGCGGAGAAGCCGTGTTTCTCGGGGTTTCATGGGAGGACGCGGGAGCGGACGCGGAATCCGGCCGGATCCGCGTGACCGGGTCGCTTCTCGAGTCGCTCGGCGGAAAGCGGGTGTTGAACCTCTCCGCTCCCGGGCTCTGGGCCGCGGCGCTCCGATCCGGCAAGCGCGGGATGATTTTTGTCTACAACCCGTCCTCATTCCCGGTCGCGGACGCGGAAGTCCGGTACCAGCCGGAAGCATCCGGAAAACCGGTTTATTCGGGGAAGCTGACGCTGAAACCGGGAGAGATGAAAACCATCGAGGTTCGGTATTGAGGCGTGTTTTTCAAAAACGGTCGGGTTTTCGGGACAGAGGGCGGATTTCCGATACATTATACGATGAGACCTCATGACTCAGACTGTCATTCCCATTCGTTACTCCCGTGATCTCCGATCCGCGGTTTTTCCCGCAGCCCGGATACTGATCGCTGTTTGCTTCGGCCTCGCCGGACGGCTTCAGGGTCAGCAGACGGATCATCCGATCCGGCAGCTGGAGCGGCATCCGGTGACGGAACGCCGCGCCGCGGCGGACAGTCTGTTCCGGCCCGGATCCGGCGTATCCTTCCCGATTGTCCGCGGCGACACGGTCTGGTTCGTCTTTCGGAGCGATTCGGCGAAATCCGTTGTCCTGTCCGGGGATTTCAACCTGTGGCATCCGGTGCGGGACACCCTGCGCCCCATTCCGGGCACCGGGCTGTTCGTCCGGCCGGAACGGTTCGAACCGGACGCCAGGCTCGACTACAAGTTCTGCGTGGACGGCAGGGACTGGATTCTGGATCCGCTGAATCCGAACACGTGCACCGGCGGATTCGGTCCCAATTCCGAAATCGCCATGCCCGATTATGCCTCTCCCCCGGAAATCGTCTGCAATCCCCTGATTCCGCACGGGTGGCTGGATTCGCTCGGCTTCAGGAGCCCCTCCCTCGGTAACGAAAGGCCGGTTTTTGTATACCTGCCGCCGGGTTTTCCGGATGAGGCCCGCGGCGCCTTCCCGCTTCTGCTTGTGACAGACGGCGGGGAATACATCACGCTCGGTTCGATGAGAAACATACTGGACAACCTGATCCATTCGGGCGCCATTCCCCGGGTCATCGCCGTATTCGTGAATCCGCTCGATCGGAACAGTGAGTATTGGGCGAATCCGCATTACGAGCGGATGCTCAGCCTGGAACTGGTGCCGTGGATTGAAGCCCGGTACCCGACCGTCCGGAAACCCGGAGGACGCGCCATACTCGGGGCCTCGCTGGGAGGCCTGACCGCCCTGGACACGTATCTGTCCCATCCGGACGTATTCGGCTTGTGCGTGTCCCAGTCCGGCGCGTTCTGGGTGGACCAGGCGGCGATGGTGGACAGGGTCCGGAAGGTTGGCTCCGTTTCGGGCAGGGTTTCCCTGGATTGGGGGACATACGAACCCGAGATACCGGAGCTCAATCGGAGTGTCGCTTCACTTTTATCCGAACGCGGGGCGCGCGTCCGGACCGCTGAATTTCACGAAGGCCATTCATGGGGTTCCTGGAGGGCGCATGTCGGCGATGCCCTGCGGTTTGTGTTTGGGGAGTCAGAGTCGAATCCCGGCAATCCTGGGATCGAATAGCTGCCGGAATTCACCCTTCAGGGTTTAATTGATGAAAGGCTGAAGCCTTAATTCCAGGATTGTGACCATGAAAAGCAGATTGAAAACAAGCCGTATTCTGATGTGGACGGGCCTGATTCTCATGCTGATCGGAGCCGTGGATCCGCTGGAGGGTTCCGTTGTCATCGTGATCGGCGCGGCACTGGCGCTGACCGGGGCCTGCCATGAAAAGAGCAGTCAACGGAAAACACTGGCCTGGGCGTTCGGGCTTGTCGCTTTCGGAGTCGCGGTTATGTTCGGGGTCAGCGCGGTTGGAGGGTTTGGGGGCAGCACCGGGCGATCGATGTGGTGGGCGCTGACGATTCTGCCGTATCCCGTGGGGTGGGTGCTGGGGCTGATCGGGGCGGTGAAGGCATTGCGGGAAAAGCAAAATGGATCCCCGCTTGCGCGGGGATGACATTTATAACAGAGGAATCAAGCCCGCCTTGGAAATCGCATTTTCACCTCACCACCCGCACGCTTCCTCCAGCCGCGGCTTTTTCCACTTCCTTCAGCGTCGCCATGGACGTGTCTCCGGGCGTGGTCATGGCCAGGGCGCCGTGCGCGGCCCCGTATTCCACCGCCTTCTTCCCGTCCTTCAACTCCATCAGTCCGTAAATGAACCCTGAAGCGAAGCTGTCGCCGCCCCCGACCCGGTCGTAAATCTCCAGGCCGGGACGCCGGAGGGACTCGTGAAAGGCGCCGTCCACCCAGGCCACGGCGCCCCAGTCATTGACCGTCGCGGTCCTGACCCCGCGCAGGGTGGTGGCCACCGCCTTGAAATTCGGGTATTCTTTCAGCGCTTTCCCGATCATCTTTTTGAAATTGGCGGGGTCCAGCGCCGTCAGATTCTCGTCCACGCCTTCCACGTCCAGGCCCAGGCAGGCCGTGAAATCCTCCTCGTTGCCGATCATCACGTCCACGAGACCGGCCAGCCGTTTGTTGACTTCCCGCGCCTTGTCCGGGCCTCCCACGTCCTTCCAGAGAGACGCACGGTAATTCAGGTCGTACGAGATGACGGTGCCGTGCCTGCGGGCGGATGTCATGGCCTCCTCGACCAGACCGGCCGTGGTTTCCGAGAGCCCCGCGAATATGCCGCCGGTGTGCAGCCAGCGGACGCCCCATTCCCCGAAAATCCGGTTCCAGTCGAAATCCCCCTTCTTGAGCTGGGACGCGGCCGTGTGGCCCCGGTCCGAACAGCCCAGAGCGCCGCGCACGCCGAACCCCTTCTCGGTGAAATTCAGGCCGTTCCGGTTCTTGCGGCCCACGCCGTCGAAAGGCATCCATTTGATCAGAGAGGTGTCCACGCCTCCCTGGAGGATGAAGTCCTCCAGCAGGCGGCCTACGGGATTGTCCGCGAAAGCGGTCGCCACGGCCGCGCGCAGTCCGAAACAGCGCCTGAGCCCGCGGGCCACGTTGTACTCGCCGCCGCCCTCCCAGACGCTGAAGGAGCGCGCCGTGTGGATGCGGCCCTCCCCGGGGTCGAGGCGGAGCATGACTTCGCCGAGGGACAGGATGTCCCAGCGGCATTCGGAATCGGGTCTGATCGAGAGCGGCATGGCGGTTCCCTCACGAGGATGATGCGGACCGCGTCCGGGCGGTCCGGTACGCGGATAATTTACCAAAGGAAGGGGGAAAAGGGAAACGGTTTTTTGGGGGGGATCGGGATGGATTGCGCGTTTATTAAACTTCAGGGATTCGGTGTCCGAAACGGATTGTTTTACGAATTGGCAGCCGCAGCCCTTCAATAATTTAAACGTATTATCGCTTGGCCCCGACCATCGGGGCTTCAGGCTGCGCTTTCATGGAAACGTCAATGCAACCTAAAGGTTGCGGCTACCAATGAAAAATCATGCTACTTCTTCCTCGGCCACCCGATGAACCCGAGGGACACGCAGAGGCCGATGAAGATCAGCATGGACAGTCCGTCCCCGTCCGAGAACAGCCCGTTCAGCCATTTCTCCCCGACCGCCATACGGTCCGCGAATGTGAGTTCGGCTCCGGTGGACGGATCCGTTCCCGAACCGATTCCCGCGGCCGCGGCCAGCACGAGACCGGCGACCGCGCCGCCCGCGATCAGTCCCGAGGCGTACAGCATGCCCGGCCCGCTTTCATCCTGCGTCTTCCCCTTCCCGGCGCGGCGGTCCACCAGCCACCGGATCAGTCCGCCGAAAAAGATCGGCGCGGACGTGGAGAGCGGCAGGTAGACGCCCACAGCGAACGGCAGTCCGCGAACGCCGCACAGCTCCACGGTGAGCGTCAGGGCGATGCCCATGAGAATGAGCGCCCACGGCAGTTTCTTGGCCAGCACGCCGTCGATCACCGTGGCCATGAGCCGCGCCTGGGGCGCGGGCAGTTTGTCCGACCCGATGCCGGGCTGTTCGCGGCGCACGGAACCGTCCTGCAGGTTCACGTGGAACCTTCCGCCGGAGGCGGGGTCCGCGTACACGTCGAAGGTCTGTTCCCCGCGGACCACGGTTCTTTCGACGACGGCCGCCGGCGGAAGCGACGCGGCCGGTTCGAACGTCGTGTAGGCCTTGTTCACGGCCAGAACCGTGAACCCGACGACCGCGATCGAGGAGAGCGCGCCGATGGCGTACCCGATTTCCTGCTTCTTCGGCGTGCACCCGAGCAGGAACCCGGTTTTCAGGCTCTGGGCCACATTGCCCGCGTTCGAGGCGCAGATGCACACCACGGCGCCGACCGAAAGCGCGACCGCGGCGTACGCGCCGCCGGTCCATCCGACCGCGAGGAACACCAGGCAGGTGGCCATGAGCGTGGCGATGGTCATGCCCGATGTCGGATTCGACGACACGCCGATCTCGCCCACGAGCCTGGACGAGACCGTGGCGAAGAAGAACCCGAACACCGCGATGAGCAGGGCCGAAACCGCGTTGCCGAAGGCGTGGCCGGGATTGATCACGGCCATGAGCAGGAACCAGATGCCCGCGACCGCGACGGCCACTCCCGTGAACACCGTGCCGAGAGGCAGATCGCGGCTGGTGCGTTCCACCGCGGTCTTTTTGCCGCCGGACTTCCGCATGTCCTTCACCGAGCCGCGGAACGACCCGACGATGGTCGGGAAGGCGCGGAACAGATTGATGAACCCGCCGGCCACCACGGCGCCCGCGCCGATGTAACGGATGTACTGCCGCCAGAGGACGCGGTCGTCGGTCAGCGCGCCGACCGTGGTCTGGACGAGCGCGCCGCCCTGATCGAGCGTCATGGGAATGGCCGCGCCGAAGAACTTGATCATGGGAATGAGCAGAACCCACGAGAGGAATCCGCCGGCGACCATGATCGAGGCGGTTTTCGGGCCGATGATGTACCCGACGCCGAGAAGCTCGGGCGAGATCTCGGCGTTGAAGGTCGAACCGGGGAACCACTTCGGCTTCCACTCCGGGATTTCCTTCCAGAACCGGCCGCCTCCCATGGCGAGCTTGTAGAGGAAGCCGGCGGTCGAACCCCAGAGCACCTTGGACGCGCGGGACCCGCCGGCCGCGCCTGACTTGATCACCTCCGCGCAGGCCACGCCCTCCGGATAGGGCAGAATGCCATGTTCTTTTTCGATGAGGTAGCGCCTCAGGGGCACGAGATAGCAGACGCCGAGCAGTCCGCCCGCCAGGGCGACGATGAAGATGCGGCTCGCGTCGAGCACGAATCCCAGGAAAAACAGGGCGGGCAAAGTGAAAATCACGCCGGCCGCGATGGATTCTCCGGCCGCGCCGACGGTCTGCACGGTGTTGATTTCGAGCACGGACGCCTTTTGGGAGAGTCCCGCGCGGGAAAGAGCGCTGAACACAGCCATGGCGGTGATCGAGATGGGGATGTTCACGGCGATGGTCAGGCCGGCCCGGAGCCCGAGATAGACCGTGACCGCGCTGAACAGGAGGCCGAGCAGGATGCCCAGCCCCACGGCCTTGACCGTGAACTCGGGAGGCGTCCGGTCCGCAGGGATGAAGGGCTTGAAGGCGGGTGCGTTGTCGCGTTTCTTTTCAGCCATGGGGCGCTCCGGTTTTATTGTTCCATAAATCCAGGTTCCGGTCGATCAATTCCCTGTGAAAACGGACATGGTCGATCAGGCCGAGTTTCTCGCCGGGTGTCACGGCATCACGCTCCGGTTGGTTCACAGAAACGAAACGAGCAGCAAGACATTCAACGCCGTGACGAGCAGGCCGATGGCCAGGAGCAGAACGAGCGTCCCCCTGGAATTGACGTGCCGGCCCATGACCGCGGCCGACGAGGTCAGGCGGATCTGGGTGAAAATCGTGACCGGAAGCTGGACGCTGAGCGCCATCTGGGAATAGATCAGGCCCTTGAAGGGATCCCGGATGAAAAAAATAACCGCCAGAGCGCCGGCCAGGGTCAGAATCACGCCGTGGCGGGTATGGGTGTCGCGGATGTCGTAGGGCTCCGCGAAGGCCCCGGCGAATATGGATCCGCCCGCCAGAGCGGCGGTCATGCTGGAGGAGAATCCCGCGAGCAGAAGGGCCACCGCGAACACCGTCGAAGCCGCCGAGCCCAGGAGCGGTTCGAGCATGCGGCCGGCCTGCTGAAGTTCCCCGACGATTGTCCCCCGGCCGAAGAACGTCGCGGCCGCGAGCAGGATCATGGCGCTGTTGATCGCCCATCCGACGCCCATGGACAGGAGCGTGTCCGCAAACTCGTACTTCAACTGGCGCCGGATGACGGTTTCGTCCTCCAGATTCCACTGGCGGCTCTGGATGATCTCGGAGTGCAGGAACAGGTTGTGCGGCATCACGACAGCGCCGAGTACGGCCATCACGATGGGGAGGGAACCGGCCGGCAGGCCCGGCTTGATCCATCCCGTTGCGGCCTCACCCCACGGGATGCGCACCAGGGTCAGTTCATACACGAAGGAGAGGCCGATGATCGAAACGAATCCGATGATCCAGCGTTCGAGCCGGTGGTAGGAATTGGTGAGTAGCATCACAAGGACCGTGCCGAAAACCGCGGACGCGCCGATCCGCAGCGGGACCCGGAAGAGCATGTTCAGCGCGATGGCGCCGCCCAGCAGTTCAGCCAAAGCCGTGGAAACGGCCGCGAGTCCGGCCGAGACGAGCACGGGACGGGACACGGCCGCGGGCAGGTGGAGAGTGGCCGCCTCGGAGAGGCACAGCCCGGACGCGATGCCGAGATGGGCCACATTGTGCTGTAGGACGATCAGCATCAGGGTGGACAGGGTCACCATCCACAGAAGAACAACCCCGTACGAGGAACCCGCGGCCAGGTTGGAAGCCCAGTTGCCGGGATCGATGAATCCCACGGTCACGAGAAGGCCGGGGCCGATGTATTTCAGTATTTCCAGGCCCCCGAACGCGGGTCGGTGGCCGGTTTTGGACAGCCATTTCATGCGTGCGGCCGGTTTTCCCCGTCAATGGAATCGACGATCGTAAAGTAGCGGATGGGAGAGTGAAAGTCAACAGGATTTCGGCCCCACCCCTGTCCAGGCCCCGGCGGCAATACGGGAGAATGGCATGCCCGGAGAACCCGCGAGGGTGGGGGAACCCTCGGAGATCACCCTTTTTCGATCAGAAAGATGCCATTCAGCGCGAACAGGTTCGGCCAGAGCCGGACGCGTCCGTGAACGCCCAGGTATTCCGATTTCAGGATCCGATATCCCCGGCGGCGGCAGAACGACCGGAAGTCTGCCATGCTCATGAACCGGACGTTCGGGGAGTCGGACCAGTCATAGGGGAGCGACGGCGTGACCGGCGCGCGGCCCCGGAAGAACAGGGTCAGACGCGCCCGGACATGGGCGAAATTCGGCAGGCCGATCACGGCGCGGCGGGCGACTCGAAGCGCCTCATCGAGGACGAAACCGATGTTCCGCACCTCCTGGAGGCTCTGGTTCAGGACGGCGAAATCGAACGAGCCGTCCGGGAAGCCTTCGAGCCCGCTCGCGATGTCGCTGTGAAAGACGCTGACGCCCTTCTCCACGCACCGGTACACGGCCTCCTCGCTGATCTCGACGCCCTGGCCGGTGACGTTCTTTTCCGCGGCGAGGCGGCTGAGCAGCTCGCCGTCCCCGCACCCGAGGTCGAGCACGCGCGCGTCCGGGGCGATGATGTCCGCGATGGTTTGGTGGTCGAGTCTCATCCGTCCTCCCGGCCCGCGATATCCTGCGTTTTTGCCAGAAAGTGGCGGATCAGGCGCGATTCCTCCTCGATTTCCAGAAGGAACGCGTCGTGGCCGTAGGTGGACTGGATCTCGCAATAGGTCGCGTCCACGCCGCGCATTTTCAGCAGATGGACGATCTCGCGCGATTGGTACAGCGGATACAGCCAGTCGGAGTGGAAGGCGATGACCAGAAAGCGGGTCCGGACGGAACGGCCGTTGCCGAACAGACGGTCCCCGGAAAGGTCGAAGTAATCCATGGCCTTGGTGATGTACAGGTAGGAATTCGCGTCGAAGCGCTTGACGAAGTTGTCGCCGCGGTACCGCAGATAGCCTTCGACCTCGAAATCCGTCGCGAAGGAGAAGCTGACCTTCCCGTCTTTCAGCTTCCTGGAGAATTTGTCCTCCATGGATCGGTCGCTCATGTAGGTGATGTGTCCGATCATGCGGGCGAGGGCGAGGCCCTTTTCAGGCGGCTTGCGGCCGTAGTAGCCGCCCCGGTTCCAGTCCGGGTCGGCCATGACCGCCTGCCGGCCGACCTCGTCGAGCGCGATCTGCTGGGGGGAGTGCTTGAGCGTGGTGGCGATCGGAATGACGGACCGCACGCGGTCCGGAAAGGAGGCCGCCCATTGGAGCGCCTGCATGCCGCCCATGGATCCGCCGATCACGGCGAGCAGTTTCGGGATGCCCAGGTGATCGACCAGGCGGCGCTGGGCCTCGACCATGTCCCGTATCGTCACGACGGGAAAGTCCAGGCCATAGGGTTTTCCGGTGGCCGGGTTCACGGACGACGGGCCCGTGCTCCCCGAGCACCCCCCGAGCACGTTCGAGCAGACCACGAAAAAACGGTCCGTATCGATCGCCCGGCCGGGACCGACCATGTCGTCCCACCAGCCTGGCGCCTTGTCTTCCGGACGGTGAAAGCCCGAGACGTGCGCGTTCCCCGAGAACGCGTGGCATACCAGCACGGCGTTGTTCTTCTTCGCGTTGAGCCGGCCGTAGGTTTCGTACGCGAGCGTGACCGGGCCCAGTGTCCGGCCGGATTCCAGCGGCAGGCCGGCGTCCGGCGGCTCGGCGAACGTGAAGAACCGCGGTTCCACGATCGGGCGGGTGTCGGATGGGGACATGGACAGCATCTCTGCCTGGGTTCGGAGTCGGGGACCCCGGCGATTCGCCGGATCGGTCCGCTGGTCAGTTCAGGTGGTCGAAAAGGACGCTCGACAGGTACCGTTCGCCGGAATCCGGCAGGACGACGACGATGGTTTTGCCCTCGAACGCCGGTTCTCTTCCCAGCCGGACGGCAGCGGCTACGGCCGCGCCGGAGGAAATGCCGGACAGGATCCCCTCCTCGAGCGCGAGGCGCCGGGCAATCTCGACTGCCTCTTCGCTTGTCACGGTTTCGACGCGGTCCACGAGGGACAGGTCCAATATGTCGGGAAGGAATCCGGCGCCGATGCCCTGGATCTTGTCTGTCTCTTATACACATCTGACGCTGCCGACGAGTTCCGAA
>JAUCQC010000056.1 GCA_030372965.1 bacterium
GAACGGTCTGTTTCTTGAACTCCTTGTCGAAGGTACGCCGTTGCCGCTTCTCGACCATAATACACCTCCAGTTCGGTTAGGTAATGTACGAACTTTTCGGTGTGTCTACAATACCGGGGGAATCTCAAAGTTCAAGGTTCAAGGTTCAAGGTTCAAAGTTCAAGGATAAAATTGCCACCCCCCACCTCATCCCATGGATCCCCGTCCGCTGGCGCGGATGAAAATGACACTTCCGAGGGGATGACATCAATTTGGATCATCGCATTACCTTATTCATCCCTCATGAACCCAGAATGACATACATTGTAATCAATGCTTTACCCTATTCATCCCTCTTTATCCGTGCAGATCCGTCCCATCCGTGGTAATCCGTGTTCCATTGCCTTCTTCAGCGGATCAGAAGAATCTTCCGGGTCTGCACGGACGACCCGGAGGTCAACCGCACGAGATACACGCCGCTCGGCGCGGGGACGCCTGACGACGCGAGGCCGTCCCACCGGGTCTCGTACCGGCCCGCGGGCCTCGTTCCTTCAAGCAGTACGGCCGTTTCCCGTCCGCGGACGTCCACCACCGCGATACGGACCGGACCCTGCTCCGCGAGTCTGTACCGGATCACGGTTCCGCCGTTGAAGGGATTGGGGAAAGCGCGCTCCAGGCCGAACACAAGAGGTTTCAGCTCGTCCGAAGAATCCACGGACGTGATAAAATTCCACTTCCGTTCCGCCGCGTCCGCAGAAGCCTGCAAACCGGCCCAGGACGATCCGCCGATCACAGCGTATCCGACGAGGACCGTGTCACCCGCCGGTATGTCGAAGGGCCCGACGCCCAGCACATGCGAGTAGTCGCCGGGCTCCGAAGGAACCGTGTTGCGCACTCCTCCGGACAGATCCTCCCATTTTCCGAGGTCGGTGTATCCCTCCGAGCCGAAATTCGGCTCGCGGTAGTTCCGGTTAAGCCTGTAATTCACCGGCAATCCGCCGCTGAAAACCCGCAGTCCGCCGTGAACGCCGGACAGGGGCTCGTACACGGCGGCCAGGTTCCGTGCCTCGTCGTATCGGCCGAGGTTGCTCCCCGCGTCCGCGTCACCTTCGATGTCCCAGTCCATGAACAGTCCGGCGTACAGATTCTCCACCCGCGTCCCGTCCGTGCTGAAGAAACCGCAGGACAGGAGCACGTAATCCGCGTCCGGCGCTTCCGACCAGGCATAGGCGGTCTGCTCGACCCCGATGCCCAGGGAGGGAGACGCGGCCGCGTCGCTGAATGCCGTCGCGCCCTGCTGGTCCGCGTCCGCGCCCGGAACGGTCAGGGTGAATTCCCTGCCAAAAATCGAATCGAAATCGTCCTCTGAAATGTCGCCGGGTCCGCGCGCCACGTCCGAAACGGAATCGGCCGACAGCGCGGTCATCAGCGCGCCCTCGAAGAGCAGATTGCCGTCGGACCCGAACACGAATCCTTCGCCGTAACCGTGCTGTCCGTCCGCGAACCCGATGCGGCCGACGGACGAGACCGTCAGTCGCGCGTTTCCCGCGGCAACGGTCCCGGCCGCGTGGGAGACGTTGAATGTCATGTGGTCCAGGTCTTCGCCGTCAGCGTCCTCGAAAAACGCGTACAGCACGAGCCGCTCTCCGATTCGGGCGCTTTCCAGGATCCGGATGACGAGGGGCGCGGAGGCATTGGTCCAGGTTTCCCCGGATGCCAGCGGGGGCAGATCGGCTGAATAGTTCTCGACAGCCTCAGCCCCGTCCCCCACTCCGACCGCCAGATGGACGGGCCCGGAGGCTGCCAGGTGGTTGCGCACCGTGAATGTGCAGAGCACGCGTTCGCCGCGATTCAGCTCGCCGTCGCCGTTGGCTCCTTCGCCTTCAGTGAAAAACGCGTTCTCGATTCTCAGCGAGGGCCGTG
The DNA here is from genome assembly GCA_030372965.1 of bacterium. GTDB lineage: Bacteria > Zhuqueibacterota > QNDG01 > QNDG01 > DTFT01 > JAFGAX01. Next base: position 1,903 of record JAUCQC010000056.1, read on the forward strand.
TCTCGGTCATGGCCCGATAGGCATTCAGACGCCCGGCTGCCGCCATGTCCACGTCCGCGACATCCAGGTGGTCCGCTGTGACACGGAGCTGTTCGCCGGCCTGAAACCCCGTCCACTCCGGGTGCGCCACCCGGACCAGGGCGGCGATGCCCGAGACGATCGGAGCCGAAAATGACGTGCCGTCCCAGTACGAGTACCCGTCCGCTCCGAATGCCGTATAGATTCCGACGCCGGGCGCGGACATGTCGATGCCGGGTCCGTTATTGGAAAAACCAGCCCAAAAATCGTCCTCTCCGGTGGCCGCGACGGACAGCACGCCCGGCAGGGACGCGGGATAGAACGGATCGGAAACGCCCTCATTACCGGCCGCGCCCACGACCAGGCACCCGCGGCCGACCGCGTACGCCACTGCGTCCTCCTCCGCGAAGGAGACCACGGCTCCGCCCCAGGAGCAGTTGATGACAGCCGCGCCGTTATCCGCGGCGTACACAATGCCCGCGTAACCGTCGTAGATGCTCTGGTCCGGATCGTCGTCAAGCGACCCCTTGACCGCCATCAGACGGGCCCTGAAGGCCGCGCCCGCCATGCCGGTTCCGTCATCCGAAGCCGCTCCCGCGACCGCGGCCACGGCTGTGCCGTGCCACCCCACGGGGAATCCGTCCTGGTCCCGGATGTCGCTCGGCACCGGGTCATTGTCCGAATCGCCGAAATCCCACCCCCACGTGTCGTCGACGAATCCGTTCCCGTCGTCGTCTATGCCGTTGCCGCCGATTTCCCCGGTATTGCTCCAGAGTGACACGGTGATGTCCGGGTGCGCCGGCCACACCCCCGTGTCGACAATGGCGATGGGCACGGCGGTCGCGTCGCGTTCCAGATCCCAGGCCGCTCCGGCTTGTATCTTGCCGAGATACCACTGGTAGAGCAGGAAGGGATCGTTCGGCGTGTACCGGACGGACCGGGCCATCACCGGCTCCGCCCACTCCACATCCGGGTCGGCGTACAGCATGTCTGCCGCTTTCCACGGGTCCGTCCCGGCCGCCAGGCGGATGTCCAAAATCCTTGAAAGTCCGGAATGGTCCCCCGAGTGGCCGGGGAACCGGGGCGCGACGGACCGCACGCCGGCCCGCCTGGAAGCCGCGTTCCACGCGGCGCTGGTCTTCACCAGGCCGGGATTCCGCCGCTTGACGATCAGCCGGCCCTCCGCGACGCGGACGCCGTTCAGGACATCACGACGGATATCGTGCCGCTTCCTCAGATCCCGGGAGCCGCTGTCCGCGGCTCCGCCTCTGCCCGCGGCCGATGATCCGGCGGGTCCGAAAAAGACCGCCGCCGTCAGGAAAACGGCGGCGGTGATGTGCGCTTTACGGATCAGGAATTGTCCTTCAAGCCTGACGTCAGGAGGACTTCACGTAATGCTTCGCGATCTCCTCGTCGGTCACCCGGTGCAGTTCCTCCTTCGGGAGGATCGAGAGGCACTTCCACCCGATGTCGAGCGTCTCCTCGATCGACCGGTCCTCGTCCTCGCGCTGGGAGAGGAAGGTCCGCTCGAAGGCGTCGCCGAACTGGAGGTACTGGTGGTCGAGTGTCGACAGCTCCTCCTCACCGATGACCGAAGCGAGGGCGCGCACGTCCTTCACGCGCGCGAGCGCCGCGAACAACTGGCTCGCCGTGTGCGCGTGGTCGTCGCGCGTCATGCCCTTGCCGATGCCGTCCTTCATGAGACGCGACAGCGACCGGAGCGTGAGGATGGGCGGGTAGATGCCCTTCTGGTGGAGCTCCCGGTCGAGCACGATCTGGCCCTCGGTGATGTACCCGGTCAGGTCGGGGATCGGGTGCGAGATGTCGTCGGAGGGCATGGTGAGGATTTCCATCTGCGTGATCGAGCCCGTGGCGTTCTCGACCATGCCGGCCCTCTCGTACAGCGAGGCCAGGTCGGAGTACATGTAGCCCGGGTAGCTCTTGCGCGAGGGGATCTCGCTGCGCGCGGTGGAAATTTCGCGGAGCGCCTCGCAGTAGTTCGTCATGTCGGTGAGCACCACGAGCACGTGCATGTTCTCGCGGAACGCCAGGTACTCGGCGATGGTCAGGGCCGTGCGCGGGGTCTGGAGCCGCTCCACCGACGGCGCGTCTGCGAGCGAGAGGAAGAGCACCACGTTTTCGAGCACGCCCGTGTTCCGGAAGTTGTCGATGAAGAACCGGGCCACGTCGTGCTTCACGCCCATCGCCGCGAACACGATGGCGAACGACACGTCCTCGCCCACGATCTTGGCCTGGCGCACCACCTGGGCGGTGACGCGGTCGTGCGGGAGGCCGGCGCCCGAGAAGATCGGGAGCTTCTGCCCGCGGACCAGCGTGTTCATGCCGTCGATGGCCGAGATGCCGGTTTCGATGAACTTGCGGGGGTAGACGCGCGACGTGGGGTTGATCGGCAGGCCGTTCACGTCCCACCGCTCCTCCGCGACCGGGGCCGGTCCGCCGTCGGTGGGCCGCCCGAGGCCGTCAAACACCCGGCCGAGCATGCTTTTCGTGACCGGCAGGCGCAGGGGTTCGCCCCGGAACCGGACTGACGTGTGCGCCAGGTCCAGGCCCGTCGTGCCTTCGAACACCTGCACCACGGCCGATCCCCGGCTGGTTTCGAGAATCATGCCGAGCCGTTCCCGGCCGCTGCCGTCCCGGAGCTCCACCAGCTCCTGGTACCCCACGTTGTGCACGTTGTCGATGAACAGCAGGGGCCCTTCGAGTTTCTGTATCCCGTGGTACTCGCGGGACTTCAGCAGTTCCTGTGGATTCGTCGCGGTCATTGGGCACCTCTCGCCACTTCTTCCATGGCCTTTTCCAGGCGCCCCTGCAGGGCGTCGAACTTCGCGACGTCCTCGTTGGACACCGAAAACTTCATTCTCGAAATTTCCTCCAGAACGGGCAGGGCCCGGAGGGTCTGTATGGTCACGCCCTTGTGGATGGCCTCGGCGGCCAGCCGGTTGTACGTGACGATGATTCTCAGCATCTTCACCTGCTTCTTGGCCGTCGAGTACTGGTCGATGGCGTCGTATGCGGACTGCTGGAGAAAGGTGTTCTTGAACAGCTTGGCCGTGTCGAGCACCAGCTTCTGGCTGTCGGGCAGAACCTCGGGCCCCATGAGCTTCACCGTCTGCTGCAGCCGCTCCTCGCGCCGGAGCAGGTCGTGGATCTCGGTGCGGAGCGCGGGCCATTCAGGATCGCCGTTCTCCTTCCACCAGTTTCCGACGTCGTCGACATAGTCGGAGTAGGAGTCGAGCCAGGAGATCGCGGGATAGTGCCGCGAATTGGCCAGGTCCTGGTCCAGGGCCCAGAACGCGCGGATGAACCGCTTGGTGTGCTGGGTCACGGGCTCGGAGAAGTCGCCTCCGGGCGGGGACACGGCGCCGACGATGCTGATCGACCCGGTCCTGCCGCAGAGGGTTTCAACCAGTCCGGCGCGCTCGTAGAATTCCGCGAGCCGGGTCGGCAGGTAGGCGGGGAATCCCTCCTCGGCGGGCATCTCCTCCTTGCGGCCCGAGAGCTCGCGGAGCGCCTCGGCCCAGCGGGAGGTGGAATCGGCCATGATGGCCACGTGGTAGCCCTGGTCGCGGTAGTACTCGGCCAGCGTGATGCCGGTGTAGATCGACGCCTCGCGGGCGGCCACGGGCATATTGGATGTGTTGGCGATGAGGATGGTGCGCTCCATCAGCGGGCGGTTCGACCGCGGGTCGATGAGGTGCGGGAACTCCTTGAGCACGTCGGTCATCTCGTTGCCGCGCTCGCCGCAGCCGATGTACACGACCACGTCCGCGTCGGACCACTTAGCCACCTGGTGCTCGACGACTGTCTTGCCGGTGCCGAACCCGCCGGGAACCGCCACGGTGCCGCCCTTGGCGATCGGGAACAGGGTGTCGATCACGCGCTGGCCGGTGAGCAGGGGCGCGTCGAACGGCAGGCGCTGTTTGTTGGGCCGCGCCTGGCGCACGGGCCACGGCTGGGCCAGCCGGAGCGGCTTCTTTCCCGAGGCCGTCTCAACGACCGCGATCTCCTCCTCGATCGTGTAGGCGCCGGCCGGCGCGATCTTCACGACCTTGCCGGACACGCCGGGCGGCACGAGCACGCGGTGCTCGAGCCGGTCGGTTTCGGGAACCGTGCCCAGGATCTGTCCGGCGGTGACGCTGTCCCCGGCCTTCACCGAGGGCGTGAATTTCCATTTTTTGTCGCGGGGAAGCGCCGGGACCTTCACGCCCTTCGGGATGAATTCGCCGCACTGCTTCTTGATCAGCTCCAGCGGCCGCTGAACCCCGTCGTAGATCGATCCGATCAGGCCGGGCCCGAGCTCCACGGACAGGGGAAGGCCGGAACCGTATATGTTCTCCCCCGGAGCCAGTCCGGTGGTGTCTTCATATACCTGAATGGAGATCTCGTCGCCGCTCAACCGGACGATTTCGCCGATCAGCCGCTGCTCGCCGACCTCCACGAGTTCCAGCATCTGGGCTCGGGTGACTTCCCGGGCGTGAACCACGGGACCCACCACCCGGCTGACTTTACCGATGACTTCCAAAGGGGACTCCTTTTACGCCCCGTCTCCGGCGACCTGCGGCGGATCAAGAGGCGGTTTTAATCTTTGATGGACTTCCGGTTCTTTCTCAAGTTCAAAGTTGATAGTTCAAGGTTCAAAGATGGAATATGAACCCTTGGCGGTAAAACGGGGAACGGATTCCCTCTTCGCTCCTTCTTTTTTTCTTTGAACTTTGAACCTTGAACTTTGAACTATTTTTCAAGAAGCTTCATCGCCTTCATTCGCATCTCGTTTTCATACCGCCGGATGCGGGCGGAGAGGCCGTTGTCGAAGCGGGTCCGGCCGTCCGAGGACAGCAGGACCACGCCGCCTTCGGCGAGCGGTTCCGGCGAGAGCGTGATCCGCACGGTCCGTCCGGCCTTCGCGGCCTCCTTCTCCAGAGCCGACAGGCGCTCCTTCGTCAGCAGGCCGCGCTCGACGTCACCCGCCACGGCTTTCACCTCGTCCGACTCGAGGGCCATGACGCCCTCCAGCACCATCCGGTCGAGAAACGCGCCGTAGGCCTTGTCCTTCCGGAAGGCCTCCATCCGCTCCTTCACCATGCCGAAGATGCGCGTCAGCGTCTCCTCCGTGACCTGAAGCCTCCGCTTCTGGACCTCGAGGTGGACGCCCGACAGAATGCGCTTTTTCAGCGTTTCGGCCTGGGCCTGCGATTTCTTCAGCGTTTCGGCCCTGAACTGGTCCGCTTCGGCCCGGGCCGCTTCGACGATCCGTCCGGCCTCGGCCCGCGCCGCTTCGAGCGCGGCCCGGCTGTCGGCCCCGGAGCGGTCGAGTATCTCCCGGCACAGGGCGTCTGCGGTGGCTTGATTGGTTTCCATGACTCCTCTTTACAGCTGGACGCCTACGGCGGCCCGGATCATTTCCTTCACCGTCTTCCGGCCCTCCACGGGTCCCGCGATGTCGGGAATTTCGATGAGAAGCGGAAAGGCCCCCTTGGCCGAGTGCCCGTCCACCAGCGGCCGGCACAGCTGCGCGATCCGCTCCGGCACGACGAGCACGCCGAGATCCTTCCGGGCGAACGCCTTTTCGAGCGACGCCCGGGTCTCGTCGGCCGTACGGACGACGTCGCCCTCGACGCCGGCGAGGCGGAAGCCGAGCACGGTGTCCGCGTCGCCGATCACGAAGAATTTCAAGACGCCTCCATCCGATTCCCGCGGGTTAGATGACGACCTTGCCGATGATCGACATCGCCACGACGACGCCGAGAATGGCGATACCTTCGCCCAGGGCGACGAACACCAGCGCGCGCGCGAACAGCTCGGGCTTCTCGCTCATGGCGCCCATGGCCGCGGCGCCGACATATCCCACGGCTCCGGCCGCGCCGATCGAGGCGACCGCGACCGCGACGGAAGCGGAGATGAACGCCCACTTGTTGTGCGCGTCGGACGTCTTGGCCTGAACGTCGCCGTGTCCCGACGCCGCCTCGGGGGTCTGGGCCCCGGCCGTCAGGACGTCGAGCGCCATCACGGCGATGAAGAAGAAGCACAAGACCAGCACGAAGCCGAGCATCCGCTTCTTGAATCCGGGCTTGGTCATGAGACTGAACATGGATCCTCCTTGGATGGTTTGAGTATTGCCTGTTGTCTTCCGATGAACAACCGCGCGGTCCGTTTCCGCCGGCGGCTGACGATGCGCTGATGGGGCGCCCCGGACGCCGTCCGGCCGGCTCCGGTCTTCCGCGGATCGCGGGCGGCCCTCACCCCTCCTTGAGCTCGCTCCGCACCGGCTTGTACGGCATGTTGCCGTCGTCGAAAAACCGGTTGAAGAACTCGTAGAACTCGAGACGGAGGGACTGGATCCCCGCGGACAGGCCCTCCATGACGATGATGCCGAGATTGCCGAGAACGATGACCGCCCACGAGAGCGACCCGCCGGCCGCGCCGCGCAGGGGCTCCGCGATGGTGAACACCGCCATGCAGAGGGCGGCGTGCGCCAGGCTGAAGGCGGCCACGCGGATGAACGACAGCGTGTTCGAGAGGAACCCGATGAAGGTTTCGAGCACCTCGACCGCGCCCTCGAGCACGCCGGAAAAGATGCCCTCCACGCCCGGCTCGTGGTAAAGCCCCTTCTTGCCCTTGAGCAGGCGGAGCACCGGCTCCTGGAAGGCGATGAGCGCCACGGCGGCGACCAGCGCCCGCATGAACCATTTCAGGTGCCCGGATCCGGGCCCGCCGCCGGAGAACAGGTTCAGCGCGAGCACGATGCCGCACCAGTACACGATCAGCCCCGTGATTCCGGCCCGGTTGAACACCGCCTCCAGCAGCTTCTTCTTGCGGAAGTGGACGGCCACGTTGAGGATCACGGACACGGTCACCATGCCCATGCCGAAATAGATCAGGGTGCCCATCAGCCGGTTCATGGATTTCATCGGGCTGAACCAGAGGTGCGGAATGACCTCCTCGTACCCGAAGACGCTGCCGAAGCAAAGGCCGAAAAACATGCTGGAGAGTCCGGCGTACAGGATCAGGCGGCCGGCGTCCTTCGCGCCCGCCTTCAGCTTCCACATCATCAGGCCGCCGAGCAGGGCCAGAACCGCGCCGTGCCCGAGGTCGCCGAACATGATGCCGAACATGATGACGTAGCTGATGCCGACCAGCGGCGTCGGATCCAGGCTCTGGTACGACGGCGTGCCGTACAGGGAGACGAGCAGTTCGAAGGGTCTGAAAAACCAGGAATTCTTCAGCCGGACGGGCACCTGCACCTTGCCCTGCTTGACGGAATCGAGCGATTCCGCGGGGATTTCACGGACCACGCAGCGGCCGCCGGTCGCGGACCTGAGCTCCCTTACCAGTCCTTCGCGCTGGGCCGAGGGAACCCAGCCGGAAAAGAACACCGTCCGGTCGGTCTTTCGGAAGTGCTTCAGGATGCGGTGCGTCAGCCGCTCCCGGCGGAGCCGGAACAGGGCCGACAGGAGAAAACCGCCGTGCTCCCGTCCGATCGCCTCCAGTTCCCCGTCCGCTTTCCGGATGCCCTCCGCGAAACCGGCCGCTGCCGCGTCCGCGTTCCGCAGTTCCTCGAATGCCGCGTCTCCGGCGCCTTCCACCGTCTCGAATCCCGCTTCGGCCAGCGCCGCGTCCAGGGCCTCTGCGTCCCGCTTGAGGGCCGCGGCCAGAAACAGGGTCTTGCCCCTGGCGCTTCCGGCCGGGACCAGGACGTGCAGAACGCCCTGGAGCCTGCGGTTCAGAATGTCGACATTCTTGTCGCTGACGCGACCCGTGCGTACCGCGAGGTAGGAGTAGGCCTGCTGGCCCTCGAGCGAGATGCCCAGGCCGGGAAGGCCGCCCCATCTGGCCTTGAGGTTCTCGAGCCGGCTCTGTTCCTTGACCAGTCGCTCGCGCTCCGCGCGGACGGCATCGATCCGGCGGCCCAGTTCCGCCAGCCGGCGGTCCATCGCCTCCCGGGATTCGGCCGCCGGGGTCACGCCGTCGAACTTCACCTCCAGGCCCAGTTCCTTGATCCGGTTTTCGATCGCCTCGCGCCGGACCCGCAGGTCCTCGGGTTCGTCCTCCGTTCCGTACGGCTCGAGCCCGCCGGCCCACGGCTCCACTTCAGCCGCGTCCACGATCTGCAGGCTGCCGTCGCGGATCACCGCCTCGGCCGCGGAATTGAGGTCTCCGGCGGGCAGCAACGCCTGGATGTGCGTCATTTTTTCAGGTATGAACATCGTCTTCCGTTCGGGCTAGAGCACCAGATGCGCTTCCGCCTGCTGGGGACTGAGTCCCAGCCGCCTGGCGGTGAAGAGCGTCCTGACGTTGCGGGTTTCGGCCCGCAGGCAGTAAAAATAGCCGAGAATCGAACCGATGGAGAGCGGGTTGCCGACGAAGGCGCGCCGCGCCTCGGCGAGCAGCACATGCGACAGGAACCGCTCCATGCCCTCGGCCGCGGCGGGCCCGGTTCCGGCTTCCGGCGCGGCCACGCCCGTCCCGGCTGACACGCGGCCGAAGGCGTCGCCGATCCGCTCCTCTGAGGCCATCCGGTTCAGGGATTTCGCGTCCAGTTTCGACCCATGCGGCAGAAGCAGGTCGCGGATTTCAGAGGCGGACAGTTTGTAATAGGACCGGAACCGCGAGAGCCAGTCGAGGTTCTTCAGGTCGATTTCAATGCCCACCAGACGCCGGACAATGCCCCGGTCGCGGACGTTCATGGACTGCCCCGCCTCCCATATCCTTCCGAACAGGGTCCGGTCCAGGGCCAGTTCGGCGGGGAACAGCGTCCGTCTCTCCTCGACCGCGGCCGCCGAGGATTCGAGCGCCTCGCGGTAATCGGCTTCCGGCACCAGGGCCGCCGCCTCGCGGTAAGAGGCGGCCGCGGCCACCGCGGGTTCCGAAAAAGTCATCACCAGGGGCCCGCCCGCCGCGGGTTCGGCCGGCGCCGAATGGCTGTGCATGAGCCTGAGGCAGGCTTTCAGGCGCTCGACGTCATAGCGTTCGATCAGCAGGCGGACCAGGTCGGCCGATCCGGACTTGGCGTATTTCAGGATCACGGACAGTTCGCCGGTTTCGAATCGCTCGAGCGCCGACTCGACCGCTTCCACCGAAGCCGTGTCCAGCCCGTTCACGGCGTCCCGGTAGCGCGTCTGCGCCAGGGCGGACGCCAGTTCGCGGCTGTCCCTGGTCGCGGCCATCTGGCGGAAGGACGCTTCGGTCAGAAAGCGCGACCGCATGGCGCGGACCTTCGCGTTGATGAATCCGTATTCACGGACCGCTTCCATGATCAGGCTTTCTCCGAACCGGTGACGATGCGGAACAGCGCGTCCACCGAAGCCTTGATCTCGGCTTCGCGGTCCTTCCACAGATTCCGGCCTTCCTGGACGGACCGGGCCAGTTCCTTGTCGCGCTGTGCCTGTGCTTCGGCTTCCGCCGCGGCCACGATCCGCCGGCCCTCCGCCAGGGCTTTTTCCCGGACCGAGGCGGACAGTCTGCGGGCCTCCTCCTCGGCGTCCGAGACGATGGTCTTGGCCTTGAGCCGCGCCTCTTCAACAGCCTGACGGGCCTGCTTCTCGGTTTCCAGAACGCGGGCAACGACTTCTTTCACGATAACCTCGATGGTCAGATGTCACTTGAACCGGCCGGAACGCGGTTCACGCGTCCGCTCCGGCGAATTTTCCGCTCATCAACATGGTCTTGAGCCGGCTGTCGCGCCTGAACTCGCGCACCAGCAGAACCGAGCCCGCGATCATGGGCAGGTAGGTCAGCGCGATCCGGACGATCAGAACCGCCAGTCCGATCAGGGCCGTCGGCATGAACAGGGCGTAGAAACCCAGGTACGAGAATTCAAAGGCGCCCGTGCCGGCCGGCGTCGGCGCCAGGTAGACGATGGGCCAGATCATGAACAGGAACGCCAGGGCCTGCGCCGGATCGGGCCTGAATCCCAGGCCCCACACGATCGACATGGCGATCGCCGAATCGGCCAGGAACATCGCCAGGAGCCAGCCGCAGGCCGCGGCCAGGCATCCGAATTTCTCCCGGAAATAACACCGGAACACGCGGCTGAAATTCCCGAATTCCCCGGCCAGCCGCTCCTCCCGTTCCGCGACGCGCAGGGGATCGTGCCTGAAGCGGCGCACGACCGAAGAGACGACGCGGTGGATGCGGTCCGGAAAGAACAGGCCCGCCGCGACCAGAATCACCGCCGCGATGACCGGAATCATGAGCGCTTCAATCGTGGTCTGAAGCGCCGTCCGCCCGTTGCCCTGCGTTCTCCACCAGAACATCACTGGGATGTTGAGGAGGAATAGGAAGACCGGCAGCACGGCCCGCATCGTGGACACGGCGACGCTCTCGCCCCACTGCAGTTTCTCCCGCTTCAGCAGATAAGTGTGCGTGCTGAACACGCCGAAGAAAACGGGCACGACGACCGAGATCAGGTTGGCGATCAGGCGGATGGCGGCCGCGCGCAGGGGCCGCACCCGCTTGCCGGGGCTGTGACCCGTCAGGGCGTGAAAGACCATGCCGTCCAGAATCCAGCGCAGGGCGGCCAGCCCGAGGACGATGGGAGCGACCCACCACCGGAAATCCGAAAAGTGGAGCCAGGTCTCGGCATCGGTCGTCCAGATCAGGATTCCGACCATCACCGCCGCTGATAGGAGAACGAAAAGCAGGGCGCTTCGCACAACAGCGGATTTGGACATGCCGAACGCCATGCGGTCTCTTCTCTAGCGGCTGAAAAAAAGTGTATTAGGGCCTGTCAGCCGGATGATCCCCAAGGCCGTTTTGCCCGCCAGGAAAGAGGCGTCCGGACCCTGCAGAACCTATTTCGTCAAAAACAAAACTTATAATTATACCCAAATTTTTCATTTATTTCAAGGATTTTTTTTCATTTTATGGAATTTTTACAATATATTGCATGAAACTCTGGTTGATCCGGGCCGTTTATCTTCTGGAAAACAGGCGTGTTTTATGTCCAGTAGTAGTC
>JAUCQC010000057.1 GCA_030372965.1 bacterium
AGAGACAGAAGGGGGAGTGTGGGGCGGTTTTAATTCCCTCGGGGCCCGAGATGGCTTGGCCGTTGCGGTTGGAAAGGCCGAAGCATTGACACCCTTAAAAAAAGGAATCCACGCGCATGCCCAAGCATTACGACGTCGCCTTTGTCGGTCACATGTGTTATGACGAGATCATCCCCTTCGGCGGAACGGCCCACGTCGCGCCCGGGAGCGCGGTGCTGTGCGGCGCCATGGTCGCGGCGCGCGTGGGGAAAAAGGTCGCGGCCGTGGTCAAGATGGCGAAGAAGGACGAGCACATCCTCCAGCCGATGAAGGACCTCGGAATCGACTGCTTCCTCATTCCGTCGGAGGAGACGACCTATTCGCGCGTTCTGCACGAATCCGCGAACGTGGACGAGCGCAAGCTGACCCTGGTCAAGTCGGCGGGCTTCATATCCATCGACGACGTGCCGGAGCTCGACTCCGCGTGCGTGCACCTGGCCGGCATCTCGGACACGGAGTTCGACATGCCCCTGATGCGGGGCCTCAAGAAGCGGAAGGTCAGCCTGTCCGTCGACATGCAGAGCTTCGTCCGGCACGTCACGCCGGTCACGCGCGACATCGAGTACAGCGACGTGGCGGACAAGAAAACCATCGCGGCCATGATGGACAAGGTCAAGCTTGACGTGGTGGAGGCGCGCATACTCACCGGCACCGAGGACCTCGAAAAGGCGGCGGTCATCGTCGAATCGTGGGGGTGTCCCGAGGTGGTGATCACCCACAGCCAGGGCGTGCTGGCGCGCGTGAAGGGCGTCACTTATTACGAGAAGTTCTCGAACAGCAGCGTGGTCGGCCGCACCGGCCGCGGGGACACGACCTTCTCGGCGTACCTGTGCAGGCGCCTGGACTACAATCCGGCCGAGTCATTGAAATTCGCGGCCGCCCTGGTTTCGCTGAAAATGGAGAAGATCGGCCCCTTCAGCGGAACGATGGAGGAGGTTCTGACCCGCATGAAGGAGAAGCATTCCGGCTGACCCCGCGAGGCTTGAGCGTCATTCGCATTTTTCCAGCGCCCGTATGCCTTGACGGTGTTTACCCTGAGTTTTCGAGGGGCTCGGCACACGGGCGTATTTTATTGATATCGGGAAGACTTGGTCCGCAATCCAGAACTCCCATGTTCAGGCGCAATCGATCGGATTGGAGGCAGCCATGAATCGCGAGACGGACACGCCCGCGTTGAAGGATCTCTTTCGGAGCGATTTCCGGATCGGCGCAGCCCTGAGCGCGGACCAGATCACGGGCCTGGAACCCGCGGCCATCGATTTGGTCCGAAAGCACTGCAACAGCATCACGCCCGAAAACGTGCTGAAATGGGAAGAGGTTCATCCTGAGCCGGACCGGTACAATTTCGACGTGCCGGACAAGTACGTGGAATTCGGCGAAAAGAACGGCCTGTTCATCGTCGGCCACTGCCTGGTCTGGCATTACCAGACACCGGCCTGGGTTTTTCAGGATGCGTACGGACGTCCCCTCTCACGCGAGGTACTGATCGAACGCATGCGGGACCACATCTTCACGGTGGTGGGGCGGTACAAGGGCCGCATTCACGGATGGGACGTGGTCAATGAATCGATCATGGCGGACGGGTCCTTCAGGAAATCCGGGTGGTACGAGATCATCGGAGAAGATTACGTGCGCCTGGCATTCGAATTCGCCCGCCAGGCCGACCCGGCGGCGGAACTGTATTACAACGAGTATGACCTCGAGTACAAGCCCAAGCTGGACAGCGTCATCCGGCTCGTCCGCGGCCTGCGGCCGTCCGGGGTCCGCGTCGACGGCGTGGGTATTCAGGGTCACTGGTTCCTGGATTTTCCCGCCATGGGTCTCCTCGATGAATACGTCCTTTCCCTGTCCTCTCTCGGGGTTCCGCTCATGATCACGGAGCTCGACATCGGTGTGGTTCCGTTCGTGCATCTGGACGACCCGATCGCGGATCTCGCCTCGTTCGACGCGGGAACCCGGAGGGAACTCCATCCGTACCCGAACGGGCTTCCGGAAACGGTCGCGTTGCGGCAGGCCGGCCGCTACCGGGAACTGTTCGCGTTTTTCCGGAAGCGCCGGGACCTGTTCAGCCGCGTCACGTTCTGGGGCGTGCACGACGGCCAGTCGTGGCGGAGCTACCTGCCGATCCGCGGCCGGCGGGATTACCCCATGCTGTTCGACAGGGACTGCAGGCCCAAGCCGGCGTTTGACGCGGTGGTGAGAGTGGGGATGGAAAGATAGAACACGGATGGAACGGACCTCCGGCGCGGATGGACACGGATAAAGACGGGGAATCAGTGTAATTCGTTGATTCCCGGATTTACCAAGAATTGGAGCCCACAGTATCAGCCGCGGGGGAATCGGATGATCTCTCCATAAAGAAACCCTATTCAAAGGTTTCCACTCTTTATAAATATCACTTGTGTTTTACGGATGAAGTGTTATATTGACCTATTAAATAGGTCATATAACCTACGGGAAAGGTCGGTCCCATGCTGGAGCCGCTGTTGGGGTCGGTGAACCGGGAGAAAGTCCTTCTGTATCTGTATGGCCGGAAGGAAGGTTATGCCAGGGAAATGGCGGCCTACTTCAAGACGGATCTCAGTCAGATTCAGAAACAGCTGGAAAGGATGGAGCAAGGCGGTGTCCTTTTCAGCCGAAAGGTCGGGAAAACACGGTTGTATGGATTGAATCCCCGTTATCCTTTTATTTCCGAATTGAAAGCGTTGCTCAATAAAACGATTTCATTTCTTTCGGAAAAGGAAAGGGAGTCGTTATTGATAAACAGAAAGCGACCCACAAGAGCCGGTAAACCGCTTTGAAGAATGTCCGCGAAATGTCTCTCGGTGAACTCGCCGCATTTGTATGCACGCATCTCAGAAAGAGCGGCGTCTTGGCTGTATTGACGGGAGGGGCATGCGTATCGATTCACAGCAGAAACAGGTATCAATCCTTTGATCTGGATTTTGTGGAAGAACACGATACGGACAGGAAGCTATTAAAAAGGATATTGTCGGAAATCGGGTTTATCGAGCAGAATCGTTATTTCAAGCATCCGGACACACAATATATCCTTGAATTTCCACCAGGACCTCTTTCCATCGGATCGCAGCCGGTAGTCCATATCGAAGAGAAACGTTTCAGAACGGGTCGATTGAATCTTTTGTCTCCAACGGATTGTGTTAAAGACCGTCTTGCCGGTTATTTCCATTGGGACGACAAACAATGTCTTGAGCAGGCGCGACTGGTCTCTCAACAGGCATTGATTAATCTGGCTGAGATCCGGGCATGGGCTCGGAAGGAAAATATGGCAAGGGAATTCAAGGCTGTCGAGAACATGCTGGCCGGATGTTCCGTCCGCTGTAAAAGGGATGATTCAGCTTCAGGCAGGAAAAACCGGGGGGCTTTGTCATGAACAAACGATTCATTCTCTGGTTGGCAGGAATTATTTGGTCGGCGGGGTTACATGCCTTCGCCCAATCCCCGGACCCCCTGGCGCACACATTCTCCATTGTGGCGCGGGACACGGCGACCGGAGAAATGGGCGTGGCCGTGCAGTCGCACTGGTTCTCGGTGGGGTCCGTCGTCTCCTGGGCCGAAGCGGGTGTCGGCGCCATCGCCACCCAGTCCTTCGTGAACGTGTCCTATGGCCCGAGGGGCCTGGCGTTTCTGAAGGAGGGCAAGTACGCGGGCGAGGTCGTCCGCCTGCTCACCGAATCCGACGAGGCGCGGGACCTGAGACAGCTGGCCGTGGTGGACGCGAAGGGGAATGTCGCGACGTGGACTGGCAGGAAGTGCATCAGGGACGCGGGTCATCAGACCGGGCCGCAGTTCTCCTGCCAGGCGAACATGATGCTGAACGCCTCCGTGTGGCCGGCCATGGCGGAGGCCTTCCGAAAGTCCAAGGGCCCGCTCGCCGAGCGGATGATCGCGGCACTCGAAGCCGGCCAGAAGGCCGGCGGAGACATACGCGGAAAACAGTCCGCCGCGCTGCTGATCGTCCGGGGAGAGGCCACGGACCGGCCCTGGGAGGACAGGCTCATCGACCTTCGCGTCGAGGACCATGCCGAGCCGATTCCGGAGCTGAAGCGGCTCCTCCGGGTGTTCCGGGCCTATGAGCACATGAACGCGGGCGACCTGGCCGTGGAGAAGAAAGACATCCCGAAAGCGCTGTTCGAATACAAAGCCGCTGAGGGGCTGTTCCCGGAAAACCTGGAGATGAAGTACTGGCACGCGGTGATGCTCGCGAACACGGGACGCGTGGCGGAATCCCTTCCCATTTTCAAGTCCGTGTTCCGGAAGGATCGGAACTGGAGGACGCTGACCGAGCGGCTGCCCGAGGCGGGGCAGTTGAGCGTGAGCGCTTCGGATTTGCGCGGGATACTGTCCCAATAAAAAACGGAACACGGATTCAACGGATCAGACGGATTGACACGGATCAATCAATTCAATTAGGGTAATTCATTGATGTGAGTCCCGGGAAACCCGCCATAAATAAAAAGGAAACGTCCATGCAGGAAGAAGAAATCCGCCAGATCGTTCTGAAGCACTACGGCCAGGGGTTCCACTGCGCGGAATCGATCAGTCGAACGATACACGAGCTCTTTCCAAAAGAGTCCGGGCCCGTGGACAGAGTCGCCTCCGGGTTCTGCGGGGGCATCGGACGGTGCCGCGAAGACGTGTGCGGCGCCCTGTCCGGCGGCGTGATCGCGCTAGGTTCCATGTACGGCCGGGAAAGAGGAGACGGGAACATCGACCGGCTTGTGGCCCTGTCCGCGGAATACCGGCGGCGTTTCATGGCGGAATTCGGAACCACGGTGTGCAAGGACGTCATCGAGAAATCGAAGAAGATGCCGGGGATGGCCGACTGCAAGGACGTGACCGGACGCGCGGCCTGGATCCTCTTTCGCCTGATCGAGGGAAACGGCGCGTAACGGAGCCGATCTGGCGACTCAACGCGGGAAAGGAGAAACCGCCATGTGGACTTATCTCAAACTCTATGCGATCACGTTCGCGGCTTTTTTCGTGATCGACATGGTCTGGCTGGGGCTTGTCGCGAAGGGATTCTACCGGAAGCACCTCGGTTACCTGATGGCGCCCGAGGTCAACTGGCCCGCGGCGATCGTCTTTTACCTGCTGTTCATCGCCGGGATCCTGGTGTTCGTGCTCGTCCCGGGACTGAAAGCCGGCTCCATGGGGGCCGCGGTTCTCCGTGGCGCCCTGTTCGGGCTGGTCGCGTACGCCACCTATGACCTGACGAATCTCGCCACAGTCAGGAACTGGCCCCTGATCGTCACTTTGGTCGACATGGCCTGGGGGGCCGTTCTCAGCGGCCTCACCACTCTGGCCGGCGCTGCCGCGGGCCGGTGGCTGGGGCTTTTCTCCCGATAGCTCTGCGTTGCGGGGCTGATCCAAACGAAGAGGAGGAGAGGTGATAAACCGCATCAGTTCAGGCATACTTCTGCTCGCGGCCGCGCTTCTGGCCGCGCCGCAGACCGAAGCCGGCATCACCTGGGAGCGCCTGCCCGGGCCGGGAAGCGGAGTCGTGACGGGAATCACGTTCGACGCGTCCGGCCGCATGTACATCGGCACGGCCGACTGCGGCGTGTACCGTTCGGACGACAACGGACTGCACTGGACCCATTGTTCCGAGGGCCTGACGGACATGCGGATCAACGCGATCGCGGCCGGCCGTGCGGGCGTCGCGTATGCCGCCACCCTGAACAGCGGCGTGTTCCGAACCCTCGACGGAGGGGACACCTGGACCGCCGCGAACACGGGCATCACGGACATGCAGCCGCAGTCCGTGACGGTTCACGACAACGGACACGTGTTCGCGGGCGGATACGGTGGCAAGATCTTCCGTTCAACGGACGACGGCGCGACCTGGACCACGGCCGGCACGGGGCTGTCCAATTACACGGTGGAGACCCTGGTCTCTGACGGACACGGAACCCTGTACCTCGGCACCCGGGGCTTCCTGTACCGGTCCAGGAACGACGGGGACACATGGGAAACGCTCAGCAACGGGCTTCCGGTCGCCTGGTTTCTCGCGATCGCGACGCACGGGGACCGCACGGTGTACGCGGCCACGCAGGGCGAAGGCATCTACATGTCCGAAAACGGCGGGGATTCCTGGTCCGACATCAACGGCCTCATGACCCGGTTTGTGGCCGATGCCGTGGCCGTGTGCCCGGACGGCCGCATCCTGCTCAGCACGGGCGGATCCCTCCAGAAATCCCCGGAGGGCGGGACGGCCTGGACCTCCGCTGAAACGGGCCTGGACAATCCGAGTCCGGACGTGCTGGTGACCGGCCCGGACGGGGCCGTGTACGCCGGTTTCTACGGCCAGGGGGTTTACGTGTCCGGCAACGGCGGCGATTCCTGGGAGCCGCGGTACGGCGGAATCACGAACACGCACATTCAAACCCTGGCGGTCGGCCCGGACGGCACCCTGTACGCCGCGACTTATTACAACGGACTGTTTACTTCTTCCGACCACGGCCTGACCTGGACGCCTTCCCGGAGTGCGGCTCTTCTCAACTATGTCTGCGCCATCGCGTTTGACGCGACCGGCCGCGTGCTGGCGGGCGTGAAGGACGGCGGCGTGTGCGTGTCGGACGACAAGGGCGCGTCTTGGAACCGGTTCAACAACGACCTGCAGTACAGGCACGTCACGGCACTGGCGTTCGGGAGCGGAACCTCGGTTTTCGCGGCCACCGCCATGAACGGCGTGTATCGATCCCTCGACGGATGCGCCACCTGGACCGCGGTGAACGACGGCATCGCGGACCTGCACATCAATTGTCTCGTCTCGGACGGTCACGGCAGGCTTTTCGCGGGCACGGCGATGAGCGGGCTCTACCGCTCGGACGACAACGGGGCCACGTGGCAGCCGAAGAACGGCGACCTGCCCGGAAACATCATCAAGGCCATGATCGCGGACAACCGCGGCAACCTGTTCGCTTCCGTCTTCATGTACGGGACATACGTGTCCCGGGACGGCGGCGAGACCTGGGTCAAGGCCGGGGAGGGGTTCCACCAGACCATCGAGCGCTTCTGCGTCAACGGCGAGGGCCACCTGTTCGGGGCCACGACGTACGGCGGCGTGTACGTGCTGACGGCCCCGGGCGCGGCCTGGCAGCAGTTCAGTTCCGGGCTGGTCACCGAATACGTCACCTGCGTGGCGCCGGACGCAGGCAATGCCGTGCTGGCCGGCACCTGGGGCGCCGGCATTTACCGGAGCAGCGGCTCGGCCGCGAGCGGCGTGTCCGAACCACGGTCCGTGAAGCCCGAATCGCCGGCCGTGGTGCGGCTGTATCCCAATCCCTTCAACGGCTCTCTGACCGTGGAATACGAGCTGGCCGCGGAGGCCGATGTCGAGCTGACCGTGTTCGACGCAGCGGGCCGCGTCGCCGGAAAACCGGCGTTCGGGACGAGGAAGGCCGGCGTGCACGCCGAGGTCTGGGACGCGTCCTCCGCGACGTCCGGCCTGTACGTGGTGCGGTTGAAGGCTGGCGCGACGATAACCGCGGCCTCCTGCACGCTGGTCAAATAGGATCGATCCGGGAACGTCCCCTGAACCGAATTCATCCAGATCTGGAAGGATTCACAATCCATGAAACCCATCCGGGAAATCGCGGCCCAGCTGAACATCGCCGAAGACGATCTCATCCTCTACGGCAAGTACAAGGCCAAGGTGCCGCTGAAATACATTGACGCCGCGGCCTGGAGCCGGAGCAACCTGATCCTGGTCTCGGCCATATCCCCCACGCCAGCGGGCGAGGGAAAGACGACGGTTTCCATCGGCCTGACCCAGGGCATGAACCGGATCGGAAAGCGGACCACGGCCGTGCTCCGCGAGCCCTCGCTGGGCCCGGTGTTCGGCATCAAGGGCGGGGCGACGGGAAGCGGCCGCGCCCAGGTGGTGCCGATGGAGGACATCAACCTGCATTTCACGGGCGATTTCTCGGCCGTTGAAAAGGCGCACAACCTGCTGGCCGCGCTGATCGACAACAACATCCAGAACCGCAAGTACTCCCTGGGCATCGACCCGCGCACCGTGCACTGGAAGCGCGTCATGGACATGAATGACCGGTCCCTGAGAAAGATCATCGTCGGCCTGGGCGGCACCCTGTCCGGCGTGCCCCGAGAGACGGGTTTCGACATCACCGCGGCTTCGGAGGTCATGGCCATTCTGTGCCTCGCGGAGAGCCTGCCGGATCTGAAGGCGCGGCTGGGGAACATATTCGTCGGATTCACCCACGACCGGAACCCGGTCTACGCGCGCGACCTGAAGGCGAGCGGCGCCATGACCGCGCTCCTGAAGGACGCGATCCTGCCCAATCTCGTGCAGACCATCGAGGGGAACCCGGCGATCATACACGGCGGCCCGTTCGCCAACATCGCGCAGGGGACCAACACCGTTCTCGCCACCAAGATGGGGCTCTCCCTTTCGGATTACGCGGTCACCGAGGCCGGTTTCGCCTTCGACCTCGGCGCCGAGAAGTTCTTCGACATCAAGTGCGGGTATTCCGGTCTCTCCCCCAAGGCCGTGGTCCTGGTCGCGACGCTCAAGGCGCTGAAGTACCACGGCGGAGCGGATCTCCAAGCCGTGAATCTGCCGGACAAGGAGGCCCTCAAACGCGGCATGCGGAACCTTGAAAAGCATCTCGAGAACATACTCGCGTTCAAGGTCGGGGCGGCTGTCGCGATCAACCGATTCGCCTCGGACACGGACGGGGAACTGGCCATCGTGAAGGACCGGTGCCGGGAACTTGGCGTTTCCGCTTCCGTGGCGGACGTGTGGGGGAAGGGAGGGGAAGGCGCCATGGAACTGGCGGAAATCGTCTGCGGCATTGCGGCGAAGTGCAACACCCGGTACAAGCCCACCTATGACTGGACCTGGGACATCCCCAGAAAGGTGGAGACCATCGCCAGGAACATCTACGGCGCCAGGGCTGTCGAATACACGGCCAAGGCAAAGGACGATCTGGAGAAAATCAAAAAGCTAGGCCTCGAAAAACTGCCGGTGTGCATGGCGAAAACCCAGAACTCCCTTTCTGACGACCCGAAACTGCTGGGCAGGCCGGAAAATTTCAGCATCCAGGTGCGCGAGATCGAAGTGGCCGCTGGCGCCGGTTTCGTCATTCCGATTACCGGCGAAATTATGCGCATGCCCGGTCTTCCCCTGATTCCAGCCGCGGAAAAGATAGACGTGGATGACGAGGGGAACATCACCGGACTCTTTTAGGGTCCCGGGGCCGCACGGGCCGACCGGGCCCCCCGACAGAGCGGTCCGTTTTCCGGGACGCCTTCCGTTGTCCGGATCGGTCGCGGCCCGGATCAGGCATTTTGGCGGATGACGCGTGGATTCAGTCCTGAAGGGAATCATGCACGGGAGCAAGCGCATCCCCCCCAGCGTGCTGGCGGACGTGCGGCGACTGCTGAGAACACAGCGCTTCGCCGTGCTCGCCACTTCGTCCGGGGCGGGCCCGCACGCCTCCCTGATCGCGTTCGCGTCCATTGACGAAGGCGCGGGTCTCGTTTTCCTGACACCCCGGCATTCCGCTAAATACCGGAACCTGCGCCGGAACCCGAACGTTTCCCTGGTCATCGATGAGAGGCCCGGCTCCGGCGGTCGAATCGAAGGCGCCTGCGGCATGACCGTCACGGGAACCGTCCGGGCCGTTTCGGGCGCTGAAGCAGGAACCGCATCCGCGGCATTTCTCCGGAGACACTGGAATTTCAGGCGTTACCTGAAGGAAGAGGACATGGTCCTGCTCCGCATCGAAGTCAAACAGTACCTGCACACGCGGAGCCTGTCGTCCGTGACACCCGTGGATCCCCGTTTTCTGAAGCGCGACCGCGTGCCGTCACGAAGGAAGCCGCGGCCATGATCCAGTCCGAACGAATCCGTCCTCTGAACGGCAAGCCGGCCCGCGACGGAAAATTCGTCCTGTACTGGATGCAGCAGGCCCAGCGGAGCGAATGGAATCACGCGCTGGAATACGCGGCGGACCGGGCCAATGAGAGGGACCTGCCCCTGGTCGTGTTCTTCTGTCTCACGGACGATTTTCCGGACGCCAATCTGAGGCACTACGCGTTCATGCTGGAAGGACTGTCGGTCACGGCGGAACGGCTGAAAAAACGCGGCATTCGCTTCGTTCTGAGAAAAGGACGGCCGGTGACGGCCGTGGCCGAGGCGGCCGAGCAGGCTGCGCTCGTCGTCACCGACCGGGGGTACCTCCGCGTCCAGAGGGACTGGCGGGAGAAAGCCGCGGGCCGGCTGAACTGCGGGCTGATCGAAGTCGAGACGGACGTCGTCGTTCCAGTCGAAACCGCCATGGACCATGAGGCCTATTCCGCGGCCGTTCTGCGTCCGAAAATCCATGCCCGGCTCGGCGCGTTTCTCCGCCCGGTCCGGAAACGCAGGCTGAAGAAGAATTCGATCGGAATCCAGATGCGGTTCGAGGACCCGAGCCGGCCAGACGCGCTGCTGAAGGCGGTCCGTATCGACCGGTCTGCGCAACCCGTGAGCTGGCTGACGCCAGGCGAACAGGCGGCCGAAAAGACCCTGAAGATCTTCCTGTCGCGAAAGCTCGAGGGCTTCGGGACATCGCGGAACGATCCCTCGCTCGATTTTACCTCGGATCTCAGCCCGTATCTGCATTTCGGCCAGATCTCCCCGCTGGCCGTCGCCATGGCCGTGAGGGAAACCGGCTCACCCTCGGCCGAACCGTTTCTCGAGGAATTGATCGTTCGGCGCGAGCTGTCCATGAATTTCGTCCGGTTCAACAGCCGCTATGACGCGTTTGAAAACCTTCCCTCCTGGGCCCGAGAGACGCTCCGGCTTCACGCCGGGGACCGGCGGCCTTTCCGGTACACCCGGGAGGCCCTCGAGTCAGCCGAAACGCACGACCCCTACTGGAACGCCGCCCAGACCGAGATGATGTGCCGCGGCAAGATGCACGGTTACATGCGCATGTACTGGGGGAAGAAGATACTGGAATGGACGCCCGATCCGGAGGAGGCGTACCGCCTTCTGATCCGGTTCAACAACCGGTACTTTCTGGACGGCCGGGACCCGAACGGATACGCGGGCGCGGCCTGGATCTTCGGAAAACACGACCGGCCGTGGGGGGAGCGCCCGGTTTTCGGAAAAGTTCGTTACATGAACGACAAAGGGCTTGAGCGCAAATTCGACATGCGGGGGTATGTCCGGAAGGTGAAGGAGAGATGCGGGGCATGATCTGCGACGGGCGGGCTATCCGCCGATGCCGCTGTCTCCCGCAAGGCATTCCATGTCAACCGTCCGGTTTCACGCGGAGAGAGAGCGGGGAAGAATGACGGCTTTTTCAATGTTCAGAACCCACAACCCCGCGCTGAGGAGACGGGCATTCAACCGGACCTGGCCGGCCACGGACCGGGTCATGACGATCGGGGGCGTGGTCCGCAAGTCAGCCGTTCTGGCCGGCATCGTCATTCTCGCCGCCTTCGTCGTCTGGAAGAACGTTTATCCGCGGACGGCATACCCCGCGATGAAAACCGTCACGATCGTCTGCGCGGTCGCGGCGTTCATCGTCGCGTTCGTCACGGTGCGCCGCAAGACCCTGGCCCCGGCTCTGTCGCCTGTGTACGCGGCGCTCAAGGGCCTGTGCGTCGGGTTCATCTCGGCGCGTTACGGGGACCGGACGCACGGCATCGTTCTGCACGCGGTACTCCTGACTCTCTCGGTTTTCGTCTCGCTTCTGGCCCTTTACGCAACCGGCCGTATCCGGCCCGGAAGGAAGTTCAAGGACGGCGTGATCGCGGCGTCCGCGGCGGTCGCGCTTGTGTATTTCATTTCCTTCATCCTGTATGTTTTCGGACAGCCCATTCCCCTGATCCATCAGTCCGGAACCGTCGGCATTCTTTTCAGTCTGGCGGTGGTCACGCTCGCCGCGTTGAACCTGGTCCTGGACTTCGACACGATCGAATCCGGCTCGCGGAACCGGGCGCCGGTCTTCATGGAGTGGTATTCCGCGTTCGGGCTTCTGGTCACGCTGGTCTGGCTGTACATCGGATCCCTGCGGCTGATCTCCAGGATACTCAGGTTCAGGAAAAACTGACAGAAGGCGGATCGAAACAATCCATACTGTATTACGTATACTTAAAACAGCCTTGATTTGACTCCCCTGTCCATGAAAAGGAGCATCCCATGAAAAGCGTCTGCTGGCCCGCGTTCAGCCTGCTGGTACTGGTTCTCTCCTGCGCCGGTTCCGGACCCAACCCGTTCGACTCGGACTGGAACACCCCGTTCGGCACGCCTCCCTTCGATCAGATCCGCATCGAACACTACAAGCCCGCCATTCTCAAGGGCATCAAGCTCGAAAACCGCGAAATTGAGGCCATTGTCCGGAATTCTGAGGCGCCGACTTTCAAAAACACGATCGAAGCCCTGGATTTCTCGGGCGAGTACCTGTCCCGCGTGACGAATGTGTTCGACAACATGACCGGATCCATGACCAACGACACGATGCAGGCCCTGGACAAGGAGCTGGCGCCCATCCGTTCCGCGCACCGGGACGACATCCTGCTCAACGCCGGCCTGTTCAAACGGATCAAGGCCGTGTACGACGGCAGGGACACGCTCAACCTGAATTCGGAACAGAACCGGGCGCTCGAGGAGATATACAAGCGCTTCGTGCGCAACGGCGCCAATCTCAATGACGCGGACAAGGCCAAACTCCGGAAAATCAACGAGGAGCTTTCGGTCCTTTCCGTTCAGTTCGGCGAGAACATCCTGAAAGAAAACAACAAGTTCGAGCTCGTCCTCGACAATCAGGCCGATCTGGCCGGGCTTCCGGCGGCCGTGATCACAGCCGCGGCCGAAACCGCGAAGGAGAGGGGCCATGAGGGAAAATGGGCGTTCACGCTCCACAAGCCCAGCCTGATCCCCTTCCTCCAGTACTCCGAAAAACGGGATCTCCGGGAGAAGATGTTCACCGCGTACATCACGCGCGGCGACCACGGTGACGAGCTGGACAACAAGAAAATCCTCACCCGCATGGCGTCCCTGCGCGTGGACAAGGCGAAACTGCTCGGTTACGCCACGTTCGCGGAACTGGCGCTCGAAAACAGCATGGCCAAGAATCCGAAAGCCGTTTACGACCTGCTGAACCAGCTCTGGACGCCGGCCCTGAAACGCGCCGCGGGCGAAGCCGATGAGATGCGCGAGATGATTAAAAAAGAAGGTCGGGATTTCGACCTCAAACCGTGGGACTGGTGGTATTACGCCGAGAGGATCAAAAAGGCCAAGTACGACCTCGATGAAGAGGCGCTGAGGCCCTATCTGGAGATGAAGAGCGTCCGGAAGGGCGTTTTCGACACGGCCTCCCGCCTCTTCGGGCTGAAGTTCGTCGAGCGCGCCGACATCCCCAAGTACCATCCGGACGTTGAGACGTTCGAGGTGCGCGACACCGCGGACTCCCTGATCGGCATACTCTACACGGACTACTATCCGAGAGCCAGCAAATCGGGCGGCGCCTGGATGAGCAATTTCAGGGAGCAGTACAAAAAGGACGGCAGGAACATCCGGCCGGTGATCGTCAATGTCGGCAATTTTTCCAAGCCCACGGCGGACCAGCCCTCCCTGCTGAGCCTGGAGGAAGTGGAGACCCTGTTCCACGAATTCGGACACGCCCTGCACGGCCTGCTCAGCCAGTGCACGTATCTCACGCTGTCGGGCACGAGCGTGCCCCGCGATTTCGTGGAACTGCCCTCGCAGATCATGGAAAACTGGGCCTTCGCGCCCGAGGTGATGAAGCGGTACGCCGTCCACTATCAGACGGGAAAACCCATTCCCGACGCGTTGATTCAGAAGATCCGAAAGGCCGGACTTTTCAACCAGGGTTTCGCCACCGTGGAATACCTGGCGGCCTCCTTCCTCGACATGGACTGGCACACGCTGACGGACAGCACGCCCAAGGACGCGACCGCCTTCGAAAAAGCCTCCCTGGAGCGGATCGGGCTCATGCCGGAGATCGTCTCCCGGTACAGGAGTCCGTATTTCGCGCACATTTTCAGCGGCGGGTATTCGGCCGGATATTACAGCTACATCTGGGCCGAGGTGCTGGACGCGGACGCGTTCAGGGCTTTCGAGAAGGCCGGGCTGTTCAATCCGCAGTTGGCGGACGCGTTCCGGAAGAACATTCTCGAAGCGGGCAACACCGAGGATCCCATGGTGCTGTACCAGCGGTTCCGCGGCGCGCCGCCCACGATCGACGCGCTTCTGGAGAAGCGGGGGCTGAAGTAGGAGGCCAGGCCCGCCGGCCGGACCGATTCCGGACAGGATCCATCAGACGCTCCGGGAGGTTGATGCCCTCCCGGAGCGTTTTTTTGAACGGGTGCTCAGCAGGCCGCGCCTTGAGGGCGGCTGGCGGCCGGCCGTCCGGCCGGTCAATTTTACCTTGATTTTATCGGTCCTTGTATGTATA